>DATINP010000174.1:0-27216 GCA_035474135.1 Chloroflexia bacterium | reverse complement strand
GGTCGCCTGCTTTTACGCCCAGTTGGTCGGCGAGAGCGCGCATGCCGCTCTCCCATGTCTCGTGGGTCCACGGCCGGGGCAGGTTTTCGAGAAGCACCTTCGTTTGCTCTAGCGCCGCCTGCGTGCTTTCCGGGGTGCCTTTTTTGGGGACCAGCAAGGTGGCAGGGTAGCCCGGAACAGGGCCGAAGAAGAAGCCCGTCAGCTCGGTAAACTCGCCCAGGCGCGTAAGTCGATCCTTAAGCACGGGCAACACCTCGCGAGCCCGTGTCTTATCCATGTCGGCGGGTAGATAGGGTAACAGACGGGCGAACAGTTCGTCATCGGGTAGGGAGCGGATGTATTTCCCGTTGATATTGGTCAACTTCACCAGGTCGAACACGGGGCCGCCTGTCGTGACCCGCTCAAACGTGAACTCGCGCTCAACATCTGCGTAGCCGAAAAGCTCACTACCATCGGGCATAGACCAGCCCATCAGGGCAAGGAAGTTGATCATTGCTTCCGGCAGATAGCCCTGCTCGCGGTACCACTTGATCGAAGTGTTATTCTTGCGCTTGGAAATCTTCGAGTGGTCCGAGTTCCGAAGCAGGGGCATGTGCGCGAAATAGGGCACATCCCACCCGAAGAAGTTGTACAGCATCACATGGAGGGGCGTGCTGCTGATCCACTCCTCGGCGCGTACGACGTGGCTAATCTCCATGTAATGGTCGTCCACCACGACTGCAAGGTGATACACGGGCAGTCCATCTGACTTGAGCAGGATAGGGTCGTGTAGTTCTTTGTTATCGAAGGTGATGTCCCCCCGGATGAGGTCGTTGAATGTGGTCTGGCCCTCTTCCGGCACTTTCAGGCGTATAGTGTACGTCTTGCCTTCAGCCAGGTTGCTTGCGATCTCCTCGGCAGAAAGGTAGCGGCAGTGGCCGTCGTAGCGAGGCGGCTCTTTTCGGGCGGCCTGTTCGGTCCGGAGTGCGTCCAATCGCTCTTTGGTACAGAAGCACTTATAAGCATGGCCGCGCTCGACCAGTTCGTTGGCATTCTTGAGGTACAGGTCACGACGCTCGGTTTGCACGTATGGCCCGTAGTCGCCGCCGATGCCGGGACCCTCGTCGGGCAGTAGCCCCAGCCATGCCAGGCTGTCAATAATCTCGCGCACAGAGGTTTCGTTGTAGCGCGTCTGGTCGGTATCTTCGACGCGCAGGATGAACTGCCCGCCCCGATGGTGGGCGAACGCCTTATTAAATAGCGCCATATATGCGGTGCCGACGTGTGGATCACCCGTAGGCGAAGGCGCGATGCGTAGTCTTACTTTGTCTGCCATGCTTTCCCCCGTATAAAACAATCTATCATTCTAAGTGTACGGGACGTAGGGAGATGGTGCAAGTGGGGGGTTAGGGGCGAGGGGTTAGTGAAGAGAAGAATACGTCTTTCGTCGTGAGGGTTTCCTTCAAGCAGGGTCTTCTTATCTAGTGCCTAGCCCCTAACCCCTAACCCCTCGTCACTTCTTCGGTGCGTACGTGAACAGCACGTCTCTGAACAGGAGATCGTAGCCGTCGCGGATCGCGTCGAGGACGCCCGGCGTGAACGTGTCGCCCCGGCAACTGTTCTCGGTTGTGACGTCACACGATAATATCAGCAAGGCAAATTTGCCGGCGCGCAACTGATCGCGGAAGGAGGTTTCGTCCCACCTGTTTTGCGGCGCGAGAGCCGCCATTGTGAAGGGGTCATCGTAGGGAGTAATCTTGCCTGCGAGGGCAAGCACACCGGGGTCATCCGAGAAGAATACCGTGCCGGGGTTCTCGTGTACGTTTTCCACGACCTTGCGCAGTTGTTCCTGTTGCTGTGTTGAGGGCATTTGCAGGTCGGGGTTGTACCATGACGACGGCTCGGAGGTAAGCAGGAAATAACTCGCCAGCAGCACCGTCGCCAGCGCACCCACGGAATAGAAGCCGTTGGCACCCCCCCCGCGCCTTGCATAGCCTGCCAGGACCTCGACTTCCTCGGAAGTCAGCCTGCCAAGCAGATATGCCGCCAGTGCGCCCACGCCCGCCGCTACCGCCAGCCCAGGCATCAGCAGATGGTTGTGGTCGGCTCCCACCACTGCGCCCGTGGGCAGGGTTATCAGCGTGGCCAGAAGAAAGAAGGGGATGGTGGACGTTTCGGAGCTTTGGGGCGCGGACTCGGCTTGTCCTGATGCCTTTGCCGGACGCTTCCCTCGTATGTCACTCAGCAACCTGGCGACGGCGTATGCAAGATAACCCAAGGCGAGTAGTATCACCGGCCATTCATCCTCCCAGAAGGCGAACTGCAGGAGACGCTCCAGCGTAAGAGTGCGGATAGGCAGGGAGTGATAGGTCACCATTTTCAGGTAGAACCAGTTGCCCGTTGCTATCTCCAGCAGCGCGAACGGCACAAGCACAGCCGCGAACATTACTACACACCACTTGATAGCAATTCGCCAATTTCGAACGAACAGATAGAGAGCGGCGGCAATCGGTCCGGCCAACGCGGTCTGCTTGGTGTAGAAGGCAATAGCGAAAAGCACGGCACCTCCTCCAAGCCATGCCCACATTCGGGTAGTGGCAGGTACACTTCGAGAGCTTGCTGCTATGCAAACCAGCCCCAGCGCAGTCAGCGCAATCATCAGCATGTCGCCCCTGAAGCGCGTAGCCCACACCATCACCTGCGGCATGGCGAGCAGGGTCGCGCCCGCGAGCAAGCCCCCAACCGACCCGGCAAGTAGCCCGCGTTTGTCCCGCCGCGGCCTTGCGAGGATCACGAGTGCAACAACCGATAACGCAGCTACGACCGCGGCGAGCAGAGATATGATGCGCCCGGGCGTGAAGATTGAGGTTACGGTATCTGGTGCGGAGAAGTCGGGCAGACTGTCGGGTAGCACGAGCGCGGCCAGCCAGTAGTAGACCGGTGGATAGGGGCCCGAAATGAACCGGTCGGGCGTAACGGGCGCATAGATGTCTGCGCCATTCTTGACGAGGAGCGTTTCGTACAGGATCAACCCTTCAGAGCCGGGACGTGGATAGGGGTAATCGAGCCACGCAGCCGAAGTGCTGACAAACCGCACCAATGCCGGTATAGCGGCCAGTATTAGCACGACCGCCACTGCCCACACCACCCATTTCGCCCTCGCTGGTGGGTGTGTCGCCAGGGCCGGTTCGTTGTTGCTCGTCACAGGCCCGATTGTAAACCGTTGGGCATGGTGGTGTCAAAACGCGCGGACGCGACACTTCCTGCGTCATATCTCGCCCGGTCTCACAAATGTACCCGGACGGACTACACGAAACCTGTCCCGTTTTGCCCCGCCTACGTCATTAAGACAGTAGAACACATGGCACGCATGACGCATGACGCATCACTCACCAAGTACTGTTTGTGACTATCGCCAATAGGATTTCTTCCGTTATGTCGCTGGCGGGCGCGCCAATCAGCGTGTAAAGCATATCGCCACGCTCTACCATCAGCACGCTTACGTCCCCAGACCAGCGCACGCCGGCCCTGTCGTAGTAGGGCTTTCCGTGCCACATTACGCCGTGGAAGGGGGCCTTGTCGTTTTCGGGTATGATGCGCAACTCCCGCCAACTGCCCACGCTTATGTCGAGAGGCGTTGGTTGGTCCTTAGCCACGTAAAGGGTGATCTGAGTAGAGATCTGGTCGGGCAGCGGCCCGTTGTCGGGGAGAATGGATTGTGTCGCGGTCAGCGGTACGCTGAGGCCTCCGAGCGTATACTGCGCCGTATAGTTGAGCTTGAGTATAGCGCCGGGGTCCGCGTCCACGACCCGGTTTGGCTCGCAGGGCGCGAGCGCCATCTGGTTGAGAGACAGTGTATAAGTAGGAGGTTCAGTAATGAGCGCGGGCAGGTTTGGAATGATGAAATCGAGTGCGTCTCCCAGGTCACGCTTGCTTGTGAACGCCTGGTAGTACTCGGTCGTGATCGGATCGGCTTCTCTCTGTACTTTGCAGGGGTAACTTTGCCAGTTGCCCGTCCGATCTATCTTGTTCAACAGCGTATCGCCGTTCTTAAGCTCGATCCAGCTAAAGGTCGGCGAACCCAACCATGCAATCAGGCTGAACACGCCCCACACGGCCAATCCCGCGACTGCTACAACTGCCATGATTCTGGCCACCAGAACAGGTATGTTCGTATGGATGGCCACGTTGTCCTCGACCTGCGTCAGCACTTGCACCTTCTCGGAAAAGCCCGCCATCGACTTCGGAGCGACTTTTTCGGCCCTGGGCGCAGGGGCGTGCTTGATCCTGTCGAGAGTAGGCGATAGCGCATCAAGGATGGCATCACGCTCGGTCAGAGACGGCTCGGTCACTACTTGCAGACGGCACTCCTGGCCCGCCACTTGTAGACGTGCAAGAGTAAGCAATTCGGGGTCGTCCTCTACCTGCCCCCAGTTGAGAGGCACACCACCGATTAGCTGATCAAGCGCCTCGGCTAGCCTCTTGTTCGGGCCACGCAGTCGACTCATCTCCGGTTCAACGGTATGTGGTGCCACGCGGCGCACGGGTCGGGCGGTTCGCCTCACGGTGGGCTGGATCAGGCGGCGCAGGGCATCCATGTCAGACGGCTCCCGCGCTGGTTGGAAGTTGCTTGCTGATGGCTGCTAATGCGCTTCTGAGCCTTCTCAGGGCGCGCGCCTCCCCAATGCCCAGGGTGGAGGCTATTTCAAGCGCGGACATGCCCTCAAACAGGGCTAGCGCGAGCACGAACGAGTCCTGACGAGAAAGCCCGGCCATGGCCCTCCGCACGATTGCCAGGTCACTCTCGGCTGTGTCGTGTTCCTGTTTTGGGGTCGACCGGACGGTTGACGGGGGTGCGGTGGTTGTAGGGCGCGCCTTGCCTTTCGCCTGTTGTATCTTGCCCAAATTTCGCTCTGCCAGCCCGATAAGCCAGTACTCCATGGGGGTGGTGGCAGTGCGTTGTGCGTAGGGCTTGAGGTGGCGCAAGGCATCATCAAATGTCGCTGTTGTTACGTCTCGCACGAGGCGCGCATGGCCAGTTCCCAATCTATGCTGCAGGAAGCGGTTGATGCGAGCTAGATGGCGCTCCAGCAACCGGTCAAGCGCGCCCATGTTTCCCTCCAGTATCCTGGCGGCGAGCGTGCAGTCGTAAGCCAGGCCCTCAGAGGCGTTTAGCGCCTTGTTTCGAGCGATGGCTTGCTTGTTATGTATTTTGGGTAGTGCGGGTACTTTCAGCCTGGTTAGCTCTTTTCTCTCGCGGGGCATCGAATATCCTATACTGTATGATACAATCCTGATTGTGATGGGTTCAATTATGGGGGCAGATCGCGACATACTGAGTGGACAAAGTGCTTTCTGCTGAGTAACCCCGGTCGTACAATTATAGCGTACTGTGATTCGCAACTTTGCTCGCACAATCGGACGGCGCGGAGCGCTATGGAAGCTGGGGTCTGACCTCGCCGGCCGGGCGTTCCAGTATGCTCTGCTGTGGGTCGCGGCCCGCCAACTGTCCCAGGCCGATTTCGGCGATTTCACTTTTGCGCTTAGCATCGGCTATATGCTGGCACAGGTAGCAGATTTCGGGTTGCAACTTTACGTGCAGCGCGAGCTCTCGCGCCTTGTCGAGCACGACAGCGCAGGTGTTATCAGGGTCAGCGATACGCAAGCAGCGGGTCGGCTGGTGGGCGGCGGGTTGGCCATCAAGGGCGTGCTGTCGGTCGTCGCCCTATTGCTGATCGCGGCGGCCGTGTTCCTGGAGCCTGTGGGCAATCGAGGCGCGCTCCTGGTGGTCGGTCTGACAATGGTGCTCGGCACCACGCTCGACTATCTGTCATACTGCTTTCGCGCCTTCGGTAGACTTGGATGGGAAGCGCGGCTGGGCTTCATATCGCGTCTGCTCAACCTCGTGCTGGGCGTGGCGCTGGTGCTGTGGGGAGGTGGCGTTTGGGGCCTGGCCGTGGCGACCTTCGTCTCCATGTTGGTGGCTGTTCTGCTGGGATACAGGCTGCTACTGCGGTATGTTCGCCCTATCTGGCGCGTAGACTGGGCCTACTGGCGTGCTTCAATGGGCCAACCCACAGCAGTTGGCGTCGGTATCGTATTCAGTATCGTTTCGTTTCGCGTGGACAACCTGCTTATTCCCCCTATCGTGGGTAACGAGGCTCTCGCCGTGTACAACGTGGCCTACAAACTATTCGAGCCGACCCTGATCTTGCCAGGGGTACTGCTGGCTGCCGTTTTCCCAATGTTGTCGCAGGCCGCCCACGCAAGCACTCCCCATAACCTGCGCGTGATGGTAGGTCAGACGCACCTGGCGTTGCTCGCCTTTGGCGGGCTTGCAACGCTTGGCCTGGCGCTACTGGCTACGCCGCTCCTGTCACTGTTGTACGGGGCACAATATCTCTCTTCGGCTCCCGTGCTGGTGGCCCTGGCATTTGCTTGCGTACCGATGTACCTGAACTACGGGTTGACCCATACCTTGATTGCAATAGATAAACCCCGCCTGTACGCGCTTTTCACGCTTGCCTCTCTGTTCGTAAACCTTGCCGCCAACCTTGCACTCATACCCATACTTGGGGTGCGTGGCGCGGCCTTCGCCACGGTAGGCACGGAGGTGGTGCTGCTGGCACTGTGCGGGGGGGCGGTACTGCACCATCTGTGGCAAACACGCGCTGCACAACCCGTTGGACTTGCATTTGCGTCAGGGCGCGCGGAAAGCGTACCGACAGACCTGGAACTCCCTCTATGAGCAGAGTGCTATACGGCGCGCTCTTGCTGGCGCTGGCCTTCGGCCCATTTGAAGCGGGATACCCTCCGTTGGGGCGTTTCCTGTGGACCACCTTCACCAACCTTGAGGGTGTGCTGTTTTTGCTTGGTGCGGTATTTCTCCTCACCCTTCTCTCCAGCCCTGCCGCACGGCGGAGACTGGTACACTTGCCCCTACGCTGGCCGATCATCGCGCTCGTGGCGGCGGCGGTTATTTCTACTCTCTTCGCCGAGTACACGTCCCTAGGGGTGCAGTTTACATACAGGCTGTTGATGGGCGTGATGGTGTATGCGGCGGCGTGGGAGGCACTAAGCACACGCAAACGATTCCTGGGTGCCCTGTTCACCTTTGTGGGGGCGGGTTTCGTCTCTTCTATATTAGGCCTTTTGGAGTTCGTGCCTGCTATTGACATCCAGCCTTATTTAAAGGCATTCAAAGCCAGTCCGACTACCGTGGGCGGGGTGTTACGTCTAAGCGGGAGCTTTGAGTACGCAAATGGCGCAGCTATGTACTTCGAGATGGTGCTGCCATTACTGATAGCTATAGTGATACTCTTTTCATCGCGTTCGCTGGTAACGGCGCTTTTTGGCGAAGCTGGTTTATCGCGCGGCAAACAACGCGCCATCGTGGTGGGGCTGTATCTCGTAATGGGCGTATTTGTCATGGCCCTCATCCTGACTCTGAGCCGCGCCGCCCTGGTGGGACTATTGGCGGGGCTAATTGTGCTCGCTGGAGGCTCGATAGTACTTGGGCGGAGAGTTGTCGGCACCGATCCTTCAGCCGACGAACCGGCCCGTCGCAAAGTACGGTCGGTAATGTTGCGCTCACTGGCGGCGACGCTGGGCGTGATGGCCCTGGGTGGGCTGATAGTCTTCTTTACCCAGCCCATGTTTCGTTTGCGCCTGCTCACCCAAAATGATCTGTCCTGGTATCGCGCTACCATAACGGCCGGGCCGCTGCCTTCCCTGTCGGCCAGCCAGATCATCACGGTACCTGTGACTGTGCGCAACGACGGCGAGATGGTATGGCCCGCGGGGGGCGTGCTGCCCGTGCATGTCAGCTACCACTGGATGAGCCAGACCGAGAACGTGTACCTGGTGTTCGAGGGGCTGCGCTCGGTCTTGCCCCACGATGTGTCACCAGGTGAAACCACCGACGTATTAGCATTAGTGCAAGCTCCCTCGCAGGCTGGGATCTACCGCCTGCAGTGGGATCTTGTCCACGAAAATGTAACCTGGTTCGACCGCAAGCAGGGCGTCAACTCTGACATAACTTCTTATACGATCGGCGCGATAAAGCCTGGGGGCAACACCACGCCTCCGCCCTCAACGATGCCGCCACCAATATCAGTACAGACTCTGTCGGATACCTCCAGTGTGGAACGCACGCAACTCTGGAAAGTGGCCTGGGCTATGTTTGTCGCCCACCCGGTTACGGGCGTCGGACCTGACGGTTTCCGCAATCTATATGGCGAATACGCAGGCGTAACGCAATGGAACAAAAATATCTACACGAACAACACGTACATAGAGATGTTCACCAACCTGGGGACCCTGGGTGGTCTGGCGTTCTTGTGGCTCGGTGGTCTGGCCTTGTGGAACGCGCTTCGGGCGTTGCTGAGGTCACCTCGGGGGCCATTGTGGTTGTTGGGCCTGGGAGCGACGGCCTCGTTGGTGGCATTCTTCGTGCATGGTGTGGCCGACTACTTCCTTTTCTCGACGCCACTCTATATGGTCTTCTGGTTCATGTTGTCAGTGAGCGGTCGTTGGTCGGCGTTAGAATCTGAGGGCCGGCGCTAAATCATACGCTGGATTTATAATGCTCAGATAGCTGGGACAGCGTGGGGGCAACTGGGATGCTGATAGGATACGAGGCTTCGGCCTTGCAAGGCTATAAGTCGGGAGTGGGATATTACGCGGAGAACCTGCTTGCAGCGATGATGCGCGTGGCCCCGCAGCACGACTACGTGCTTTTCTCGAACCGCGATATGACGCGGGCATGGCAAGTGCTCGGTAATGAGCGACTGTATCGAGGACGCTACTTCCCCGTCAGGCTGGCCTGGATGCAGGGAGTGCTGCCGGGGACATTGCGCCGTGTGCGCCCCGACGTGTGCCACTTCCCCAACTACCTTGCCCCCCTCGCCAGCAGATGCCCCTCGGTCGTCACTCTTCACGACATGACCCTGTTTGTCACGCCGCGCTTTCACCACTGGAAGAAACTTGTGCTGGACCGCACGCTGATTCCCCTTGTGGCTCGTCGCGCCCAGGCCATTGTTACAGTTTCCCATAGCGCAGGCGATGACATCGTTCGCTATTTGGGCGTGCCCTCGAGCAAAGTACATGTCATAATGAATGCCGTGTCCCCTGTCTTCCATACCGTCACCGATAAGCCGCAACTTGAGGCGGTACGTGCCCGCTATGGTCTCGGTGGTCCTTATATTCTGTACGTCGGCACGATAGAGCCGCGCAAGAACCTCGCCCGCCTGATAAGGGCATTTCGGGCATTGAAGAAGCGTGGATTGCCCCACAAGTTGGTGCTGGTCGGTCAGTCAGGGTGGCACAGTGCGTCGATATACGCCGAAGTGGAGAAGCACAACCTGGCCAGCGACGTGATCTTTACGGGCTACGTGCCGTTTGAAGATCTGCCCGCGCTTTATTCCGGAGCCTCTGCCATGGCCTTTCCTTCGCTCTACGAGGGGTTCGGGATGCCTGTCCTCGAGGCCATGTCATGCGGCACGCCCGTGGTGACTTCGCATACTTCCGCTCTGGCCGAGGTTGCTGACGGCGCGGCCCTGCTGGTAGACCCTCTCTCGGGTGCGCAGATAGCCGGTGCGCTGTATCGCGTTTGCACCGACGGCGACCTGGCACGCGATCTGAGCGTGAAGGGGCGAGCCAGGGCCACGCAGTTCACCTGGGAGAACGCCGCCCGCGCCACACTCGACGTATACGAAGGACTCGCGGCGCACAGGACGATTGCCCCCAAGCCCCTGCCTATAGGCACCGTCCGAAGCCAGGATTGATCTGATGCGTATTGATGCCCACAATGGCTCGCCCAGGCCGCTCGCCATCGGCATCGCTGGAGGCAGTGGCTCGGGCAAAAGTACAGTGGTGGCCGAGTTGACGCAATTAGTAGGGTTGCATAATGTTGCCTTTTTGCCCCACGACGAATACTACCGCGAGTATCCTGACCTCTCCATCGAGGAGTTGCGCGATAGGAACTGGGACGACCCTAACGCTCTTGAGACAGAGCTTCTGGTGGCCCACATTCATGCGCTGCTTGAGGGCGAAGCCATTGAACGTCCTGCCTATGATTTCGCCACCTATGCGCGCAAGCCCGAAACTATCCGTGTAGAACCGCGGCCCGTTATTATAGTTGAGGGTATAATGATCCTGGTCGAACCGGCCCTGCGCGCTCTACTTGACATAAAGATGTACGTAGATACAGATGCGGATATAAGGTTTATCAGGCGCCTTATGAGGGACGTTGAAGAGCGCGGGCGATCTGTAAACTCGATAGTGGAGCAGTACAAGCGCACTGTCCGCCCCATGCACCTGGCGTTCGTGGAACCCAGCAAGCGCTATGCCGATATAATCATCCCATGGAACGAAGACACCTACAACCAGGCCGCCATTATGACGCTCGTGGAGATGATGCGTGCACGCTTAAGGTAAAATACAAGTGAGCAGTGACCGGTGACCAGTGATCGGTGACCAGTGACTTCTTACAACTCAGAACTCAGAACTCAGAACTCAGAAAGCAATATGCCTACACAAGAAGTACACACACCTGAATGGGTGCGCGATGCAGTTTTCTACCAGATTTTCCCCGACAGGTTCGCAAAGAGCGTGACCCTGCACAAGCCTGGCAACCTTGAAAAGTGGGACAGCCCACCCACCTCACACGGCTTCAAGGGCGGTGATCTTATCGGCGTAGTCGAACACCTCGATTACCTGGTCGACCTCGGCATCAACGCCATATATTTCAACCCTGTATTTCAGTCGACGGCCAACCACCGCTACCACACCTACGACTACTACAATGTTGACCCGCTCTTGGGGGGCAACGCTGCCCTACGTACCCTGTTGGACGAGGCGCACAAGCGCGGGATCAAGGTTATACTGGACGGGGTCTTTAATCACGCCAGCCGAGGATTCTTCCAGTTCAACGACATCATGGAGAATGGCCCATACTCGCCCTATCTCGATTGGTTCCGGATTAAGGGCTGGCCGCTCAACGCTTATGATACCCAGCGCCCGCCGAACTACGATGCCTGGTGGAACCTGCATGCGCTGCCTAAATTCAACATCTCCACCAACGATGTGCGCGAGTTCCTGCTTGGCGTGGCGGTGCACTGGATCGAGTTCGGCATAGACGGCTGGCGGCTGGATGTGCCGGCGGAAATAAACGACGATGCTTTCTGGCAAGAGTTCAGGAGGCGCGTAAAGGATGCTAATCCGGATGCCTACATTGTGGGCGAAATCTGGGACGATGCCACGCGCTGGCTAAAGGGTGACCAGTTTGACGCGGTCATGAATTACCTGTTCACCAAGTTATGTATTGAGTTCTTCATAGACAAAATCGCCGATCCTGGCCTGCTTGAGGGGTCGTCCCTGTGGCCCGTGACGACTGTGCCGGGCGGAGTGTTCGCTCGCGAAGTCGAAGCGCTTTTGCAGCTTTATCCGCCGGAGGTTACCGCGGTACAATTAAACCTGCTCGACAGCCACGATACCGCACGCTATCTCACTTTGGCGGGTGGAGACAAGAGCGCGCTAAGTCTCTCCACGTTGTTCCAGATGGTCTATCCCGGCGCGCCTTGTGTCTACTATGGTGATGAGGTGGGCGTACAGGGTGGCAAGGATCCACTTAGTCGCGCCTCATTCCCGTGGAACGAACAAAAGTGGGACGGCGAGCTGCACGACTTCTTCAAACGCGTAATAGCACTCCGCCGCGAGCGCCCTGCCCTCCGTACGGGCCAGTACACCACTCTCTACGGCAACGACAACGTGTACGCGCTGGCCCGACACCTGGAAGATGACAAGTTAGTGGTGGCCTTCAACAAGGGTCAGTTACTCGAAGAGCTAAATGTGCCGGTGGGCGAGCTCTTCCAGGACGGCACGGTTCTGAAAGACGTATGGAAGGGACACGAGTACACGATCAGCAATGGCACCTTCAAGGCCACCCTTCTGCCGAGATCGGCACTCGTGTTGGGGACGTGATGAGGCGCAATGCGTGATGCGTCGTGCGTTACGGGCAACCACGGATCAGGCATGTTGAAAGCCCCGGAGATTAAAAGGATAAAGAGTGGAAGCACGCATGACGCATGACGTATGACTCTCCAAAACATGTTCACAAATCGCGCTAACTTACTTCAATCCGTCGCCGAGCGGACACAACTCCGCGAGGGTGAGGCGGGTGTGGAGGAAGTGTTGCGTGTCGTCTACAGGGCGCAGCACGCAGCCGGGGGCGAGCCTGTGACTGCCAGGGCGCTGGCGCGGGTCGTGCGCTTGCCGTTGCCCGTTGTGACTGCGCTGCGCCGCGAACTTGAGAAATCGGGTGTGCTTGAGCCTGGACCGCATCTCCATCTAACTGCCGCCGCTGACCGGGCCATCGGTGTGGATTGGGGCTGGGAGACCGTAGCGGAAGGCGGGCACAAGCCGCACGCGGAGCATGTGGTGTCATCGGCCGGGAGCGTGATATGCCCTACATGCGCGGGTCTGGGTGTTGCGCCGGTTGGCGGTGCCTGGCCCTCGGTGCTGGAGATCCTTGAGCGCCACTTCGCCAGCAACCCGCGTGTGGACGTGGAGTTGGACCAGAGCCATTGCACGCCGGAGACCAATTTGCGCCGGGCTGCGCTCATGTACGAGGAAGGGGCGCTGGCGGGCAAGGACGTGCTCGTGTTAGGCGACGACGACTCGGTGTCGCTGGCCGTGGCCCTGGCGGGCAAGGCACTTTCGCCGACCGGCAAACTGGCGCGGCGAGTGGTCGCTCTAGACACAGATGAGCGCATCCTGCACCACCTTAGCAGTGTCGCGACAGAGGAGAATGTCGAGATAGAGGTTGTAGCGCATGATGTTCGCACGCCTCTCCCCGCTGATCTCCACGGCAGTTTTGACACGGTGTCAACCGACCCGCCGTACACTTTGCCGGGGTTGGAGCTATTCCTGTCGCGTGCCGTCCAGGCCGTCAAGCCCTCAGGTGGGCGCATATACTTGCATTTCGGCCACCGTCCGCCCGACGAACAGGTGCGGGTGCAGAGTGCGATAGCCGCCATGGGCCTGGTGATCGAGCGCCTTGTGCCCAATTTTAACGAGTACGTGGGTGCCGGCGTGCTTGCGGGCGTCAGCGATCTTTATGTGCTGAGCGCCGGTGCTCAGTCTGTCCCCTTGATTACGGGCGACTATGTGGAACCGATCTATACGGGGGAGGTGCGTCCGACCCTGCGCATGTATGTTTGCACCGCATGCGGCACGGAGATCAGCGTGGGTGGGCAGGCAGGAGGCCAATTTGCGACCATCGAGAGCCTGAAAGAGGCAGGCTGTCCTAAGTGTGGCTCGCACGCATTCAGGCTGGCGTCACGCAGGCAGGTCGGAAGAGTAGAATAGCGTTTGGTTGGCAATTCGCGTTATACTTAGCATGATGGTCGTCATGTGTGGCGATCAACGAACATGATGTGTGGAACTTCACGCCTGACGTATGACGCATGAGAGACAACCGCTATTTGCTACGCACAGCCCAGGAGAACGATCTGCCGGCTATCATCGACTTCGAGATCGAGATAGCGCGCATTTCGTTTCCCGACGATGCTATCGTTGACCCGGCCATACACCACAAGAAACTGGCGAAGGCGTTGGAGCGCGATAGCGAGGGGATGTTTGTAGCAGAGAATCGCGAGACGGGCGAGATCGAGGGTTGGTTGTGGGTGGCCCTCAACACCAACTTCCTGACGGAGGAGCGCTATGCCACGTTCCGGTCGCTGGCAGTAAAGCACGGCATTGACCACCCTGACAGTGCGGTCGTGGCCGACGTATTGTTCCGGCATGGCATTGATTATGCAGAGCAAAAGGGCATTACGGAGATCACGGGCAAAGTCCACGTCAACAACACCGCTATGCGCCTGATATACCGCAAATTCGGCTTCCAGGCCGAACACCTGACCATGAAGAGAGTAGGGGGGACGGACAACGTAATTCGTGAAGACAATTGACGTATGACACCGCCGGTGTCAAAATAATTTATGCTAGAAGCAGATGATGATTAATAAACACGTACTATATGACGTTTGGGTGGATGATACCTCCGTACTGGCGCAGGCCGAGCCGCTGAAGGACCTGCTTTGCAGGGCGGCGGAGGCCGGGGGCGCAACCATTCTCCACGCCCACTTCCACCAGTTCAGCCCGCCCGGAGTAACCGGGTTTCTGCTGCTCGCCGAGTCCCATATTTCCATACACACCTGGGTCGATGAGGGTTTCGCCGCGCTCGATATTTTCACGTGCGGCCCGATGGACACCGATAAGGTGCTGGAAGTCATCCGGGATGGCCTTAAGCCTCGCTTCGCCAGCGTGCGCCGCATTGTGCGCGGGAGCGATTCGGGGCCGGGGCTGTAAGGACTTCTCGTGATAAAGTGCGTCGTCTGGGACCTCGATAACACAGTGTGGGGTGGCGTGGCGGCTGAGGCCGATACCAACACGATGCCTCAACCGAACCCGGCCATACTTGACATAATTAGTGAATTAGAACAGCGGGGGATCGTCAATAGTGTAGCTAGCCGCAACGACCCTTCTGTTATGGAGCGTTTGCTTGCCCACCCTGATCTGCAAGGGCGTTTTGTCGCCCCACAGATAAGTTGGGAGCCGAAGAGCACTTCGCTCAGGCGTATCGCAGATAAGTTGAATATTGGCCTGGACGCCCTCGCCTTCGTCGATGACAGCCCATTTGAGCGGGCCGAGGTTCAGTACGTACTGGGGGACGTGCTTGTGTTGTCGCCGGACGAGATCGGCGCAGCATTGAGTACACGGGCGTTCAGCGGCGGGTCGACACAAGAGAGCGCCCGGCGTACCGAAATGTACAGGCAAGAGGACGACCGCAAGCGTGCCGAGTCAGACTTCAGAGGGGACAGGCAGGCATTCCTCAAGTGGTGTGACATGCAGCTAACCATAGCACCCGCGAACGAAGCCGACCTGTCTCGCATTCACGAGCTAACAGAGCGCACGCACCAGCTAAATTCGACGGGGCGCAGCTATTCCTTGGAGCAGCTACAAGAGCGCATGCACGATCCCCGCTGGCTTATGCCCATCGCAAGCCTCACGGATCGCTTCGGCGACTACGGCATGATCGGCGCCGCGCTGGTGGACACCACACCCCCCTGGCCTCCTGAGGTGTGGTTGCTGGAACTGGTAATGCTCTCGTGCCGCGTCGAGGGACGAGGCATCCCGGCGGCCCTCGTGCGTTGGATTTTGGCTCAGGCCATCGAAGCTGGCATGAAGGGCATCCGCGCTGTCTACTCCATCAACGAGCAGAACCTGCCCATCCGCCTGTTGTTCCGCCAGACGGGGTTCTCCAAGGTAGCGGGTGATAGCTTCGTCACCGTATCCCGCGACCTGTCGGTGCCCCTGCCCGACTATCCTCAGTGGCTCAATGTGCACAGCAATATGGAGGCGCGGGAGGCATGATGGACGACCTTCAACAACCCGACATAGACTCCCGTGTGCGTCTACTGTTGGCCCGGGTGCTCGAACAGGATCCAGAGCAAATGGCGGCCCTGCCTGGGAGCACGCCCCTGTTCGGGAGCGGCCTGTCGCTCGATTCTCTGACGGGGCTTGAACTGCTCACCGGCATCGAGCAGGAGTTCGGGTTGGATATCGCCGCTGATGACCTCAACCTCGATAGTCTGGAGACTATAGAAACGCTGGTGGCCTATTTGTCGTCGGCGGGCCACAGCGACAGGTCGCACACGTCGCGGTAGCCGCAGGCGCGACACCGCCCCGGCACGTCATGATTGCGGCCCACCTGCCATTCTTCTTCCTGAGCGGTGCGGCGCAATTGCTCCATAGCCTCCAATAGGTGGGCACGCGTATGGCTGTTGTAATCCACCTTGAAAGTGTCTGTGCTGTATCGAAGCAGGCCATAAGGGGGCTTCTTGCCATCAGTTTCCTCCAGCAGCAGACAGTAGGCTAGTACCTGTAACAGGTGGGAATCGCGGGGTTCGCTGTCGGTGCGTGTGGGCTTGACCTCCACGGGTACCAGGCCGCGCGGCGTGCTAACGACGTAATCAGGGGTGCCCGTTAGCCCGTAGCGCGCCGAAAAGAGGGGCTTACCGCGCTGCTCCTCGATGCCGGTGTCGGACTGCAGAACCTTGCCATCTGGCAGGCCGCTATCCTCCCGCAAGCGCGTCGCCCGAACCAGCACCAAGCAAGCAAGCCCGATAATGATAATAGCCAGGATGATCCAGATCACGGCTAAATTATATTATGCTTGCGCGCCAGATTGATCGCCTGTACACGGTTGACGGCATGTAGCTTGGAGAGAATGTTCGACACATAGTTCTTGACCGTGCCCTCGGCGAGCGACAGGTCATCTGCGATATCTCGGTTGCTCATGCCCTGTGCGAGCCTGCCTATGATCGCTATCTCGCGCTCGCTCAGCGGTTCGTAATCCTCGTCCTGCGTCTCGGGCTTGCCCGCGCGTGCGAACTCGAACAGGATCTTGCTGGCGACCGCGGGCTGTATGAACTGCTCGCCCTGGTACACGCGCTTGATGGTGCGTGCAAGCTCCGGGGCCGGCGTGTCCTTCAGCATGTATCCCATCGCGCCCGCCTTCACTCCCTCAAACACGTACTCCTCATAGTCGAACGTGGTAAGTATGATCACCTTAGTTTCCGAGTGGTTGGCTGTGATAATGCGCGTGGCTTCGACGCCGCCCATCACCGGCATCTGTACGTCCATAAGCACAACGTCGGGTCTAAGTGCCTCCACCTGCTCGACTGCTTCCTGTCCGTTGGCCGCCTGCCCTACCACCTCGATACCTGGCTCCAGCCCAAGAATGGTGACGAGACCCTGTCGCATGAGCGTCTGATCTTCGCAGATAAGCAGGCGAATGTTAGCTGTCATGAACGTTATTCTTTTCCTTCCTCGCGTGCAAGGGGCATTATGGGCACGCTTGCTATCACAATGGTGCCGCGCTCATTTTGCCCCGGCTTCAGCGTCAGGTGACCGTTCATCGCCTCTATTCGCTCGCGCATACCACGGAGGCCGTAATGTCCTTCGACCTCGAGACGTGCACTCCCTTCTCGCAGGCGTGGTATGCCTACTCCATCGTCCGTTATAGTCAGGTATGCCGAGCCGCCTTTCATAAAAGTTGCGAGCCTCAAGGTTTGTGCGCGGGCGTGCTTCACCACGTTCAAAATGGCTTCGCGCCCCACTCGCCAGAGGGCGTCCTGCATCTGCGGAGGCAGATTGTCGGTTTCCGGCTCAAAGTTGCACTCAACCTTTATTTGCCCCTCTTGTGCCGTACGCGTGGCCCAGGCACTCAACGCTTTACTCAAGGGCTGGGCATCGGCGTCGAACGACGGACCGCGTAGATCGGCCAGGGAGGTACGCAGGTCGCTCATGCTCTGGCGTACCAACTCCTTGGTGGCCTCAAGCTCTTGATTGCCCCGAACCGGATCGACCGCCAGCAGCCGTTGGGCGGCTTCAATTTTCACCGCCACGAGGACGAGGGCATGGCCCAGCACGTCGTGCATCTCGCGTGCCATGCGTTCGCGTTCGCGTAGCACCGCCACCTCGTTCTCCTTCAGAAGGGCCGCTTCCAATCTGGCGTGGGTAACCCGCAACTCCCGGATCAAGCCTTCGCTCTCCATGCGCGAGCGAATCAGCGCCATGATTACCCAGACCAGGGTGATGAAGCTAATTACGGAGATGCCGATGCCCGCGACTTCGCCAAAGGTCGCCCGGTTCTGAAACAAATCGTCCAGGAAGCCGATCTGGTACAGCATGGCCGCACCTTCGATCGTCACCAGCGCGATGCTGAGCCGAACGCGGCCGGACTTGCCTGATAGCATGCCAATCGTTTGCCCGAAGAGGGGGATATAGACGGCGAACAGGCTATTCGTAATGGAATTCATCCAGAAGGTCAGGCCGAGGCTTACCACCAAAAAAACGACCTGTGATCCGATCGCGTCGTCAAACCCCCAGATTATGTCACCAATCGAGCCGTGACTGTCCGTCCGGATATTGTGTACTCGGTTGTAGGCGATGAAAACTATAAACAGAATGAGATACAGAATTACAGGGACGAGGTAAGAATAATCGCCGTTAACGGTGTTTGCCACCACGATTGCGGCGTTAAGAACCAGATTGACCACTGTCATAGCGAAGAACAACACAAGAGCGGCGTCCACCGCAGGAGGGCTGGCGATCGGTTTGTCGATGGCCTCGTCGACCGGTGGTAATTCCCCCGGTTGCCCATCTATATTATCTGTGCGCTGCATTAGGTTCATTCTGCGTTCTAATGGCGTGCAATAAGCTGCCGGATCAGGTTAAGAAGGGCGCCGGGTGCTGCCACCTTCGCTCCTCTTACCTGGCCCGCGGCCCGGTGTTGGGGTAGGGCCAATTATAGCATGGGCTTAGCCCCACTTGAAAAAGCGTGCCGAGATGGCGACGGAGGCGACGATGTAGAACAGGACGCCCAACACGCTCAGCGCCATGGGCATGCTCGGTTCGAGATGCATGCTCTGAAGCATGGGGGCGCGGACCAGATTGCTAACCATCGTGCTGGGTAGCCAGTTGCTTACACTTTGTAGCCACACGGGCATCTGGCTTTGCATTACCCACAGCCCACCAAGGAACATCAACGGAAAGTTGATCACCTGTGCCACTATGCCCACGGTATCGACCTTCTTCACCAGGGCAGCAATTGCCTGACCCATTGCCATGAACATGAGGGCGCCAAGCACTATCCAGGGGGTCGCTTCCAGCACGCCCACCCAATCATATCTGGCGTTGAAGACGACCACGCTAACCAGCAACATGATGGCTGCTTGCCCGACTATGAGGGTAGCCTGCATTACCACGCGCGCCATAATCAGTTGCCAAACAGGCAGGGGCGTCGTCTGGATACGCTTGAGGATCCCCTTCTCGCGGTAGTTCGCCATCGTCGCCGCGTTGCCCACAAGGCCGTTGGACATGAGGCTCAGCACTATCAGGCCGGGCGTGAGGTAGCTGATAATAGTAAACGAGTTGGGGGAAGATGGATCAATCGGGCCATTGCCGTAGAGCGCTCCGAACACCAGCATAAGGCCGACGGGGAATACAACCACCCAGAACATGGCGGCTTTATTTCGTACATACATCAGAAAATTTGAAGCCAGTAGTAGTTTGAAGCGCTTGAGAGCACTTCCGGTCGTACTTGCTTTGTCTATTGTCGCAATTGTGGTTGCCAAAGTTTTGCTCCTGTATCGTGATTACGATCCGTGTGATAAGGCGATTAGCGAATTTTCTTGCCTGTAAGAGCGATGAACACATCCTCCAGGTCGGGTTGCTTGATAGTTAGGTCGGTCAGAAGCTTCTCCTGCGCAACCGCAAGCCTTTGCAGGCCCATTACGGACGCGTGCGCGTTGCTCGACTCTATCAGCAGCCGGTCGCCATCGTATCGAGCTTTTGTGACGGAGGGCAATTCCAGCACATCGGCCAGAGGCACAGGAATAGTGGCGCTTATCAGACTGTCGGCCTTGAGGCTGTTGATGAGACCGCCCGGCGTATCGAGGGCTATCAGCTGTCCGTCATCTATGATGCCGACTCGGTTGCAAAGCTGCTCGGCTTCTTCCATATAATGCGTTGTCAGGAGGACGGTGTGCCCCTCGTTCCGGAGTGCGCGCACAATGTCCCATACAGCGCGTCTGGCCTGAGGGTCGAGGCCCGTGGTGGGTTCGTCAAGTATGACTATCTGAGGACCGTTGGCGATTGCCAGTGCGAGAGCAAGCCGTTGCTGTTGCCCGCCCGACATCTGCTCGGCCAACACGTTCGCCTTGTCCTGTAGCTCGAAGCGTGTCAATAGATCCATGATCTGCGTCTTGCTCAGATATACCTCGTAGAGGCCGGCGTACAGCCTGATCAGTTCCCAGACTTTCAGGTCGTCGAAAAACGAGGTGCTCTGGAGACTAATGCCCAGCCGCTTCTTCACTTCCGTAGGATCTTTCTGCACGTTGTACCCCAGCACTGTCACGGTACCCTGGGTCGGCCTAACGATGCCCTCGATGGCGGAGAGCGTGGTCGTCTTGCCCGCGCCGTTCGGCCCCACCAGCCCAAAGATCTCGCCTTGCTTCACCTGCAGGCTCAGGTCGCGCACCGCTTGCACATCGCCGTAGGATACGTGCAGATTTTCGATGTTGATTACGGGGTCAACTATCTTGTCCACTCGTGCGGGGGTTGCCGTGGTTGCCTCATTCTGTGTTACTGACATATCGTTGTTTACTCCTATCGTCCGGGCGTAGCGTGTCCCGGCTTTTGTTTCTTCTATTCTCATTGTACAGGGGTGCAGCCCGAGGCCGTCAGTGGGACAGGTCACGGTTTCCATGGCATAAAGTCAGGTATGCAGGTGACTTTCGTCATACGATCCCTGGGCCTCTAGTCGTAGGGTGTATATCCCAAACACCATACCATGAGCGAACGCCTGTGGCCGCCTGACTTACGATCTACGATCTACGATCCGCCGCCCGTCCAGGTTCCGCGCTTATTGACTGCGAACTGATCTCTATCTATAATTCAGCCATCGGGTCATGCCCGGTTCGACTTATCAGCAGGAGGCATTTTGGAGCAGGAAGCAGGGGAACAGCAAGCCCAGATTGTGCGGCTTTACGCCGACGTGGCGACCGTGCAGGTAGGCGCCCGTATGGTCGAATGCACGATCAGGGGAAGGCTCTTTCGCGATGACCCTCCCGCTGTAGGCGATTTCGTGGAGATCGAGCAGGTCGGTGCGGGCTGGGCGATCAAGGGCATACTGCCGCGCAAAAGTGTGCTTGCACGGCGGGCGGCGGGCAATGCGGTTCGCAAGCAGGTGCTTATCGCCAATATCGACCAGGTAATCGTGGTCTTTTCCGCGTCGCTTCCCGTCCTAAGCTTACCGACCCTGGATCGCTTTCTGGTGGTAGTCGAGGCCAACGAATTGCGGGCGCGCATCGTAATCAACAAGATGGACCTCGCGAACCGCGAGCAGATCACAGCGCTGCTTCAGCCCTATGTAGAGGCCAGCTATGCGGTTCATTTCACCAGCGCGGAAACAGGAGAAGGCCTGGAAGAGCTTCGTGCGGGGTTGGTGGGGAAGGAGTCGGCCTTTGTCGGGCCGTCGGGCGTGGGCAAGTCGAGCCTGCTGAACAGCCTTTACCCCGAACTGCGCCTCGACCTGAAGGTGGGCCGGCTGAGCGACGCCTACGGTAAGGGCAGACACACCACGGTGGGAGGGTTCCTGATAAGGCTGCCCGACGGCGCTGTGGTAGCCGATACAGCAGGCCTACGTGAGATCGGGTTATGGCTGGTGGCGCCGGACGAACTACCCTACTGCTTCCCCGAGTTCGAGCCGTACCTGGGTAAGTGCCACTTCAGCGACTGCGCTCACCTTGCGGAACCCGGCTGTGCCATACATGCGGCTATTGAACTTGGCACGATTGATCCTGCGCGTTACGCAAGCTACGTCAAACTGCGGGCTGAGGCGACCGAGTCCTGGCCACGGTGGTGAGTGGCTTCGCCGTTACTGCTTGCCGCAATACGGGCAGGCGGCCCAGCGCACGCTAATTGGGCGACCGCAGTTCTCGCATTCGTCGCGCAATTTGGTGCGGCAGTGGGGGCAGTAGAGAAAATCAGGGCTGACGCGGTGCTTGCACGACGGACAAAGCTCGGTGTCCTCGATGTCCTGCAACAGATACTCCTCTTCCAGGGCTCGCTCATAGGCCTCAGATAGGGTTTCCTTTGGCCTCAACACCATGTACAGGATCAGGCCCGCGAACGGCACCAGAATGACAAGCGCCAGACCCAGCGCAATTGAGAAAATATCGCGTGTGCGTACCGTAATGTCACGGTAGGCCCACACGATGCTCGAAAAGTACAGCGCGAGTAAATATGCGCCCGTGCAGGCAAGTAGTATCTGTAAAATAAACGCGACCTGGTTTAATAGCTCCGCCGACATAATATCCTATCTTTTGTGCCGCCTCTTGCATGAAGTGCAGAGAAAGCACCTATTGGTTGCCAACTTTAATTGGTTTTATTCGCACAAATGCGGCCAAAACGCTAGCCGTGGCCGCACACAGTATCTATTATATCATAGTGATCCATCGAAAGACGGCTATCATACTCGGCAGGCGCTCATTATAGAGGCTCGAAGTGTACCACGTCCAGTACCCAAACCGAGGCTCCACCTACCTGCACTTCTATTGGACGGGGCATATAAAACTCTGCTGGGTCGAACGCCGAGGGATAAGAGGAAACGTATTCGTTTCGCGTCTTGCAGTTCTCAGCTATCACCGACAGCACGTTTTCCAGGTTCTCATTGGGCATGGCGAGTATAAAGGTCGAGTTGCGCTCGCGGAGGAACCCGCCCGTACTGTCTATGGTGGTGAAAGGGATGCTCTTTTCACGCAAAGCATTGCCCAGCTTCACTGTATCTTGTCCCTGTACAACTGCGAGAACGGCTTTCATATGGTCTTTGTGTGAACTTAGGTAGATGGGTATTGGCGGGTATGGTTTTGAAGCGTAGCAATAGCGGGTAGCGAACGTATACTAGCGGAAAGCGTACCGTTGTGTCAAGCGCAAGGAACTCAATAGTAAGGGCGACCTGGTGGCCGCCCTTGACATTGTCTAGTTCTGCCTGAAGATTCGCACCCTGCGGAACGGTTCTTTGCCCCGGCTGACTGAGGCAAGATTGTATCTCTCAGCCAGCTTATGCTGCAACTTGCGTATCTCGGCTGTCTGCGGCGCTAGATCTACGGCCCTGGCAGTCTCCATTACTGAGCTTATGGCGTCCTCGGTTTCGACAAGTGCGTTCGTCGTCGGGTCGCCTACCGGCTCGACGTTGAACACGCCCGCCAGAGCCGACTCGATCTGCGTTTGCGTGTTGCTGCGAAGCACGAACACAGGTACGCCTGCCGACTCCGCTCCGCGCAGAGATTGCGGACTTTTACGGTAGTAGTTCTTGAGGGTCAGTACCAGGTCAGAGTCGCCGATCTCGCGCACCATCGTAGCGGGAACACGCAGGTTCTTGATTGCAGTTTCCAAACGATTTCGTCCCACACCGAATGGGTAGATGCGCAACGGTTTCCCCGGCGACACGCTCTGGGCGACGCTCATGGGATTGGGGCCAATGCGCGTGGTCTGGGTGCGCTCGCGTTCTTCTTGCTGTGCGATCCAGGGGTCGCGCTGTTCGTACATCTGTGTGGGGGCCGGTGATTGCGCCGGTAACGGTCCCGGCCCGGCCTGGTCAAAAGGGCGAGACTGCCCGCCGGTACCTACCTCGCGGCTTCTATTGCCGTTTCCGTTTCCGTTACCGCCAAATGGCCTATCGCGCCTCATCGCGGGCGACTCGGGCATTTGCTGGCGACGGGGGGCGCTGGGGAGCGTACCCTGGTCGTATCCATAGTCGCGCCTACCCTGTCCGCCGCGTCCGCCTCCACGCCCGCCCATATTCATGTTGGCGCTGCCGGGCCTGCTGGTTGGCGGAGGTGTGTGGGCGATTTCGGTATGGATGGTGCCATCTGCGCGGCGTGTCCTGATCTCAGGCGGGATTATGTCGCCCCTGAGCAGAGAGTCCACCGTCTCGGCTACGTCGCGGTGAACGGCTACGCGCTCGCGGTCCAGCAGTTCCACGATGATATCGAACGTTGGGGGAGCTTTGCGCTCGAGCACCGATTTTTGCGTACCGCGCCGGCGGGCTTCTTCGTCACTAAGGGTCACAGACTGGATCCCGCCTACGAGGTCGCTCAACGTTGGATTGAGCATCAGGTTTTCGAGGCTTGTGCCGTGTGCGGTGCCAACCAGTTGCACGCCGCGTTCTGCGATGGTGCGTGCGGCCTGCGCTTCAAGCTCGGTGCCGATCTCATCAATGATGATTACTTCGGGCATGTGATTTTCCACCGCTTCGATCATCACTGCGTGCTGGCGCTCGGGCACCGGCACCTGCATTCTACGCGCGCGGCCTATTGAGTGATGGGGAATGTCGCCATCGCCTGCGATCTCGTTAGAGGTATCAACGACCACCACGCGCTTGCCGAGTTCATCAGCCAGCACGCGGGCGCACTCGCGCAAAATAGTTGTCTTGCCTACGCCGGGAGGTCCGACGAGCAGGATGCTGCGCCCCGTTTCCACGAGGTCTTTTATGATTGATATTGTGCCGTAGACGGCGCGACCGATGCGGCAGGTGAGGCCCACTACATCGCCACGGCGGTTACGTATGCACGAGATACGGTGGAGCGTGCGCTCGATGCCCGCGCGATTATCGCCGCCGAATTCGCCAATATGGTTTACTACATAGTCGAGTTCGGCCCGGGAGATTTCGGTTTCGGTCAGGGTGGCTTCGCTCCCGCGATATCGCGCTTCGGGCTTGCGCCCCAGATCCATCACGATTTCGATCAGGTTCACGCGATTATTGAGCGCGCGCAAGGGATCAACGATCTCTTTGGGCAAGGCTGAAAGCAGGGCGTCCAGGTCGTCAGTAACGACGTGTTCGCCTCCGTTGCGCACTATTTCGTTTGGATTGTCAGCAGCGGAGGAGGCTCCATCCTGGTTATAGTCGGTGCCTGTGTTAGTGGCGCTCCCGTTGCTTTCGATGTTGTCGTCCGTCAGGTTCGTTGAGGAACCTTTGTAGTCCACTCGGGACTGATTTGTTTGAGGAGAATACATATTGTTAAAGGATCACCCCTTCGGTCTAAGGAATAAGAAACGAGGCACATTTAATGAGCGGAAAGAAACGACGTCTATGGCCCTACAGTACCCTATTCTAATTGTACCAGAATGGCCCCTGCGGGGGATCGGTCGCAAGCATGACGTGCGCTGCATGCATCCTACATCTTACGGCTCATTTTTCTTGGTCGTGCACCTTTTCCTATCTCTTCTACTCACTTGGTCCCCACCAGTTCACCTGTTTGTACCAGGAAAGGAGCCAGGGCAGGCTGTTTTTCCTTTATTGGCTCGGCCAGGTATTTGACAAGCAGGGCTTGTTTGCTGAGTAGGTGGAAGCCCCGCTCCTCCAGCAGGGTTCCTACCTCTGACTGATATTCTCTAACCCCACAATATACCGGTTTGTGGCCCTGGCGTACGGCTTTCCACAATGCATGATCGAGGGCAGCCGGGGCGACTTGTCTGTTGCCGGGGTCAGCGCGGTTCATGAGGGTTACCCAGTGGCCGCTTGCGCCCGTCAGGAGTCGCACATAGCCGCCCAAGCCATCCCCCCTACCGCTTTCATCCTGCCAAACATAGCTCTTCTCAAGCAGACCTCGTGCCAGGCCCAGAGGCCGGGTTATGTGGTTCATCTGCCATTGGCGGCTGGTGAGCATCTCTGCTCTTTGTACTACGGGCGGGGTGACAGCAGAATATAGCTGCATAAGGTTCCAGGCATCACGTCCCTGGCGGTTTCGCAGTACTTTCCTCAAGGGATCATCTTCTTTTTCAACAGAGGAGGGGCCAAAAAAGAGGTTGCCCCAGATTTCCTCATTTGTATAAAGTGTGAAGCCAAGGGAGCGGAACGTTTGCAACTGGGGTGCGTCGTCGGGAAGTTTCACGAAGAGCCTTATCACGCCCTGCTCACCTGCGGCCTGAATCACGTCCTCCAGGAGCCGCTCCCAGATGTGGGCAGAAACCCGGTCGGGCGCGCCAAGCAGAGAAATGGTCCATTCGTCGCGCCTTTGCCAGTGCGAGCGGGCCTGCAGCCACCCCAGGATGCGCCCGCCTTCGCGATAGATGTACACGTAATCCCAGCGTGACCTTAGAGGGAGCTGCGACTTCAAAAGATTGGTAAGCAGCGCCTCAGGCTGTACGAGGCTGTAAGGCGGGTCCAGGCGCAATACGCGCTGCTTGCCCCGCGAAGCGCTAATGCTTAGCAGGTCGAATACGTTGGCATGGCGCACTATATAGGCCATGAATTGCTCCCGTAAACTAGGTATCAGAAACCACAGGTTGGGGATCGGGCTGGGTGCTCGCGGTAGATTGTAGGTGTGAATCAGATCGCGATTTCTGATCTCCGAGTTCCGTAATCAACGATAGAAAGTAACGGTGCCATCGCAAATCGTCAGTAAGCTCAGGATGAAAGGCAGTGACGATCATATTGCCTTCGCGTGCCGCGACCGGAGTACCGTCGTCGAGCTTCGCCAGCACTTGTACGCCCTCGCCTACCTCTTCTATGCGAGGTGCGCGGATGAAGATCGCCGGGAACGGCTCGGATCCCAGGGCGGGAATCGCCAGTTCAGTTTCGAAGCTGTCGAGTTGGCGGCCAAAGGCGTTGCGCTCGACCTTGATATCCATCGCCCCGAGCAACGGCTGATCGCGGCCAACGTCATTGGAGAGCATGATCATCCCCGCACATGTACCATATACGGGATTACCCGCCTTTGCGTAACGCCGCATGGGTTCGAGTAGACCGTACTTGACTGCCAGCTTGCCAATGGCGGTGCTTTCGCCGCCCGGAATGATCAGGCCGTCCAACCCCTCAAGCTGTTCGGGCAGGCGGACCTCGACCGCCTCCACGCCCAGTTTGCGTAGGGCAGCAATGTGTTCACGAAAGGCCCCCTGCAGAGCCAGCACTCCTACTTTCATAGTCTTTATTTCCGGCTAGTTGTAGCGCTCTTTATCAACGCGCAATGGCAGTATTCTGGAAGGCGGCAATGTTCCAAACGTCCTCGTACCTAGTCAGAACCCAGGTGCTGCGGGCTGTCGCTTCGTGAGTGGTCTCGCCGTCGTTATATATCAAGAGTTGGTGAACGTGGGCAATAGCCACGTCTGGGCGGATAAATCGAACGGCTTCTACGACGTAAGTGTTCTTGCTATCTTTGAAGATGAAGCTAAAGTCTGCTCGTGCTCCGGCGGCGATCGCTTCGCGCCCCTTGACATGACGACCACTCACGAGTACGAAGTCAGCATCCTCGGCGAACTGTGCGGCGAAATCCTCAGCGCTACCCGCGTTCCACCCGTCCTGGGCCTTTCTTATAGCCTCCCGAATGGCAACCTCATCTTGCTCCATCTTCGATGTCCCCAAGTCTCAGGAACAACTACCAGCCGCGGACCGACAGTAACTCTTCCTGCGGCAGGTTGGCTATGTTGATGCCCACCATCGCTTCTCCCAGGTTCTTACTCACGTCGGCGAGGATGTTGTAGTCATTGAAGTGGGTGACGGCCTGCACGATAGCGCGGGCACGCTTGGCCGGGTCCCCCGACTTAAAGATGCCCGAGCCGACAAACACACCATCAGCGCCAAGCGCCATCATCAGCGCAGCATCGGCG
>DATINP010000173.1:0-15110 GCA_035474135.1 Chloroflexia bacterium | reverse complement strand
AAAATAGCGACCACGGCCGGGTGGCTCAGCACTCCCACGAACAACAGAGCCAACAGCCACCAGAAAGCCGCTTTGCGCGGGCCGAGGTTACGCGCGGTAACGAATACGGTGAACAGGAGCAGGGAAAAGAAATCGGCGAACACGTTGGTGGTGATACCCCACGAGAAGATCAGCACCGATAGGGGCATGCTCACGTAGAGAGCGGCCGCCAGCAGGCCCGCCCGCGTACTGCGCAATGCCACCGCACATATATCATAGAGCAGGAACGCGCCCAGCGTGCTGAGGCCAATCGTGAACAGCCGCACCGACATCACCAGGTCGCCCACCGCCCACTGCAAGGGCATCATGAAGATATAGGCAGTTGGCAGGTAGAAGGTATCGCGCCCCGCCAGTTCGGACGCTACGTGCATGATGATCAGCTTGCCGTTCTGCACGTCTTCGTAGCGGTGGACGTGATAAAGGAGGTCTACGACGAAGATCTGCGGGTGCAGTTGCCCAGCCAGCCGCACCGCAAAGGCCACCAGCATGATCGTGAGCAGGAGGCGGAATGGCAGGCCGCTCAGCGACCACCGCCCCGGCAAATTTGCCCGCCTGCGCAACAGCCAACCGCCCACCAGCCAAACCAGCAGAGTAAACAGCCCCGCGCAAAGGAGGGACTGCACCCACGCGCTGTACCACACGCCCGACGTGAGCCACAGCCTGTCCCACACGATCAGCCCAGCAGCCAGCGCGCCCAGAGCACAAGAACCGACTAACACGCCGCCCACGCCCCAGCCGAGAAGGGCTAGCAGCAGACCAAACAGCGCCGACGCCCCAACGAGCCAACCAAGCGCCACCAGGGGCGGCTCGATGAACCTGTCGGGGTTCGCCTGGCCGGGGTAGACCTGCAAGCGCGTCAGGACCACACCCAGCGTACGTGCGTCGCCAGGAGGTGAAAAGCCGTTAGTGATCAGGTGCAGGGTCAGGGTGCCGTCGCGCACGTCGTCTCGTGTAACGGGCAACTTGTAGTCGATGAGATCGGGGCCGGGCTGCGTATCGAGCAAGACGGTAGTGCCGCTCTCTATGCGCAATGTAGCGGGAGGCTGTCCGGGCGGGCGATTGCCGCTCAGAGTCAGCGTCACGTCGAAATCTTGCCTGCCCACGTCTTGCAAGACTATATACGAGTCGGCGCCTGTCCACCTGAAGGTGCCCCCGCCGCTCGCCATTTTCTCTCCGGCATTGAAGCCCTGCAGAAGTGTGCCGTCGGTGGGTGTGCCTATCTGTATATCGTAGCCGGGCCGAACCTGGTAGGCCGCCACAATGAGCAGGAGAGTGATCAGCCCGCCCGCATAGATGCCGGGATTGAGCAGGCGGCGCGCCCACTCGCGCGGGTACAGGCTCATGGCGTGCGCGGATTCCCATCGAGGCGCGCAGTGTTTGGGCCGCGCTTGTACATGGTCACGAACTCGTTGGCCCACACGCGCTCGCCGGGATCGTAGCCGTATTTGGCAGGGTCATCGTTGGCCCAGAGGATTGCGTAGTCAGGTCTGTTCGCAGGATCGAAAGGCTTAATGGTTTGCCCCACACTCAATCGCTCATCGCCAAACTGTGGGTGGTCGCGGAGCAGGTAGCTCAGCGCGGCCATGTAGCCGCCCGCCACGCGCGCATCCGGCTGTCCCTTGATGATGGGATCGTCCAGGGGAGCACCCAGTAACACCGATGCTCCAGGCTCAAGCGACTTGTCGAGATCAGTGACGGCGCGAGGCTTGAGCTCATACACCCGGTCCGAGCCAAAGTCGGCCACCTGCACGAAGTCGTCGACAACTTTGGCAATGGGGTTGGTCGAACGCCAGTCAAAGTCGGTACGCTGTGGGCCGCTCAGGTTGTCAAGGTGCACAACCACATAGGTTACGTCAAGCATGCGCATTACGTCCAGGCTGCGCGGGCAGGGGAAGCAGTCGGTGGTTTCCAGCAGGAAAGCTGAGTAGGCGTAGGGGTGGATGCTCGTGCTCGCGTTGATCGTTTCGTCCCAGTGGTACACGCTGTAATACTCGTAGAGATTCTGCATCTCCACGTTGGGGTCGCCCGGCTTGTAGTAGACCGCAGGGTATTCAAGGATCGTGGCGTGGGGCTGTTCAGCCAGCCAGCGATAGACGGGCGGCACGGCGCTCCGTGTGCCGACGGCCTGCATATCGATGGGCGCGCTCCAACTTTCGGCCACGGGCAGCAAGGCCAATACCACCACCACCGCAGGCAGCGCCCACCGCGCCACCGGCGGCTTCCACCGCCCCGAAAGCCACCGCCAGATATAGTAGGCTCCGAACCCGGCCAGCACCGCCAGCGCCACCGTAGTCAGCACCCCGATGCGCGTGGTAACCCGCATACTCTGGAACCCAGGCACCCAGTCATACAGGAGCAGGTAGGGCAGAGGGATAATACGCTGGACGGCGTTGGGATCGTAGTCGTTCGGCGCGTAAGTGATCTGGAGGTAGGGACCAAGCGACAATATCACGCTGAACACAACGATGATCGCATAGAATATCGCGTGCTTCCGAAGCGAGGGGCGAGGGATCAGCGGCGAGGGGTTAGTTGGATGGACAACAGAAACATCATGTGCCCCACTTGCCGTCTTACTAACTGCTAATCCCTTGCCCCTAATCCCTCGTCCGAACAAGCCCACGAGCGCCAGCAAAACTGTGAATAGGCCGGGATAAGCCGACCTGTCAATGGCCCACGGTCCGGGGTCGCGGAAGGGCGCGAGCAGGTTCTGGAGGATCGGGTTGCCCCTGTAGACGGCCAGGAAGCTGGCCAGCGTGTTCGAGAAGCGTTCGGTTTCGAATAGGTCCCGGCTAAAGCCCTGTCCACCCTGGATGACTACATAAGGCACAATAATTGGCAGCATCAGGAGGGCCGATCCGGCCATTGTCACGGCCAGCTTGCCCAGCAAAGCCCAGGAGAACGCGCCACGCTGGAACAGAAAGTAATAGCCGAAGAAGAGCAGCATCAGCAGGGCTGTGTAGTAGGCGAGGTAGTGTCCCGCCAGCGCCTGCAAGGTAAAAAGCGCTCCCACTGCCAGCGCCCAGCGCCATTGCCGCGTTTCAAGCAGTCTGTAGGCCGCCAACAGTAGGAATGGTATGCCCTCCATGCTGATCAGGGTCATGTGCGGCAGGTGGATCAGCGAGTAGAAGGAGAAGGCGAGCACCGTCCCGGACACGAACCCCGCCCAACCGTTGCCGGTCAGGTGGCGCACCAACAACCACATCCCGTAACCCGCCAGCACGAACGACGCCAGCAGGATCAGATTGTGGCTGAACAGAGGATTGCCCGTCAGAAAGTAGAAAGGCGCGGCCATAATCGCCTCGGTGAACGAAAGCTCGTCGAAGGCTAGCGTTCCCTGGAAGGGGTACATGATGTTGGTGTCGAACAGGCGCGAGGGGTCTGTTACGAGTGCGTGTGCCTGCCATGCCATCGCCCACACGCTATAAAGCGGGTTGCCCTTGTCTATGACGTAGCCACCCAATTGAGGCAAAGCGGGCCACGTGGCAACGATCGTTGTTAAAGTGAACGCTGCCAGCACGAGCGCGTGCAACCCAAACCGGCGCAAGCGTGAGCTACGAGGTAGCACCACAGCCGCATCGTCCGGTCCTGCCTGCTCTTTCTTCTGCTGTTCGCGCTGTTCAATCATACTTCTACTTTCAACAGCCACCACAATAGAGGGGGAAAGGGGTTACAGGGGGGCTCGCCCTACGCCCGCCTCCTGACTTACGATCTAAGACATACGATCTACAACTCGCAGCAGGGTTCGCGCCCCAGCTTCCCAGCTGTAGTGCGTACGCACATATCGCGCACCTGCCTCACCCATCATGTGTGTGCGCGCCGGGTTCTCGAAAAGCTGCGCGATGGCTTTACCCAATGCGTCAGGCGTGGCATCTGCAAGGTATCCGTTCACGCCGTCCATAACTGTATCGAGCGGCCCTCCCTCGGCTACCGCTACCACGGGCAAGCCCAGCCACAACGCCTCGATGACCGACAGTCCAAAGCTCTCCTCGCGTCCGGTATGCACGTACACGTCGCCGAGCGCATAGTGGATGGGCAATTCGCCTTCCGGCACCGCCCCCGTAAAGATCACGTCGACTCCCTCTTTCATCCCCAACTCTGCCGCCAGCCGCCTTAGTGCCGCGTGCTCCGGCCCTTCGCCTACAACGAGCGCAGTGATCCCTCCTGCCAATTGTGCAGCATAATGGACGGCACGTAAGAACAAATCCACACGTTTGCGCGGGTGAAGATGGTTCACCGTCACGACCACGCGCTTGCCTACCAGCGAAAAGCGCTGGCGAAGGCGCTCCACTTCGTCGGGCGCGGGGGTCACAAAGTCCACGCCGTGCTCGATCACGGTGGCACGCCTGCCGTAAGCTTCGGCGATCTTGCGCGAGCCGAACGGGCTGTTTGACAGTACCCGGTGAGCCGCACGCACCATCCGGCGGTCAAGCGCCCTGTACAATCCGAACGCAAGGCGCAAGAGCTTGCCCAACGTGCCGAGCCTCTTCACAATGTCGTCAGTGTCGCGGTAGATGAAGCGCGGAGGCTCGAAGCAAAAATAGAGCACGGGCACGCGCACCCTCGTAATGCGAAACAATACCCGGCGAGCAAACCACATGGCAGGCACGCTCGGCGGTCCAAAGAACACTACTCCGTCCAGCCCTTTGCGAGGGATGCGCAGCGCCAGCATAGGGCCAAGCGCATACTCTATGGCTGCATCAAGGTAGTGATTGCCCGTGATCCTCGTGGGCCAGCCTGTCTCGATCACGCGCACGCCCTCCCCCAGTGCAGGCTTGCATTCCTCGGCCATATATTGGGTGAGGATGATCACATCCTGCCCAGCATCCTGAGCACGAGCTGTATAATCCGCCAGTTTGAGAATGAGACGTTCTGCGCCTGTCAGTTTCTTCAGTTGCGGGTAGAAGAATACAAGCGTCAAAACTACTTCTCCGCTCCGGCGTCAGAAGCGGGCAGTTCGGCTTCGTCAATGATCATGATCGGGATGCCGTCGCGCACCGGGTAGGCGCGCCCGCACTTCTCGCACACGAGCGTCATCCCCTCGGGGTGTACCTTCGCCTTGTCCAGGGGGCAAACCAGCAAGTCGAGCAGATCCTGCGGTAGGTCTGCTGCCTTCGTCGAATTATCAGTCATAGGTGATCCTCTCTGGTGGGTAAATGTTCGCAACCGGCGCTAAATCCGCTTCGGCCAATTTATTTCGGAACATAGATGTTCAGAACGTTGCGCTGATCTAGTTTATAGTTATCTTTCATGGCTTGCAAGATTTCGGGTGAAAGATCACCCGCCCCTGCCTCCGGCGAATCGATGTCAATGCGCACTATTATTTGAGCAAACTGCCTTGTTTGGACAGCGTTCAGGAGCAGGCTCTGGTCCCAGCGACCATATTTGGTGGCGTGTGTTTGCGTAAATGGATCGGTTGTCCACAGCTTTTTGTGCGTTGCGACCATCAGCCCGACATTGTCCGAGTAGGCCGTGCCCCCGTTGTTGGTCACGTACTGGAAGATATTCATCATGCCAGCGGTACGGTCTGCTTTCAACTGGTTGAACTCGATTTGAAGCCAGAGCGGCACCCCGAACAGAGCCGGCACCCATGCAAGTGATACCAGCCCCACAGCCACCGCCCCCGCACGCCAGCCCCATGCGATCTTCGCGCCGGACAGCAGGAGGCCGACTCCCACTCCCAGGCCTATGCAGGAGGCCGCAACGACATCGAGCAGGTGGTTATGGTTGCCGCCGAGAGTGCCCGTGCCGATTGACACCGCCAGCGCCAGTAGAAAATACAACAACAGCAGCAGGCCGCCACTCCTGGGCAACCAATATTCGAGTCTTCGCGACCGCGCAAACAGCCAGTGCACGCCGAACACAAGTACCGCGATCGCCCCGGGCACCAGGAATGCGCCATAATCGATCACTAAGCTTTCCAAATAGCCGTAGAAGCGATCGGGGAACCAGGGGAGCGAGTGCAGGGTGAACTGGTGGTAGAAGTAGCCGCCATCCGTAAGCCAGTTGAGGAGTAGACTGGGGATTGCGGCCCCGGCCGCATAGGCCGCGCCAAACCCGACCCCGGTACGTGGTCGCGTCAATATGAGCCAACCAATCGCCGCCACGGCCCCTGCTATGGCTGTCTGCTTTGTGTAGAATGCGGGTACGAAGAAGGCCAGCGCCCACCACACCTGACGCTCAGGGCGCGCCATGACCCACCACAATCCGCTCAATCCCAGCGCCATTGCCAGCATGTCGGGCTTCACAAGAGAACCCCAGAATGTCACAAGCCCCAGCGACCAGAAGAGCAACGCTCCCAATGCACCAGCCAGCCAATTCTTCGACAGTGTGCGCACAATCCCGAAGATCGCAACGCCAGCCAGCAAGGTCGCCAGCAGGGAGATAGCGCGTCCGATCTTGAAGGAAGGCTCGTCGCCCAGCAAAGCCTGGAGGGGCCAGCACAGCATGTATAACAGCGGCGGGTATGGCGCGGCAATGAACAGGTCCGGGGTGAGTGGTGCGTAGATATCCGTGCCATGAGCCAGCAGCCCCGTTTCGGCCACAATCATCCCCTCCGACTCATCAAACTGGAACGGATACTGGAACATTTCGGCGCTGGTAGCCACCGAAACAACCGTCTTGGCAGCCAATCCTACGACAAGGAGCGCACAGACCGCCAGCAACGCGAGCCTGGCGATGCGATTGGATGCGTCATTTGGGCCTGACTGTGTGCTATCGGTGTGCGTAGTTTGCATTACTTATCGCTCGTGCTGATCGCAGAAAGCCGAATTCCCAGCAGGCGCGGGTCGGCCCCGCTGCCAATAAAACCGTTGACCTCTAGCTGTATACACCCTTCTGAGGAACAGTTATCACTTGTGGGCACATGCCCTTGAGCACTATCCAAGCCCGAACTCGGGTCGTTCAGCCAGCTATCCACGCTATCAAAACGCTTCAACAGCGTAGTTGGTTGCTCGCCTGCCTGCTGACCAAGATACGTCAAAGCAGGCGCGGTGCCCTGTGGTCGCCAGCCGTTCCACATAAACGTGGTGCCGGTTAGCGCGCCCGACGAGCGTATCTCGGCGCTATCGCTCGCCCACCTGTAGAGGGTACCATCGCCTGCGGTCTCAGGCCCGTAGAAGCCGCGCACGTAGCCCATGTCCAGCCCACTGCCTATTTGCAAGGTGCTCGTAGGCGGCGGATTGAGGTGATCCCACGCCCAATCGAGCGCGTCCGCTCCCCCCACTTGCACTACCCTCGCGTTGAACAGCGACCGCGCGCTTGTGATATCACCCTCCATGCGTGCGGCCTCTCCCTTTATGATAAGAGGCTCGAACCTGTCGTCCGGCTCGTCTGCGCGCAAGGTCGCCAGCGCGTCCGATGGTCGGTTCTCCTGCAACAGGGCCGCCGCAAGCCCATAGCGCGTGTCGGTCACCTCGAGATTGGCCTGCCTGTATAACCCTTCGGCTTCCTGCACTTGCCCCTGCTTCAGCGACGCCTCGGCCTGCCTGTAGGGGGCTTGCTGCGCCCACCTCTCGATACCCAGCCAGGCGTCCTCCAACGATATAGAGGGAATGACCACCACCGCTATTGCGACCACAGCCAGCACGCCCACGGCCTGCGCACCTTTGCCCAATTGCGTGACCTGCTCCCTCACCTGGCCGAGGGCGCTAATGCCCACGCCCGCCCAGGGAATCAGGCAGGCTACAACCGGCATCCCAAATCGTGTCACGGCGAAGAAGACAAACGACACAATTACCCAAAGCGCCACCCACAACCCCGTCAGAGCCTTGAATGGGTGAGGACGACCCACGGTAAGCCCTAACACCGCAAGCAAGAGGATCGCCAGATAGAGCAGATCGTCAAATACGAACAGGGACACGAGGTGAAACGTGGGCACTCTACCCAGTGCGAAGCCTTTTACCTGCCGCTCCTCGGCCCCGAACGATGGCCTCCACAGGTCCAGGCTTTCCTTAAGCCCCTTGCCCACGAACGCCACGGGGTCGGCCACTATGTTCGCCACCCCCTGCGAAAAGGCGTAGCTGTCGCGCTCCGCCGGATTGGGTATCGTGAGTAAGTCGGCCTGCAAGCGCGCTTCGTCGCGTACGCCCACGCTTCCCAGCCACAGGTTATACCCGCCCGTCGAGTCCACAAGAACGTGCCCGTAGGAGGCGTAGTTGCGCGCCACCCAGGGCAGGACAGTCAGCCCGCAAACTACAAGCAGTACAGCCCCTGATAGCAACCGCCTCCTGAGGGGCGCAACATGACCCCACGCCAACCACAGGGCGGCCAGCGGAACAAACCCCATAGCGGTCGAGCGCGTCAGCACACCCAGTCCCAGCAACACTCCAGCGCCCGCCAGCAAGAGTAAGTTCCTAGTGCTGAGTGCTGAGTGCTGAGTTACGGCTCGCGTCACGGACTCACGGGCAAGCAGAAGCAGTACCAGGGACCATGCGAACAGGAAGACGAAGAGCGTTTCGGACAGCAGCAGGCCGGCAAAGAGGGTAAACGGCAGGTACAAGAGACCCAGTACCATCGTCCAGCGTCCCGCTTTCCTCCCGGCCACTACCAGCGCAAGCCAGCCCAACGCGGGCAAAGTGAGCGCACTCAAAATGGATTGAAACACCAGCACGGGCATGTACGCAGCGCCCGCCAACGAGAAGAGTCCCGCGAGCAAAGCAACGTACAGAGGCGGGCGCACCCACAGGGCGGTGTCATAGAAAGAGAAGCCGCGCCCTTCAGCCAGCATATGTGCTGCCCCGAAGTACTCGCGCTCGTCAATTACGAAGGAACCTGGCGGGTGGCCGTCCGCGTGCAGGATGACGTTGTATGCAATTCGCAAGACCAGGGCCAACACAACCACTCCCCAAACCAGGGGATCGCGCCAGTACATGGAACGCTCTGGGGTCAGCGCATCCTGAGGATCAATGGAGGCTACATCCGGTGAAGCGCCCAAAGCACCCGTCACTTATCACTTGTCACGGCATCGTCTGACGTCCGTGGTCGCTCCTGGCGCCTGGCGCGTTTGCGCTTGCTCACCGCGTTCTCGTACAAGCCCTCGAAGGTACGTGCGGTCGTTTCCCAGTTCAACTCGTTCTCCACGCGCCTGCGGGCGGCCTCGCCATACTGGGCGCGCAACTCCGGAGCGCGCAATAGCAGGTTTATCGCCGCCGACAATTCGCCCGGTTGCTTTTCCGGCACGAGCAGGCCGTTCTCCCCATCCTTCACCGCCAGAGGTATGCCCGCCACGTTTGTCGCCACCACAGGTCGGGCGGAGGCCATCGCCTCCAGGAGAGTGTTGGGCAGTCCATCAACATTACCCTGCTGGTCTACGACCGAGGGCAACACGAACAGGTCGCACCCGCTAAAGAAGAGCGGCATGCGGTCGCGCTGTACCCACCCCGGCATGATCACAGATTTTTCAACGCCCAACTGCTTGACGAGCGACTCGAGGCGAGGCTTAAGATCTCCCCCTCCTGCAATGACAACCTTAGCGTTCGGGTGTTCGCGCAGAATAGCAGGTATGGCGCGGATGAGATACTCGAAGCCCTTTTTGTACACCATGCGCCCCACAGCGAACACTACCAGCGAGTCGAGCGGCAAACCCAGTTCGCGCTTGAGCACAGGCCCTGCGCCCTCTATGTGCGTAAACTGGCCGGGATCAACCCCGTAAGGTACGAGATGGCACCTGCTGGGAGGAGCGCCCAGTGCTATGGCTCGTTGCAAGAGGTCGTCGCTGGGAGCGGTGATCGCGCTTGCCCGCCCAAAAACCCAGCGTGCCACCGCCGCCACGGGCTTGCTGTGTTCGGCCACGAATACGTCTGACCCGTGCATACTCACTATCATGGGCAAGCGGCGCAGGCGAGCTATTATAGCTACCACAGGCCCGTTCGGCACGACCCAGTGCGCGTGCATAACGTCAAATTTGATATGCTTCGTCAGCCGCTGTAGCGCCCACAATGCGCTCCCGAATACCACGGGCGTAAGAGGATAGATCGCACCCCTAAGCCGCACATCGGCCTCCATCGACTCGGCATAACCCCATATATTGAGGTTGCGAAAGGGACTGTACTTGAAGAAATGCAGGTGAACCCCCTTCTCCACGGGTTGCCGCCGCACATCGGGGTGGTAAGGTGCCAGTAGGTGCACCTCATTGCCCTGTGCCGCCACGTTCGAGGCAATCGACTCGATAAAAGGGGCCGTGACGTCACCTTCGTACTTGGGGTACGACGAGGTGACCATGCAAATTCTCATGCACCCATTTTACATTACTGGCGCAAATAATAGTGGACTTACCCAACCTTTACTGGTGCGAACTCTGGATGTATTGCACCAGTTGCGTTAGGTCATCGTCCGAGATGCTGGAAGTGCCGAAGCCCGGCATCAACCCACGACCGTTACGCACAGTCGTCTCGATCTTCTGCGTAGAAAGGTTTTGAGTGATCAGCGATGGCCCCCTGCCCTGCCCGCCGCCGGGGTGACAGGTGGTGCAATACTGCGTGAACACCTGTTGGCCGCGCACAAGCTGGGTGGGTACAGGCGACCCTGATGGTTGTCCGCCACCATCGCCGCAGGCCGCGATACTCAGCGCCGCTAGAACCGCCAGTGCCCCCGACAGGAGGCCCGTTGCCCACTTTTGAGGCACATTCATAACTGTAGGTGTAATCATGTAAGCCTTCCGGCACGCCCTCGTATGCGGGGCGACCGCACATATTGTACATTCACCGCCTGTTCTATTCAATCGTCAATGTGACCACTAAAATTGACGGGCGACGGAAGGTAGTTTCCCAGCCTCCGTCGTCCATCGCCTGCACTCTAACGCACCACGGCCAACTTCACGAACGTACTGCCTACAGCCTCGTCCTGGGTGTACGCGCCCTCGGGTGGCTCGCCCACTTGAAGATCCTTCGTCAGCGTCTCGGTTTTTATGTAGTCGGCAAAGGTCGAAAGCGCGCCTTCTACGAGTTTGCGGTTCGCGTCGTCCGGCCCTTGCAACGTGTAGTAGGTAGCTATGCGGTCGCTCACGCTGAAGTCTGCCGACTTGCGCATGTCATTGATGATTCGCACAAAGTCACGCGCCATGCCTTCCTGTAGAAGTGCGTCGTCCAACTCAGTATCGAGCGCGACCACCAACCCGCCCTCCTGCGCAACCGCGAAGCCTTCGCGTTCCCTTGTCTCGACCAGCAGTTCGTCCGGCTGTAGTTCGAGCGTTTCACCATCAGCCAGGCCGACAGATACGCCCGTTCCCGTCTCGACCTGCGCTGCCACTTCTGCCGGATCAAGCTTGCCGAGAGCCTCGCGAATGGCACCCATTTTCTTCCCATATTTGGGGCCCATAACTGCGAAGTTCGGCTTGATGCTGTAGGTGATCAGGTCGCCGATCTGGTTCGTAACCGTCAGCTTCTTGACGTTCAATTCTTCAAGTATCTGCGTCACTGTCCTTGCCAGCGACTCCTCGTCGCCCCTGTTGGGCAAACGCACCATGATCTCGCTCAGAGGTTGGCGCACCTTTACCGAGGCTTTGTTACGTGCCGCCCGGCCCAGGCTGACCAGCCGCTGGGTCATGCTGACGTCGGCAAGTAGTTCGCGGTCTATGAGCGACTCGTCGGCCTCCGGATAGGCACAGTGGTGGACGCTTTCCGGGGCGTCCGGGTTGCGACCGTCCGACTTCACCAGGTTCTGGTATATTTCCTCTGCCAGAAAGGGCATCATCGGCGCTATCATCTTGGTCAGCGTCAGAAGCACCTCGTACAGTGTCGAGTAGGCTGCCAGCTTGTCGCTGTCCGACTCGCTCTTCCAGAAACGCCTACGCGAACGGCGCACATACCAGTTCGACAGGTCGTCCACGAACCCTTCGACCCGTCTGCACACGCTCGCCACATCATACTGGTCCAACTCCACACGCGCCTGTGCCAGTAGATCGTGGAGGCGAGCCAGTATCCATCTGTCCAATTCAGCGCGCTCGGCCAGAGGCACTGTTGCTTTCTCAGGCACGAAGCCGTCCAGGTTCGCGTACATTACAAAGAACGAGTAGGTATTCCAGAGTGTGAGCAGATTGCGCTTGACCCCGTCAGCGAGAGCCCAGCCGAAATTCATATTCTCGCGGGTGTTGGCCGAGCAGTACAACCAGCGCATCACGTCCGCGCCCATCTTCTCTGCCGCGTCATCGAACCATATGGCGTTGCCCCACGATTTGTGCATGGGCCGGCCGTGCTCGTCGTGCACCTTCTCGTAAGTCAGCACGGCCTTATAGGGCGAGGTATCCTCCAGCGTGACCGACATGATCAGCATCGAATAGAACCACAGGCGGATCTGTTCGCGCATCTCGCTCACCCAGTCTGCGGGGAACCACTTGCGCCAGTATTCGGGGTCGTCGAGATACTTGAGCGTGGAGAAGGGCACGATGCCCGCGTCGAGCCATGCGTCGCCCACTTCGGGTATACGAGACACCACAGATTCACACTTGGGACATTTGATCTTGACTTCGTCTATCCAGGGACGGTGCAGTTCGGGCAGATTGTCCACCACTTCGGGGTTGACCGCCAGTTCGCGCAACTGTGCGACTGACTTGGCCACCGTTACCTCTCCGCAGTCGTCGCACACGTAGAAGGGCAGCGCCAATCCCCAGTAACGCTTGCGCGATATGTTCCAGTCGCTCATATTGTGCAGCCAGTTCTCCATGCGCTTGCCTGCGTAGTCCGGAGTCCAGTCTACCTCCGATGCGGCCTTGAGCATCCTGGGGCGCAATTCCTGCACGCTGATGTACCAGTCATTGTTCACACGCCAAACCACGTCCGTGCCGCAGCGCCAGCAGAAAGGATAGCGGTGAGTGTATTCCTCGACGTTGTACAGGACGCCTCGCTTCTCTAACTCTTCGAACACGAGGGGCGCAACACCGGCCACATGTTGCCCGGCCAGCACACCGTACTTCGGTCCGTACACACCGTTTTCGTCCAGCGGCACCAGCACAGGCAAGCTGTTGACCCTGCTCAGGTCGAAGTCCTCGGAGCCGCAGCCCGGCGCGATGTGCACGATTCCGGTGCCTTCCTCCTCGCCCACGGCATCCCAGGGTATGACGCGATGCGTATACTGTCCTGTTGGCTCAAGCACGGCCGCCGGGGCAGGAAGGTCGTCGAATGGCCCTCGGTAAGTAAGGCCCACCAGATCCCGGCCCTTCACGGTGCCCAGGTCGTCAAACGCACCCACGAGCCGCCCCAGCGTACCACGCGACAGGTAGATCACCCTGTCGCCCTGCCGGACCTTCGCGTAGTCCAGGTCGGGGTGGACGGCCGCCGCGACGTTCGCCGCCAGCGTCCAGGGCGTTGTAGTCCATACCAACAGATTCTCGCCTCCGTGTCCGGGCGTGGTGAGCGGGAACAGCACGAATACCGAGGAGTGCGTCACCTCGTGATAGCTGTCGGTACCCACTATCTCGTGCTGTGAGAGGGACGTCCCACAGCGCCAACACCAGGCCGTCGAGCGGTCGCCTCGGTAGAGCCAACCGTTCTCCTGGCACTTGTTCAGGAAGTACCAGATGTACTCGTTGTTGGTGTCCGACATGGTGTAGTACGAGTTTTCCCAGTCGTTCCACTGGCCCAGTCGTTTCGACTGCCGCGTTATGATGTCGGCGTACTTCAATACTCGAGCACGGCAGGCATGCGCGAAGCGGTCGACCCCATAAGCTTCGATCTCGCGCTTCGAGTTGAAGCCAAGCTCCTTTTCGACCTCCACCTCCACCCACAGGCCCTGGCAGTCAAAGCCGTTTTGCCAGCGCAAGTCGTGACCCTTCATGGCGTGGTAGCGCTGGAACATGTCCTTGAACGTGCGGCCCCAACCGTGATGCAAGCCCATGGGATTATTGGCCGTTATTGGCCCATCGATGAACGACCACTTCTCGTTGCCCCGGTTCTGCTCGACCAGCTTGCGAAAGGCATCTGTGTCTTCCCAGTAACCGAGTATGCGGTGCTCCATCTTCGGGAAATCTATTTTGTTATCTACAGCCTTAAACATCCTCTTCCTCCCATATAGACGCTACATCCCGTTGGCTAAGGATCCTAAATCAAGAATTAGCGTTCCAGCCCCAACGCCTTTACTGTTTCCTCGGTTGACTGCCACTCGATCTGCCAGGCTCCGAACTGCTCCAGCAACTCCATCGCCTGAGCATGCCTTGACCTCAGCCCTGCATCCTTCACCTTGTAGTGACCCAACAACTGGTTCACAAGTGAGTCGCTGTCGTTTCTTATGTCAAGCCCAACCTGGATCGGGGTGCGGTTCGTGACAGTGAGCCGCTCGATAATATATTCAAGCCCCGCGAGCAGAGTGTCGTATTCGGCCTGGGCCGTCGTGAAGTTGGGGCCGAACTCAGCGCGCTTGATGACGGCCTTCCTGCCGGGCGACTGGACGCTGTAGGCGCCATAGCCCTGGCCGGGCGTGCCCCGCGTCGCGCCATGCACGACGACCAGCAGTTCCATCAGTTCTTTCTGCACTTCATCGACTTCTTCGTCCGCTTCTTCTTCTACCGGTGCCGGTTGCGGCTCAGGCTCAGGTTCGGGCGCCGGTCTGCGGCGTTCGGGCTTGGGTTGCCCCGCTAGCTCGGATGCTTTGCGCATCAGGCCGGATATATCAGGGCGTGCTTCGTCATCCTCATCGCCCGACACAGGCGTAGGTTGCGGCGGGCGAACGGGACGCGGAGACGGGGCGTTATCTGTAGCCGTGGCGGGCCGCTCAGCAATACGAGGCAGGTCGGTTGGCTTCTCGGTCGCATGGCTCACTTCGGGAGTGGACTTAATCCCCAGCGCCCGATCGGACAGCGCCAGCAAGGGCGTAACAACCAGCACGCGCAATGTTTCGCGACCCTGCGCCTTCAGCGTATGAGCCTCGCGAGGGGCGATCCGCACGACCGATCCTGCGCGCACAAGCCCGACCGATCCGCCTTCGCCGCCCTGCACCTCACCTGCGCCGGACAGGATGTACAGGATGTGTTCCTCCGCTGCCTGCATGAGTGGAGTACTTCCTTCAGGCTCAACCTCAAGCAGGTCAACAGCCACCAGTGAGCCGCCCGCGCCCGTGGCAGGATAGAGCGCGCCCAGACGCAC
>DATINP010000172.1:0-17742 GCA_035474135.1 Chloroflexia bacterium | reverse complement strand
CATTCCGATCATCATGATGGGCACAGAGCCGTACTTGTCATTCAGCCAGCCGCTCGCCAGTTGTGCAGGAATCGAGCCGAGATAGAGCGCGGTGAAGATGGCGCCTGCGCTTGCCAGATCGGTGCTGTTGTTGCGCGCCAGATCGGGTAGCGTCGGGCCAATGAAGGCCAACAGCCCAATTACAAAGAAGAGTCCGCTCGTTAGGAGAAGAACTTTGTTCCTGGTGCTATTTATCACAAGCTTCCAGACCCTCTAAACAGGATAACAGCCCCTGCATCTGTTGACACAGGGGCCGTTTCGTATCCTGGCTTGCTTAGTCGTCCAGCGACTCTACCAGTTCTTCCAGTTCCGGCCCCAGCAGCTTTACGGTGATATAGCCGGCCAGCCAGGTTGCAAGTGTGGTTAGCAAAAGGGTAAGTATCCCTTTGACCAAGCGCCGTGTGACGTCGTCGTCCATAGTGTCATATCCTCCATTGATCATGTGTAATGCATAAGGTTATGCGTAAGTGGCTATGTCTCTTGCTTCCCCTCTGAGAACCACGGGCTGGGTTTGGCCTTTTGCTCACCCGAATCAGGGTCCTTGCCCATAGTGGCAAGACGCAGGCGGCGAACGCGAGCAGTTTCAGCGCTGAACTCAGCCCCGATCAATATTATAAGCGATGAAAGATAGATCCATGTTAGCAGCGCGACGACCGCACCCAATGTGCCATACACAGCGTTATAGTTGGCGAAGCTCGATCCGAGGTAGTAGGCGAATCCTTCTTTCACGATAGCCCAGGCCGACGCCGCCATCAGCGCGCCAAGCCACACATCCCTGAAGCCGACATCGTACCGGGGCAAAAGCCTGTACATCAGCACGAACACCAGAAAAACAATCGCGAGCGTTACCGCGAAATTTACTACCTGCCAGAATACGTTTTCTCCAGGCACCTGGCCGAACACGTTGCTCGCTAAGGTTCGGCTGGTGGTTAAAATAGCTGTGGTGAAAAGCGAGGCCAGCACTATCCCCGCCATTACGATCATCATCCCGAAGCTGAACAGCTTGCTGATGAAGAAGCCGGGCATCTTCTCGGTCTTCCAGGCGCGGTTGATCGCCTTGTCGAGCGCGTCGAATGCGCCTGATGCCGACCAAACGAGCGTTAGAAGGCCCACCAGCGCGAGAATGCCTGCGTTTTGTCGAGTGCTCAGTGCAGCGTCGACAGCCTCAGATAGTAACTCTCCAGAACCGGGCAAAACGCGCACTATATTGTCGAAGATCAGGCTGTATGCCTGGTCTCTGCCCAGCCAAAAGCTGACCACCGTAATAGACAGTAGCAGCAGAGGGAAGAGGCTAAAGAACGAGTAATAAGTGAGCGCGGCGGCCATATTGCCGACGTCATCTCTACCGAATTCCCGCCAGGTAGCCTTTAGAACGGTTATGAACTCTTTGCGGGTCATTGTTTGGAAGTGGCCGGTGACCGGTGACCAGGGGCGAGGGGTCAGGGGTCAGGAGTTAGTAGGACGACGCATGACGCATAGCACATGACTTCTGGTCACCGGTCACTGGTCACCGGCCACTGCTGGCCAGGTTGCGTTCAATGAGCGCCTGCGGATCGCCTCCCAGTTGGGCCAGTTCGTCGGCCATCGCCAGGATGATGCGCACGCCTTCCAGGTTCACCCCTCCATTTGTCAGCTTGCGGATCGAGTTGAAGCGGTTGATGTCGTTTGGAGAATAGCGGCGACGGTTGCCTGCGGTTCGGGCTGGCACTACCAGTTGCTTTTCTTCGTAGATGCGCAACGTGCGTGGGTGCAGTCCAAGCAGATCGGCGGCCACGCTCGAGGTAAACACAGGCTTGTCTGCTGGTATGGACGGCAGCTTTCCTCCGACTGTATTCGCAACTCCTCCTACAGGTTCCCCTTCGGGGTCTTCGCCCCATTTATCGGCGCCGGAGGAGAGGAGATCGCCGGCATGGAGGGTTCCGTCAGATGAGTCGTGCGCGGACTTCCCGTGGGCTGCGAGGTTGCGTGGATGTTCTTCAATGGCAGTCATAAAGGGCCTCTTGTATTAAAGGATGACTTTCTGAGGGCGAGTGGCACCGTTACAAGCACGAGATAGAAGCACGAATGGTGCCATCAGCCGAGAGCGCAGCATAGCACCGGCTTGCTCCCACGATCGAATTATACACATTATAGCCCGAAAGTATCAGGCGTGAATTCGACCTTTGTACCACAATTTACGCTGGATTATGTGGAACCACTTGACGTAACATCCGTTAGATGCTTATATGGGTTAACATAAAACGTCGGGAAGGCCGATCTCGGCTTCTTCAAGTTGTTCAGTTGGAGGAAAGCATGAGGCACAGGACGTATTGGGCCGTATGGGCAGGTTTGCTGGTTGTGGCCGTGGGGTTAGCGGGTTGCGGTACGGCTCAAAAGAGCGGCACCATCCCAGATTCCGACATGGGCGCACCCGCCGCCAATCCCCCTTCTGTGGCACAGCCTGTGCCGACGGGCGCTGCGGGTGTTGCGTCGACTCCCATCGTCCCGATGGGTGACACCGCAAACTGGACAACGGCCCAACATAACGAAGGCGGGCTGAGCTACTCGTATCTCTACCCCCCGGGCTGGACTGCCGACCTGAGTTACTGTGCGGCAGGCTCGGCGCGGAATGCTACCAGTAACGAGCTACCGGCGGGGTGTGTATCAACAGATATACTGCTGGGCCAGAAGGCCATTGACATCGGTACCTTGACGGGTGATAGCCTGACCATCAACGGCAAGCAAGCCGTGCGGCAGCTAAGCGACAACCCGCGTAACAGCATGGCATCGCGCATCTACACCCTTATGATGTACGACGCCACGGGCGCGCCTCTGCTAGGGTTTTCGTCGTCTATAGGCCCGGGCACCGATGAGGCCACCCGCAACAATATCACTGATGTTCTCGATAAGATCGCGGCTACACTCACTGTTGGGAGGTAGAACTGCCTTGCTGGAATCAATAGTTAGTAAGCAGAGATCGGGCGGCAAGCGTGCCTTGCGTCTTGTACTGCGTTGGGCGAGCCTCGTTGCTGTCGGTATTCTCACTGTTATCTGGGGCAGTGCGGGCCTTACTCAGGCCTCGGTTCCCATTCCCACAAGGCTGGGTGTCGCTACCTCAGGGTACATCACGACCCTCTTTATGGAGCCTATCACCTACGAGAACGCCGACTACTATTATGACCAGAATAACCAGCTTGAGTACTCGAACTACATTTTTCATCACGGCATAGATATATCCGGTGGGTGTACTGCCGGCACGTACCCCGTGTATGCGGCGGCGGCAGGCGTTGTAGCCTTTGCTCAGTACATCAACGACGGCTACGGAACGCAGGTCGCTATTGATCACGGGTGGAACATAGGTGGCAACCACCGTTACACTTATACCTTCTATGGACACATGGGCAACAATAGCACAGGCCAGCGGTATATAACAGTGTCGCCGGGCCAGTATGTCACGGCAGGACAGATAATAGGCTACGAGGGCAACGACGGTAACGCCTTCGGGTCGTGCGAACCGAATCCCGGCACCCATCTCGACTGGGAGATAAGGGTGAGCAACGTGCCACTTCAGTACAGCACCACGATGCGCTATAACGCTATCTCGGCCAGCCACAACTTCTATCTTGGCCAGCAAGTGACCTACGGCCTGCCCCACCCCGAAGCCCGCGTGGTCTTCGGCCCATTCAATGGGGGCAATCCTACTCCACCGCCCGCCGGGTCGCCGACGCCCGTTGGTACCCCAACCCCTGGCCCATGCGGGATGAACTTCACCGATCTCCCGGATACGAATTGGGCCTACTCGTATGTCGGCTATCTCTATTGTCGTGATATAGTGAGCGGGTATTCAGACGGCACATTCCGTCCCGACGCGGATACTTCGCGGGCCGAGTTCACCAAGTGGATCTCGCTGGGTATGGGCTGGAACCTGTACAATCCCTACTTCGCATCCTTCAGTGATATGCCGGCAACCAACGCCTATTACAAGTACATCGAAACGGCCAAACTGCGCGGCATTATCGATGGCTATGCTGACGGCACGTTCCGCCCAACGAGCACAATAAACCGCGCCCAGGCCGCCAAGATGCTGGTGATCGCAAAGCGTTGGACCGTGGTCAACCCGCCTAACCCGACATACCCCGATGTGCCGAGTGATAGCTGGGCCTATGGCTACGTAGAAACCGCTACGCGCCACGGCATCATCGGTGGCTACGACGACGGCACATTCCGTCCCTCTGAGCCGCTCACACGCGCTCTGCTCAGCAAGATGCTGGCGCTGGCTATGCAGCAGTAGGCGAGTATACCGCCATTAGTCCCGGCGATCTCCGGCTAGCCATGCCTTAACCACGTTCTCAAACTGCTTCGGTTGTTCGTCCTGTGGCATTAGCCCGCTGGCTTCTATCTTCTCCAATTGGGCGCGGGGGTTGGTTGCCAAGAAGGGCGCTGCGTCGCTGATCGGGGTCATCTTGGCCTCGGTGCCCCACACGATAAGGGTGGGTGTTTCTACACGCGCCCACTCTTCGGTCACGTCGTTGTAGAGCGCCCCGCCCACGAAAGCCGCGGGAGCATACCGTGCACCGGGCACGTGCGACGTCCGGTAGTATTGCTCGACGAGAGATGGTGTGACGAGCGATTTGTCATAATAACTCTGCTGCGCAAGGTAATACTGGATGCTTACGTGCGAAGCAAGCGCGTTATAAAGGGCCTCTCCCAGCAGTGGCATCTTGAATATCTCTTGCAGGACTTTGCCACCTGCCGACTGTTCGCTGAGCGAGCCGACGCCGGTGGGGCATATCAGCACCAGCTTTTCGAACAATTCGGGATGTTTAGCAGCGACCTCAATTGCATACGCCGAAGAAAGCGATAACGCCATCACGACAGCAGGCTTGCCTATCACATCGGTTAGCAGATCGGTTATGAGGTCGACATACAGGCCGGCGTTATACTCTAAATTGGGCCGGTCAGATAAGCCATATCCCAGTAGGTCGGGCGCGAAGACGGAGTAGTCTTCGGCAAAGCTCGAAAATGGCTTGTTCATCTCCAGCGCCGAGGCCGCTGCGTGATGACCATGCAACAAAAGCATGGGTGGGTTATCGGGGTTCCCGGCCCGGTATAGAGCGATATTGTGCCCTCGCCACTCCCACATAGATGGCTCAACAGGTAGCCTGGCGGTCAGATTATCCCGATCCAGCGTAACGCTGCGGTTGAACAGTCCCACCCCAGCGGCTCCTACCACGCCCGTGCCAAGCGTAATTAATTTTCCGGTGCGCATTATTTCCACCTTTCCCGAAGTTTATTCTTGTTAGTCAGTATTGCATTGCACGAGGCGTGCCAGCCGGGGACGACTGCGTCAGCCATCACGTTGACCTCTGCCCCTAACCTCGTTATAATTACACCAGACCACTTGGATCCACATCGCGGGACTGAGATGGCAGACAAGGACAGTCGGATAAGCGCATGCGTCTGGTATTGTTAAGAGATCGGCCTGCGCGCTTTGTCGCCCTCACAGCTCCCACTCTTGGGGGCTATTTTTATGGCTACCAGGCTTGACAGACAGGGCGCGTCGTCCGTGCCCAACCAGAAGCACATTTACAGGGGCTACAAGCAGGATCTGCCTGGTCCTCTTGGCTTTATCGGTGCTGGCAAAGTGGGCACGGCTCTCGCGGCTTTGCTCCATGCACGGGGAGCCGACATCGCCGCCGTCGCGGGACGCACCCCCCAGTCCAGCCGCACGATGGCTCTTGGCGCGGGCCTCAGCGCTTCGGTGGCCAGGCCTCGCGCCGACGTGCTACAGAGCGCGTCCATCATCTTCCTTACCGTACCTGACGATGCCATCGAGCCGCTGTGCGACGAGATAGCGCGGGAGGGCGGTTGGAGGCCGGGCGTGGGCGTTGTGCACTGCAGCGGCGCTCTCCCCAGTACGATTTTGCACTCTGCACGTGAGGCGGGCGCGCTGATCGCGTCGTGCCACCCCTTGCAGGCGTTCGCCAATCTGCACGCCGCGCTGGACAATATGCCCGGCTCTACTTTTGCGCTCGAGGGCGACCCAGCGCTAGTGGCTCAACTTGAACGGCTGGTGGATGCGCTCGGTGGCTCGCCACTGCATCTCCTCACCGAGAACAAAATCCTCTACCATGCTGCCGCTGTGGTCGCGTCCAACTATATGGTGACGCTGGCCGCGTTGGCGTCCGATCTGCTGGTGCGTGCAGGCGTCGCCCCCAACGCGAACACCGCCCTGCCCCACCTCTTGCCTCTCATGCACGGCACTCTCGACAACCTCAAAACCCTTGGCCTGCCCGACGCGCTCACAGGCCCAATCGCAAGGGGTGATGCGGGCACGGTCGCGAGGCACCTGCAAGCTCTGTCCGAGTGTGCGCCACTGACCGCAGACCTGTACCGCCACCTAGCTCTGCTTACCCTGCCGATGGCGGAAGCCAAATCGCACTTCGATGAAGCCACAACCGAGAAACTCCATGATGTGCTTTATGTTGAAACGCAAAGACGCAAAGTTCGCAAAGGAGGCGCGAAGGATAGGGGTTAAGAGAGGACCATAAAGACTACAAATATTCTTATGGGTTACGTTTGTTGCAAACTCAACCACCAACCCCATATCTTGTTAAATCTTCGCGTCTTTGAGCCTTTGTGTCTTTGCGTTTCAAATTACTACTTACCATGCTGTATAAGGAGGCAATTATGTCAGTAACCGAGCTACAAACCGGGAAACAAGGGCAGCCAAAAGCTCCCACCGCCCACGTGAGCGTGACAAGCCTGCGCGCCATGAAAGCGCGGGGCGAAAAGATCGTCATGTTGACGGCATATGACTACTCGACTGCCAAGCTGGCTGATGCTGCGGGTATACCGCTCTTGCTTGTGGGCGACTCGCTGGGCAAGGTCATGCTCGGCTACGACTCGGAGGTGCGCGTGACTATGGACGACATGCTGCACCACACGAAGGCCGTCACACGTGGTGTGTCCCGTGCGCTCGTGGTAGGCGATATGCCCTTCATGAGCTATACGATCAGCGAGGAGGAAGCCATGCGTAACGCGGCCCGCCTCATGCAGGAGGGGGGCGCGCAAGCTGTCAAGATGGAAGGGGCCACGATAGCGCCCACCATCAGGCGGCTCGTGGACGTGGGCATACCTGTGATGGGCCATCTGGGCCTCACCCCACAGTCCATCAACACGATCGGCGGCCACAAGATACAGGGCAAAACCCGCGAAGCCGCCGCCAAACTGCTGGAAGACTCGCTCGCACTCGAACGGGCGGGTTGCTTCGCGCTCGTGCTGGAACTGGTGCCAACTCCCCTCGCCGCTCTCATTAGCAGCAAGCTGACTATCCCAACTATAGGAATAGGCGCGGGTCCTCTGTGCGACGGTCAAGTGCAGGTCATACATGATCTGCTCGGTTGGTATCCCGATTTCAACCCCAAGCACGCCCGCAAATACACAGACATGGCTGCCAGCCTCACAACGGCTTTCCACGAGTACATGGCCGACGTACAGGCAGGCACATTCCCCGCCGAAGAGAACTCGTTCCCCATGGACGAGGCGCTATTGGAAGGGCTTGGGTGAGCGGTGCTGACAAAAATGAGCAATATGGGTATACTGTAAGGTGATACATGCTTAATTGCTGAGCGCAACTGCACCAGGTGCGTTCGGCGCGATAAAATAACTTTCAAAGGAGAAAGAGATAATGACCAGCGCACAGGCACCAGTAAGCAAGGGATTAGAAGGCGTAGTATTAGGTGATAGCACTATTAGCAATGTCGAGGGCGCAATCGGCAGGCTCAGTTACCGTGGCTATCTTATACAGGATTTGGCCTCCCATTCCTCTTACGAAGAAGTGCTTTACCTTATTATTAACGGGGAATTGCCCAACAAGGAACAGCTCAATACTATTACGGACACGCTCAAATCGCGCCGCGCCCTGCCTGACAAGGCCATGGAAGTATTGCGCACCCTTCCCACCACAGGCGAGCCTATTGATGTGCTCCGCACCATCGCCTCAACCCTGGCGCTGATGGACGCCGATGTAAACGACACCTCGCACGACGCGGTGATCGACAAGGCCATCACCCTGGCCGCCCGTATGCCCACCATTGTGACCGCCTATGACCGCCTGCGCAACGGCAAGGAGCCTGTGGCCCCTAACAAGGAACTGGGCCACGCGGCCAACCTGCTCTACATGCTCAAGGGCGAGGAGCCTACGAAGGAAGACTCAAGCGCTCTCAACACCTACCTCGTTCTTGCGGCAGAGCATAGCTTCAACGCTTCTACTTTCACCGCGAAAGTCGTAATTTCCACCCTTTCCGACTACATGTCGGCTGTCGTGGCTGCTCTTTGCTCGCTCAAGGGCGTATCGCACGGCGGGGCCAACCAGAAGGCTATGGAGATGATGATGGAGATCGGCTCGGTTGAGAACGTTGAGCCGTTTATCGACCACGCCCTGGCGACCAAGCGCAAGCTGATGGGTATGGGCCACCGCATCTACAAGACCTACGACCCCCGCGCCGCCCAACTGAACGAGCACGCACGCATCGTCGCCGAACGCAGCGGCAACACGCGCTGGTACGAAATCGCCAAGAAGATCGATCAGATCTCGCGCACCCACGAATACTTCGCGTCCCGCAAGATCTATCCGAATGTTGAGTTCTACAGCGCCCCTCTCCTTTACACCCTCGGCTTTGAGCCTGACATGATGCCCGCCCTCTTTGGGTGCAGCCGTATCGCAGGGTGGACAGCCCACGTACTGGAGCAGTTGAGCGACAACCGCATCATTCGCCCCAGCGTTGACTACACCGGCCCCGCCATCCGCGACTATGTAGAAGTCAAAGATCGCTAATAGCACATATCTGAAATAAGCATACGAAGACTCGCAAGGGCGACATAAGTGTGGACAACCATATCGCAGCTTATGTCGTCCTTTACCATACTCAGCGAACCATATGCACACAGTCAGCACAATAACAGAAATGCGCGCATTGCACGCGGCCCTTGCCCCCAGCGACACGGTCGGTTTCGTGCCCACTATGGGCTATCTCCACCCAGGGCACATCTCGCTGGTAGAGATGGCGCGCCGCGAGAACAGCGTGGTGGCCGTTAGTATCTTCGTCAATCCCACCCAGTTCGGCCCCAATGAAGACTTCTCGCGCTATCCCCGCGACCCCGAACGCGACCTTGCTATGCTTGGCGAAGCGGGCGTGGACTGGGTGTTTACGCCCTCGGTGGACGAAATGTACCCGAAGGGCTTTTCTACTTATGTGGACGTTCGCGAGATTACCCGGCGGCTCGAAGGCGAGATGCGCCCCGGTCACTTCACCGGCGTGGCGACTGTGGTTGCCAAGCTGTTCAACATAGTTCAGCCCACCCGCGCCTACTTCGGCCAGAAGGACGCCCAGCAGGTGGCTGTTCTGCGTAAGATGGTGGCCGACCTGGCTTTTCCCTTGCAGGTGGTCGTCGCCTCCACCCTGCGCGAGCCTGATGGACTCGCCATGTCCTCACGCAACATCTACCTCGCCCCCGACGAGCGGCAGGCCGCCCTTTGCCTCTCCAGGGCCTTGCATGCAGCCTCTGCCCTGTGGGGGAAAGGGGAGAGACGTGGCAGCGGCCTTCGCGAAGCTATGCAAGCTGTGATCTCGGCAGAACCCCTCGCCCGCCCCGACTACTTGAGCGTGGCTAACCCTCTCACGCTGGAAGAACTCGACGACACAGGCGCGGCTACCGCAGCCCTGGCCTCGTTGGCCGTTCGCATCGGCAAAACCCGCCTGATTGACAACCTTGTGTTGGGTGACGCATAACCTCTGTGGCCTGAATGCGCGGTGTGATCTAAAATAGGCCTGTGTGGGGTATCCTTTATGCTCTTAGGGGTAGACGAAGGGAATGTGTGACCTGTAGGTTATCATGCAATCCATGGATGGATTCTGATATCGGGACGTCTGAAGCAAAAGTTGGGAGGACAATCATATGGCAGACTTAGATGAGGTCGCTCTCGGAATACTCAATGGCAGGCATATTGCCACGCTCGCAACCCAACGCCATGATGGACTAATCCATCTCACGGCTATGTGGTATATGTACAAAGATGGCAAACTGTATGTAACCGCAAGTTCGAACAGCCGAACGTTTCGGAACATCGAGTCCCGCCCTACTGCATCGTTGATGGTCGATACACGAAAACCGGGATTCGAGTACGGCCTGACTGCATTGGGGACAGCCAGTCCCATTAGAGGCGTTGAGGCTCAGGAACTGAGCAGCCAGATACACGAACGCTATCTCACCGAAAAAGCCCTGAGCGATCCTGAGATTGGCGGCTTTTTCACGTCTTATGATGATGTTGTGATCTGTTTGTCGCCACGCTCATGGACGTCGTGGGATATGGGAAAGCCTAATATGCAATTCTTTGGTGGGAGACTAAGTACCGAAACGGGTTACATGTTTCCGTTAGACGATGCCTGAGAAGTATTGTCCTGGTATATGGTCTCTGTGGGCGTGTGATCTAAAATGGGCCTGTATGGAGTATCCTTTATGCTCTTGGCGATAGACGTAGGCAACACGAATACCGTTATCGGCCTGTACGACGCCGACATGCTCGTCGCGGACTGGCGTATGGCCTCGGTCCATACCCGTATGCCCGACGAGTGGGCTTCTACCCTCATCACCCTCATGGCCCATCGCGGTTATAAGCTGGCCGACATTGACGCCGCCATCTGCTCCAGCGTAGTCCCGCCCCTCACTACTGCCATGCGCGAACTTGCCGAGGACTACCTGAACACCAAGCTCCTGATTGTGGAGCCCGGCATCAAAACGGGCGTGAAAGTTACAGTAGACAACCCCCGCGAAGTGGGTGCTGACCGCATTGTCAACACGCTTGCCGCCCACGTTCGCTACGGCGGCCCTGCCATCGTAATCGACTTCGGCACCGCCACTACGTTTGATGTTGTATCGTCAGATGGCGAGTATCTGGGCGGGGCTATCTCTCCTGGCATGGTTGTGTCGTCGGACGCGCTTTTCCGCCTCACAGCCCAGCTACGACGCATTGAGCTAGTGGCCCCCAAATCGTCCATCGGCAAGAACACTGCCCATGCCATGCAATCTGGCGTGGTGTGGGGCTACGTCGGCCTCGTAGAGGGTATGGTAGCCCGCATCAAGCACGATATGGGCGAGATGGGTCGCAGCACCAAAGTGATCGCCACAGGCGGCCTCGCCCGTCTGATAGCCGACCACACAGATTACGTGGATATAATAGACGCCAACCTAACCCTGGATGGGTTGAGGCTGATATATGAGTTGAACCGGGAAGCATGAGGAGGACGACCGACGACCGACGACGGAATGCGTCATGTGTGATACGTGATGCGTGCCGCGTTGGTCGTTCGACTTACGATCTAAGATCTAAGATCTACGACTCGCCCCGATAGAGTACACTGGACCTGCTAACCACTTCGCATTCTATCCCTCGAAAGGAGAAGAGCATGTCTCACAAGAAGCAGATAGCCACCGTGTTTCCAATCGCCGCTGCCCATCTTGCGCGCTCTGTCGCGGTTGCCTCGGTGGGCGCGTTCGCAGTCGGGGCGCTTGCCGTGGGTTCCATTGCGATGGGCAGAGTGGTTGTGGGCCTCGTCACGGCCCGCAAGGTGAAGATCGAGGAATTGGAGATAGGCACTCTGCGAGTTCGCAAGCTGATATTGCTGGAAGGGCCGGAAGGTCTTGTAGACATGGGGGAGGGATAACGAGTGTCACTTGAGGGTAAGCGTGTAGTGCTGGGGGTTTGCGGCGGAATCGCGGCATACAAGGTGGCCGATCTCGCCTCAAAACTGACCCAGGCTGGCGCGCTCGTGGACGTGATCATGACCGAGAGCGCCCAGAAGTTCGTTTCGCCTATGACCTTCTCGGCTCTCACCCACCGCCCCGTACGCACCGACCTCTACGAAAGCTGGCTGGGTGACGACACGGGTCACGTAGGGCTGGCTCATAACGCCTCTATCCTGGTGGTCGCCCCTGCTACCGCCCACACCATAGCCCGCCTCGCGCTGGGCTTATCGGACGACTTCCTGTCTGCCGTCTATCTCTCCACCCGCGCGCCCGTCCTGATCGTGCCTGCCATGGAAAGCGGCATGTACCTCCACGCGGCTACCCAGCAGCACCTCCAGACCCTCAAGCTCAGGGGCGCGGACTTACTTGCCCCGAGCGCGGGCCACCTGGCTTCGGGCGCGGAGGGCATCGGGCGCTTGCCTGATACACTTGACATAATCTCATCAATTCAACTCGTACTCGGTAGGGGCGGTCCCCTGGCAGGCAAGCACGTGGTTATCACAGCGGGTGGCACTCGTGAGCCTCTTGACCCGGTGCGGTTCATCGCTAACGGCTCTTCAGGCAAGATGGGCTACGCAATAGCCGAGGAATGCCTGTATAATGGCGCCTATGTGACTCTGATCAGCGCACCCGTGGCTTTGCAGGCTCTCTATGGTATTCATGTGGTCAACGTGACTACAGCAAGTGACATGGAGGCAGCAGTGCGCGACGCAGTGCAAGCAGGCAAGGCCAACGCTCTGATCATGGCCGCAGCCGTCGCTGACTACGCTCCTGCGGCCCGGTCCGAGCATAAGATCAAGAAGACCGACAGCGACTTCACCCTCAACCTGACCCGCAACCCCGACATCCTGGGTGGGCTGGCCGAACTCGCGCTGCCGGGCCTGGTGCGCATCGGTTTCGCCGCTGAAACCCAGAACCTCGTAGAGAACGCCCGCGAGAAACTGCGCAAGAAGAAGCTGGATATGATAATCGCCAACGACGCAGTAGCCAGCATCGGTGCGGACACCAGCGCCCTCACATTTATTACTGCTGATGGCATTGCAACTTCCTCACCACCCCTTCCCAAGCGCGACAACGCCGTACTAGTAGTAGAAAAGCTGATCGATCTGATGGGGGACGACGGACGACTGACGACTGACGACTGACGACAGTAAGAATTGAAACGCCAAGGTCGCCAAGAGATTAAGAAGAGGATCACGAAGGGCACGAAGGCTAAGAGATCACGAAGTTTAAGAAAGTTTAAGAAGGGATCGACGCATAGCACATGATGCAGTACGTATCACATCGTCTGCCGTCGGTCGTCCGCCGTCCATCTTCAGGAAGGATAGCCGTATGAACCTACACCTCACGATAGACGATATCCCGCGCATACTCGTGCTGCTGGTGCTGGCGGCTGTGGTAGGTTGGCTCGCCGACCTCTTTGCGGGCGGGCGCGTGCCGTTGGGCTTCTTCGGCTCGATCCTGTTCGGAATGGGGGGCGCTCTACTTGCCATCGAGTTAGTGCGCCCGCGTCTTCCCTTCACTTTTCCCACAGAGCCCACCTTCGATCACGTCCCGCTTGTGACAGCAGCCATCGGCGCTTTCATTGTCTCGCTGACATGGTGTATCCTGGTCTCGCGCTTCAACAGGCGCTGATTGCCCGTCCCCATCTTATCCCCGCATTTTCCACATCCACTTCAGGGGTATATAATGAAGCAGGAAACTCCCAAAAGACATGCGGGGTGCCGTCGCTATAGCCTCGAACCCGCACCGGAAGACCCTGACCCTGTATGGAACCCCAAGAAGAACAAGAGGATAAGGCATTTGACCCCACGCTTCACACTGCTGAATACGTGGCGATCGCGCCAGACGACTCGTTTGCCCAGATACGCGATAAGGTAGAGGATGCGCTCAAGCGCACGCCCAATGTGATCCTTGTGATTCCGCGCGGCGCTCAGGCTTTCCATACAACCCAGGATTTCCTTGCGCTGGGCAAGCTTCAGTGGCGGCGCGAGGTGCGCGTCGCAGTCGCCACCCCCGACCCGACCATTGCAGGATTGGCGCGGGTGCTTGGCTTCTACATCGTCTCTCCGCCCAGAGATCACCCTGCGCTGGCGGGGGACCCCTCGTTTGACAACGGCGAATCGAGCGACGGCCCCGACACTGTGGAAAAACCGACCGCACCCCTCGCGCTCGGTACTCCGGGGATGCCCGACTGGGTACTGTCGCCCGTGATCCCTATTTACACAGCGATCGAGAAGCCGACTACTTCGGGCAGTCTGACGACCTCCACCTGGCTTAGTATGCCCGGCGGCGGTATGGCGGCTCACGCAGCTATAGGCGCTCTGCCTTTGGCGCGCCCAGGCCAGCCCCTGCCGCGCACTCGCCAGCGCCAGACCGGGCAACTCCTGCCCACCCACGTGCCCGACCTGTCCCAGCCTGGTGTGTTGACACCTCAGGGCGAGGAAGCCAAAGCCCGTATTGCAGTCCTGGACGGCAAAGCCTCCCGCGCAGAGGGTCGCTGGCGCTATGGCGGGGGCCTGCGCACTGTTCGCCTGGGGCGCGTATTCGCGGTGTTAGGGCTTGCGCTGTTGATCGGCCTTATCGTGGCCTCGGGCTATGCCTATGTCTACCTGCCGGAAGGCACCGTCTCGGTCATCCCGCAGAGCAAAACCTGGACTGCCCTGCCGGTGCGCGTGGTGGTCACAGGCGCGCAGGCTAGCGGCTTGAACCTGGCAGGCCCGCCGCTCCAGCCGAATCAGGTGAGCGCCGCCTCGATAATCGCGGGCACTATCAATCAGCCCCTATCCGCGAGTAACACCATATCCACCACAGGCACTCGGCAGGTGGCGCGTGGTTTCGCTCAAGGCACCATGCACTTCGCGAACAATACCTCCCAACCAGTAGACGTTCCGCAGGGCACCACGTTCGAGGCGCCCAACGGCGTAACTGTACAGACCACCCAGGCCGCAACCGTGCCGGGAACCTTCGTGCTGTCCAACCAGATCGGCTCACGCGATATACCAATCAGCGCCACCATCGAAGGTCCGGACGGCAATCTCGCTGCCGGTACGTTTATAGGTACATACAAAGGCGCCCTCTCATATACCAACACGCAATTACAGGGCGGCGCCATTGAGACGGTTCATGTGGTAGCCCAGTCTGATATTGATAGCCTCGTGAGCGGCCTCACCACTCAGGTGCAAGGGCAGGTGAATGGGGCCATCCTCGAAAATGTGCCTGCCGGGCAGCATCTCATCACCGAAACGATCAGGCTTGAGGACGCGAAGGTGGAAAAGAGCCACAATGCGGGCGACGATGCGGATTCGCTGACAGTGACCGTGTCAGCAACAGCGAGAGCCTACACATACGATGAACAGAAGATGGAGGACTCGCTGCGCCAGGCCGTGTACGACTATATACAGTCGAACGAGCCATCCAACTACGGGCCGGTAACTGACCTGGCGGGCATCACCTTCACGACGCCCACTCTTGTGTCGCTGAACGGTGAAAACGGTGTGGTCGAATTCGGCGCCGACGCCTCGGCTTACGTCAAGTACACGCTCACCACCCTGCTCGCCGGGCAGATCCGCGACCTTGTAAAGGGCAAGGACATCCAACAGGCGCGCAGCCTCATCACGCAGCAGTACGGCGGCTATGTAGCGGCGGGTCCCATCAGTGCAAAGCTGCTGTGGTTCAATCTTGACAAGCTGCCCAGCGACCCCGCTCGCATATCGATAGCTCAGGCCAACACCAATAATGACCGGGGCAACATCAGCACCAATGCCCCGACAGACGACGGACGACCGGCGGCAGACAACGAGAGCAATAGCGCGCAGGGCATGCAGCGGTGACAGGTCGCCGCGCCTCTTCGTCCGCCGATCCAACTGCACCCGTTGCCTCTCCTCCCAATCAGCCTACCGGGCAGATCTATTTCGGGGACAACCTCCCTATACTCCAATCGCTCCCCGACGGCCTTGCCAACCTTATCTATATAGACCCACCCTTTAACACTGGCCGGGTGCAAACCCGCACACGGGTCAGCACTACCCGCTCGGAAATAGGTGACCGCACCGGCTTTGCGGGGCGCAGGTACGCCACTACCCCTGTCTCGACCCACTCCTACGACGACACATACGATGACTATCTAACCTTCCTGCGACCCCGTATGGAGGAGGCTTATCGTGTGCTTGCATCCGATGGTACGCTTTATTTTCACATCGACTACCGCGAGGTCCATTACTGTAAGGTGATGCTCGACGGCATATTCGGGCGCGATTGCTTCCTCAACGAGGTGATCTGGGCTTACGACTATGGAGGGCGCACGCGCCGCAAATGGCCCGCCAAGCACGACAATATCCTCGTGTACGTCAAAGACCCGCGCAACTACACGTTCAACGCCGACGCTCTCGACCGTATCCCCTACATGGCTCCCGGCCTGGTAGGACCTGAGAAGGCTGCGCGGGGCAAGACCCCCACCGATACCTGGTTCAACACTATCGTGCCCACCAACAGTCGCGAAAAGACGGGCTACCCTACACAGAAGCCATTTGCGATCCTGCGCCGTATATTTGCCGCCTCCTCGAACCCCGGCGACCTCGTGCTGGACTTCTTCGCCGGCAGTGGCACGACAGGTGCGGCCTGCCTCGCCCTGGGCCGCCGCTTCATCCTGGTGGACAATAACCTCCCCGCCATGCAAGTAATGTCTCGGCGCTTTGAGGGCGTGGATGGCGTACAATGGATAGGCTACGATCCCACTATCGCACCCAACACCGGGCCTTAGGTACCGGATTGCTCATTCTATTCGCGATCCAGCACTCCGATTCAGCACAGTAGTAGCCAAGTTAGGAGGGCCAGATATGAATAAGACACCCAATACAACATCTGCGAGCGAACAAGAGATACTGGATGCGGAAAGAGAATGGGCCGATGTAGTCATGCGTAACGATAAGGTCGCAGCCGACAGGATCCTCGCGGACGAGTTCAGGCTTACCGGCCCTGACTTGCAGCGCCTCTCTACAGGACAAGCGGCGACGAAAGATATTTGGTTGGAGACACTAAGGCTTATCGACACGCAGTCGTTTGACCTCAGCGACGCGCAGATTACGGTCTATGGGAGCGCGGCGGCGGTTTTTGTCCGAGCTACTATAGACTGGTCAATCCAGGGCAGACCGCTCCCAAGCCACTATAGGCTCACCGACCTATGGGTTAATCGTGATGGACGCTGGCAAGTCCTTACCCGCGTCAGCGAGCCGCTCGATTAGAACCTGACTAGCGTGTACCATTCTTGAGATGAGTTCTAATGACCCGCATTCTCTCCCTCGACATCGGCAAACGGCGTATCGGCATTGCGGTCAGCGACCCGTTGGGGTTCGTGGCACGCCCTGTGCAGACCCTTCAGGCGGTGTCGCTGAACGTGGATGTGGCTAACATTTCGCAGATAGCGAAGGATCTTGGGGCTGAACTTATCGTGCTGGGCGATCCCATCCACATGAGCGGCGACCCCAGCACTATGTCGCGCCGCGCCCGCAAGTACGGCGATCTGCTCGCCCAGCAGAGCGGACTCCCGGTTGTCTACTGGGACGAGCGCCTCACCACTGTTGAGGCCCAGCGCATTCTAGAAGAGGCGGGTGTCCAGCCCCGCGAGGCACGCCGCCAGATAGATGCCGTAGCGGCGGCAGTGATCCTGCAAAGCTACCTCAACACGCAGAAACCACCACGTATGGAATCAGACCCGCTGGAAGATCGATACCGGTAGGACCGAGTTCTGAGTTCTGAGCGTTACGCCGTCAGCCGTCAGCCGTCTGTCGTCCGAAAGGGAGGTATTACAAATGACAAAGTATCCTGTAATAGACGGCCATAATGACTCGCTGTTCGAGGTCCACTACACGGAACTTTCGGGCGGGCGTGACTTCTTCCAATATAATGTCACAGGGC
>DATINP010000171.1:0-5531 GCA_035474135.1 Chloroflexia bacterium | reverse complement strand
GTGTCCATCGCCAGTTGGACCGTCTGTTCGGGTTGAGCGTTGTTGCGGGTGATCGCCTCTCCTGCAAAGCCGAAGGCGATATTTTGCTCGTGCAGCAGGTCCATGAAGGTGCGACCTTCAGGAGTAATATGCGAGAAATAGCTACGCTCGGCCATGTCGCTGCTGCGCGAACGTGCTATTCCGCCAAGTGAACTGTCCTCGGTAAGGGGCATAATACCTGCTTCGGCGCGTTTGCTATTTATCAAGGCGAGCAACCTGCCCTCTTGCTCGTCCATGCCGATGCTGCCGTCCGGGCTGACGACTACCTGTTCGGCGGCTGTGCCGTACGCCTGGTTATACGCGACACTCCCAAGCTGGGTGAGTTGCACCGCCCATTCGGTACCTTTATGTTCCGGGTGGTACTCCATGCGGGCGCGCTCGAACCACTGCACATACAGCCCGTCCTGAGTAAGCGCTTCAGAGATGGGGTAGCCGAAGATATCGAGGCCGCCGTGATCCCTCCAGTATTCGAGAAAGGGAGTTGCCAGCGAATGCCCCGTTTCGGGGACGTATGCATCGCCGGGCGTATCTGTAAAGGGCTGCACCTGCGAGAAGGCCCTGGAGGGAGCTAGCTGTGCGCCCAATCTTGTGAGCTGCACCGCCGCGTCTTTGCCCGCCATCTCCGGGTGGTACTCCATGCGGGCGCGCTCGAAATACTGGACGGTTAGCCCGCCGTCTGTCATTTCGTCGCTGATCGGATAGCCGATCTGTGCCAGGCCGTCCTTGTCGAATGTGCGTAGGAAATCGCCGGAGACAAGTTTGCCCGTCTGCTCGAAATAGCGCTGGTAGTCGGATTTGAGGGCTGCTGTATACCTGCTAATGTGTGCCGGAGAGGTCAGGTCCCATGCCTGTGGACTCAATATTTGCCCGTAGGTGGGAAGTCCGAAGAGGAGAAGTGCGGTGAAGGCGACCAGGGCGGGTTGGAACGGGTAGGGTGTGTGGGTAGTCATTGGCTAATTATAGTTGCGGAGTTCGCTAATTCTCTACGCGTTTTGCCGTAACTGGGTCTACGTAGATTGCGCCGTCTTTTGTAAGGCAAATGGACTAGGGACCCTTAGTTATGCTTGACGTAACGCGTAATTTGCGCTATCATCGGCTCATGGATGCAGACAAACCCACCCGTGATAAGGACCCGAAATACGGGGACAAGCGAACCGAGAGGTTTGCTGAGGGCGAACGGGTGCGGGAGTTCCAGGCGTTCGAGAGGCAGGCTTATAAACGGTTGGATATACTCGATGCAGCACCGGACAGGAACGCATTGATGATGTTGCCCAGTAATAAGCTTGAGGCGTTAGGCGGAAACCGCAGAGGGCAGTTCAGCATACGGATCAACGACAAATGGCGTATCTGCTTCGAGTGGCCTCCTGATCACGATAGACCGTACAACATCGAAATAACAGACTATCATTAGACTAGCGTTTTATATAGATGAGGAGAAGAATATGACACGTCCTGCCATCCACCCCGGCGAGATATTAGCCGACGAGCTAAATGAGGTTGGTATTAGCGCGGCGGCCCTGGCGCGCGCTTTGCATGTTCCCACCAATCGCATTACGGAGATACTGAACGGGCAGCGCTCAATCACAGCAGATACCGCGTTGCGGCTCGGGCGGTGGCTAGGGACCGGTCCCCAACTATGGCTTAACTTGCAAACCACCTACGATCTGCGTCGGACCGAGCAACAATACGGCGAGGAGATTGAGCATCTTATCCAACCCCGCTCCGAACCGATCGGTGCCTGAGTGTACTTCTTTTGCCCCGCTGCCTTCCTTAACTCGCTCCATTGAAGCCACTTGACAACGACATATAAATGGATTACTATATAAAAGGTCTTTTATATATGAGTTGCAAGATGCTGGAGATTGGAGATAACGTTTGGCACGGAGCATAAATCCACAGGTAGGCATAAATAGCGTTCAGCCCGGTGCTGAGGCGGGCACTCGTGCTCCCATAATAGGGAGTGATGAGTATGTTCCGCCCGTGCTCACGCGTGAGCAAGCCGGAGCCGTACACGCGCTCAAACTGTTTCTGAAGGCGGTGGCCGACGTAAATCGCCTGGCTATACTTCAAGAGTTGGCTCGTGAAAATGGCCTGTCGGTGCTCGACCTCTCGGACAGGCTGGTGCTGAGCCAGCCTCTGACCTCATGGCATCTGCACATCCTCAAACGCGCTCGCCTGGTAGCACCCACTCACCAGGGTCGTCAGCGTATCTATCGCTTGAATAAAGAGCGGTTGCAGGAGTATAAAGACTTGTTTCAGTGGGTAACCGATTTGTACAAGGAGAACATATAACAATGGCTAATAAGAAGATCAGGGTTGCTATCATTGGCGTCGGCAACTGTGCTTCCTCGCTCGTGCAGGGTGTGCAGTTCTATAAAGATGCATCGGAAGAGCAGTTCATCCCCGGCCTGATGCATACTGTGCTGGGTGGCTATCACATCCGCGACATCGAATTCACCGCTGCCTTCGATATCGATAAGAACAAGGTCGGCAAAGACCTTTCCGAAGCGATATTCGTCAAGCCCAACAACACCATCAAGTTCAGCGATGTACCCAACCTTCACGTGCCCGTCATGCGAGGCATGACCCATGATGGTCTTGGCAAGTATTTGTCTGAAGTAATAGAGAAGGCCCCCGGTCAGACTGTTGACATCGTGAGCGTTCTGCGCGAAACGAAGACCGACCTGATTATCAACTACCTGCCCGTAGGCAGCGAAATGGCCACCAAGTGGTATGTTGAGCAGGCACTGGAGGCCGGCGTCGGCTTCATCAACTGCATACCGGTATTTATCGCCCGCGAGGAATACTGGCGCAAGCGCTTCGAGGACAAGGGTCTGCCTATTATCGGCGATGACATTAAGAGCCAGGTGGGCGCGACCATCACCCACCGTGTGCTGACCCGCCTCTTCCGCGAGCGCGGCGTCAAGATCGACCGCACGTACCAGTTGAACTTTGGCGGCAACATGGACTTCTACAATATGCTCGAAAGAAGCAGGCTGGAGTCCAAGAAGATCAGCAAGACCAACGCCGTTACGTCCCAGCTTGATTACGACCTGGGCGAAGGCAACGTCCACGTCGGCCCCAGCGACTATGTGCCGTGGCTCGACGACCGCAAATGGTGCCACATTCGCATCGAAGGCACGACGTTCGGCGATGTGCCACTGAACATGGAACTCAAACTGGAAGTATGGGACAGCCCCAACAGCGCGGGCGTGGTCATTGACGCGATCCGCTGTCTAAAGTTGGGCCTCGACAACGGCCTTAGCGGTGCACTCGAAGCACCGTCGTCCTACTTCATGAAAAGTCCTCCCGTGCAGTACACGGACGACGAAGCGCATGACGCAGTGGAAGAGTTTATCAGCCACTATGCAGGCAAGCGCAGCGATGCCGAGCAGCACCTGATCGAGCTTTCGGAGACTGTTACTCAATCGCACGAACACCCTGGCGCCACCAATGGGGCCTCATCCACTCCCGCCGAAGTCACCCCTGCAGCATCGTCGAACGGCCGCAGTAAGTAGACTTCCACTTTTCAAGTATGCAGGTTACAGGCGCTCCGGTGTTGCCGGGAGCCTGTGGCCTGGGACGGAATGATGAGGCATTATGAGCTTTCTTGACAAGGCAGTTAAGGGCGTATGGGTCGAGATCAAGTACGGGGTATACAGGGGTACGAGTTGGGCAGCCTCCAAACTGCCGTTGCGCGTTGACTATGCGCTGGCTTCACTGGTAGGAGATTTTATATATCTGACCTGGAAGCGACATTCCGCAAACGCGGTGAGCAATATGCGGCGCGTGCTGGGGCCCGATGTGCCATGGCAGGTTGTGAAGCGTATGGCCCGCCAGTCGTTCCACAACTACGCTAAGACGCTGGTAGACTTCTTGCGCTTCCCCTACCTCAGCAAGCAGGATATACAGAAGGCTGTGGTTGTGCGCGAGGGCTTGCAGTATCTGCATGATGCGCCCAAGGGCAACGGCGTGCTGGTGATCAGCGGTCACATCGGCAACTGGGACATGGCGGGGGCCGTCATGGTAGACCTTGGCATACCTCTGCATGCGGTCTCAGAGACCCATGAGCCGGCCAAGATGGACGACCTGGTGAACGGCACACGCGAACGTGCAGGTGTGAAGATCATCCGCCTGGAGACAGGCTCACTCAAGCAGATGTTTGGCGCTCTCAAGAGAAACGAGGCCGTGACCATCCTGTTTGATAAGCCTGAGCCTGAGACGGGAGTGCCCGTGCAGTTCTTCGGCGAGACGGCCTATGTGCCTGCGGGGCCGGGAGCAATCGCGTTGAAGACGGGCGCATCGGTGATCGTGGGTTACTGCGTACGGCGCAAGGACGACACGACCTTCATGGGCGTGGTCGAGCCGCCTATAGAGTACCAATCGCTGTTGACGGGCGACAAAGAGCGCGATATCCAGATTATCACCCAGGAAATCGTAAGCTGCATGGAGCGCGTGATTCGCCGCTACCCCAATCAGTGGTACATGTTCCGCGAGATGTGGCCACGCACCGAAGCCCACGACGCAGAAGTGCGCCAGAAACGCTTCTGGGGCGGCAAGGGCCATATCGAAATGGTCAAAGGCTAACAACAACCCTACTTGCAGACGCAGCATGCACGAAGAAGGACCGAGAAGCTATTTCCCGGCCCTTCTTTGTCGTTAAGTGGGCATGGCACAAGATCATTTTCCCATAGCGTGATATAATCGGGTACACAGCCACTCATACGGATACAACCCGGCAACCCCCTGATTATGAAGACCTATTATCTGCTCCGTATAGCTGCATATCTGGTTAGATTCGTGCCCTCTCGTGCCGCGTACTGGGTATGCTCGATTATTGGCGGGATCGTGTTCACGCTGAACTGGCGCGTACGCGAGTCGGTGCTGGATAACATGGGTCATGTATTGCCCAAGGCTTCGCGCCGTCTAAGGCGAGTGCTGGGGCGCAGAATCGTGCGCAATGTGGTCAAGAACTACTATGACGTGATCAGGGTCACCACCATGTCGCCCGCTGACCTCGAACGCTCGATCAACGTCCACGGCATCGAGCACCTGGAGGAGGCCCTCGATCGGGGCAAAGGTGTTATCCTGGTCAGTGGGCATATCGGCAACTTCAGCATCGTGGCGCAACTGGCCGCCGCACGCGACTACGAGGTTTCGGTAGTGGCCGAGGACGTCGAGCCGCCTAAACTGTACGACTATGTGAACCGCCTGCGCGGGCATTTCGGCCTCAAAATGCTGAAACTTGGCAGTTCAGAAGTGCGCACTATCTATCGCCTGCTGCGCAACAACGAGATTTTGCTGCTGGCAATAGACCGCGACGTGAACAATGATGGCATTCTTGTGGAGTTCTTCGGTCAGCCTGCCCTCATGCCTCATGGCGCCGTGGCGCTGGCCCTGCGTACAGGCGCGACCGTCCTGACAGGCTACACAGTGCGGCTGCCCGATAATACCTCTGTCGTGATGGTCGAACCTCCCGTTGAGCTTGAACA
>DATINP010000170.1:0-13629 GCA_035474135.1 Chloroflexia bacterium | reverse complement strand
AACAAGATTCGCCAAATGTCTTTTTTCGACCAAATGGTAGCATCCCTCCTACTAATGGCTTACGATTCCTCCTATATAATTATTCCCGACAATCCTACTAAGTACGACAAACTAATCCCGGCGCATCATCCAGGCCAGGCGGTCTACCAACTCGAGGTACGCCCGCGCCTTTACCTGGGCGTCGGCCAGCTTGTCGTCGATATCGGTATCTTTGTCCCAATCCGAGCCTGTGAGCCAGAGATGCGTGTACTCAAGTTGCTCCCAAGCACGACGCAGTTCGTTTTGCAGGTTTGTATAGTTTATGTCATCCATATAATTATGCTCGAGTGGCCTGGCGTACAGCTTCTACTGCCGCCTTATAGTTGGGTTCTTTCATCTGGTCGGGTACGTACTCAGCGTAGGTTATCAGCCCGTCGGGGCCGATGACGAATACGGCACGCTGGAGCAACCGCCATTCCTTTATGAGTACTCCGTAGTCAGCGCCGAACTGTTCGTTCTTGTGAGCAGATAGCGCCGTGTGGGAAACGCCCTCGGTGTTTTGCCAGCGCGCCTGGGCGTAGGGCAAGTCCATACTGACTGTATATACTACCGTATTTGGCGGCAGATCGGCGCGTAGCCTGTCCCATTTGCGCGTTTCAATATTGCATACCGGCGTGTCGAGCGAGTTGACGACGTTCAACAGACGGACCTGACCCGCAGTGTCCGCGAGGCCAATTGTAGACATGGCGTTGCCGTCAAAGCTGTCGAGCGAAAAGTCGGGTGCCGGGTCTCCCTGTTGAAGTTTGGCGCCCAATACGGTTAGTTGTTCATCCAGTTCGTACGCTTCGCCCGTACGTTCATTCATTGAAATCTCCTGTGCTTACGAGCCACGAGTCAGCGATCACGGCTTGTAAGGCGTTATTTGCAAGGGATGTATCGTTCGACTAGTCTTCACCGCCCGCTGACGGCGAGTCTTGCGGCTCGTCAGGCGTTAGCGCGACGGTCATCAGGGAGAGGATCCGGCTGGAAGCACGCGAGAGGAGGGCCTCTAACTCGTGTTGCTCCTCCTCGCTAAGCGACTGAAAGAGCTTCATTGTGCTGCCGTTCTGGAAATAGAGCGTGCCTCGTACCTCAATAGGAGCGTCGGTCGTGAAGCCGACCACTTGCTGTTTGTCATAGAGAGGAGTGCGGCGAATTCTAAGAGCATCAATAGTCAGGATTGGCCTCGGCACGATATCTCCTCCTGCATGGGTTGGCCCGCACGATCATACGCGAGCTATAGGGTACACACAGCACGTGGCTTGGTTGGTTCCCCTGATTATACTACTTCCAACGACCGATTGACACGCTTATTGGTGTGCGTTATAATCGAGCAGACAACTCAATATCGACTAGTGGCATTGAGCCGGAGTAGTAGGCCGTCTATATACAGCGAACAGGGGAGGGTGCAAGCCCTGTATTGGACACCGAACGCGGAAACGTGTAACGTCATGCGTGAGGCAGAGCCGAACTCGCCGGGGAGCCGCCGGGTGAACTCTCGCATAGAGAGCTAGCTTGTGCCGGGAGCGCCCGATATAGCGCGAACGAGTGGGTACGCTTTGCAGACAGCATGGCGGGCCAATCGGGGTGGTAACGCGGAAGCAGTAAGCCTTTCGTCCCTGTTGTGGGCGAGGGGCATTTTTGTTGCCCGCGGCGACGACCGACGGCAGACGACCGACGGCAGAAGCTGATAAGTGATAAGTGACCATCGACCAACCAACGTCGTCGGTCGTTTGCCGTCGGTCGTCATCCGACGAAGGAGGATAGAATGGACAGAGATCAGAAATATAACCCGCAGGTAATCGAGCCGAAATGGCAGCATTACTGGCAGGACAACAAGACCTACTATGCGAAGCGCGACGATAGCAAGCCCAAGTTCTACGCGCTCGTGATGTTCCCCTATCCTTCAGGCGACCTGCACATGGGCCACATGCGCAACTACACGATAGGCGACGTGACCGCGCGCTACAAGACTATGCGTGGATACAACGTCATGAACCCGATGGGCTGGGACGCCTTTGGATTGCCCGCCGAGAATGCGGCCATCAAGGACGGACTGCATCCCTCGGTGCGCACCCTGCAAAACATAGTCGATATGAAAGAGCAGTTCTTCAAGATGGGTATCTGCTACGACTGGGACCGCGAGGTGGCTTCGTGCTTGCCCGACTACTATCGCTGGACCCAGTGGATGTTCCTGCAGATGTACAAGCGTGACCTGGCTTATCGAAAGAACGCCCCAGCCAACTGGTGTCCCAATGACCAGACCGTGCTGGCGAACGAGCAGGTGGTGAACGGCCGTTGTGAGCGCTGCGGGGCCGAGGTGATTAAGAAGGACCTGACGCAGTGGTTCTTCCGCATTACATCTTATGCTGACCGACTAATTGACGATCTGGACACGCTGCCGGACTGGCCGGAGCGCGTCAAGACGATGCAAAGAAACTGGATCGGGCGGTCGCATGGCGCGAAGGTGGATTTCCCGCTGGTGGGGCACGAGGGGAAGATCACAGTCTATACGACGCGCCCTGATACCATATTTGGCGCGACCTTCATGGTGCTGGCGCCCGAACACCCGTTGGTAGCCCAGATCACGACGGACGAACAGCGCACGGCGGTAGAAAATTACGTTGCGGAAGCAAAACGACAGACCGAAATCGAGCGTATGTCCAACGAGAAGGAAAAGACCGGTGCCTGGACGGGCGCCTTAGCGCGCAACCCAATGACGGGCGAAGACATCCCGGTGTGGATTGCTGATTATGTGCTGGTGACATATGGCACGGGCGCGATTATGGCCGTGCCAGGCGGTGACGAGCGCGACTATGACTTCGCATTGAAGTACGACCTGCCCATCGTGCCAGTGGTAGAACCGGTGCCGAATATAGAGCCTGTCGAGAAGGGCGATCCGAGCCTGGCACCAGTGCTGAAGGCCGGGACGAATGTGCCCCTGTATACGGGCGCGGGGCAGATGATAAACTCCGGGCCTTTGGACGGCGTACCAACGGGCGAGAGTAAGACGACTATGATCAAGATGTTGGAAGAGCAAGGCAAGGGCGAAGGCACGGTCAATTATCGCCTGCGCGACTGGTTGATCTCGCGGCAGCGTTACTGGGGCGCGCCGATTCCTATTGTCTACTGCTCTGAATGCGGGGAACAACCGGTAGCTGAGAGCGACCTGCCTGTGGTCTTGCCGGTTGATGTCGACTTCAGGCCCGGTGGCGAGTCACCGCTGGCGAGAGTTGAATCGTTCGTCAATACTACCTGTCCCCACTGTGGTGGGCCCGCGAAGCGCGAAACGGACACGATGGACACGTTCGTCGACTCGTCGTGGTACTTCTTGCGGTTCTGCGACCCGCACAACGATAGTGCGCCATTCGACCCCGCGAAAGCCAACTACTGGATGGGGGTTGACCAGTACACAGGCGGCGTTGAGCACGCTATTCTGCACCTGATGTATGCACGCTTCCTGACCAAGATGTTGGCTGATGAAGGCATGGTAGATGTACAGGAGCCGTTCAATCGCCTGTTTACGCAAGGTATGATCACCAAGGACGGCGCGAAGATGTCCAAGAGCAAGGGCAACGTTGTGCCGGTGGACTCCATGGTGGATGCGCAAGGGGCTGATACCGGCAGACTGTTCGTCCTGTTCATCGGGCCGCCTGACGAGGATGCCGAGTGGAACGATAGGGGTACAGAAGGCATGTACCGCTTCCTGAACCGTGTGTGGCGCCTGTTTGAGGGAGACGTCAGGGTCGGTGGGTCGGGCCAGGACAGGGCGATAAGCGATTACTCGCCTTCGGACCGCGAACTGCTGCGCAAAGTGCATAATACCATCAAGAAGGTAACTGACGACATCGACAGGTTCCACTTCAACACTGCTGTCAGTGCGATCATGGAGTTGGCGAACGCAATGCAGGCGTACCGCGATGCACACGGACCCAAAACTTACGCCTTCTCAGAGGCGGCGACTTCGGTGTTGCTGCTGCTGGCTCCTATGACACCGCATATTACAGCCGAGTTATGGGAGCAGGCAGGCGGGCAAGGTCACATCCATACGCAGCCCTGGCCGGCATTCAATGCCGAATTGGCTGCCGCCGAGACCATTGAGGTAGCGGTGCAGGTGAACGGCAAGGTGCGCGACCGGATTACGCTGGACGCCGATGCCAGTGAAGCCGAAGCGATCAACGCCGCCCTGACCAGCGAGAAGGTAGCTGCCATCGTTGACGGGAAGGTGGTGCGCCAGGCGTTGTATGTGGCGGGCAGGTTGGTCAGCATCGTGATCGGGTGACAAGTCCTTTAGACGGACGGCCGACCACGCACAAAAAGAACCCACGCGAAAAAACGTGGGTTCTTGCAATCTATATTTGATTGTCCGGGGTTACCTGGCCGTGGTAACGCCGGCGGGTTCCGCGACTGGGGCCGAGTCGGCCTCCGGTGCTTCAGCAACTGGAGCGGCAACTTTGGCACGAGTGGCAGCTTCAGTGTTGGCTGTTGCGACAGCTGCGGGAGCGGCCTCCGGTTCGGGGCTTGTAGTCGCCGGCGCTATTGCTGGGCTAATGCCATCCGCTGCTGAGGGCAGGCGAACCGGGCGTGGAGCACTCTTGGCTGGGCGAGGAGCCAGGATCATAGTCATGCTCTTACCCTCCATCTTGGGGGGAGCCTCTATGATTACATTGTCGCCTAATGTCAGGCGTACTTGCTCTAATACGTCACGCCCCAGATTGGTGTGTGCCAGTTCACGGCCCTTGAACTTGACGGTCAGCTTGACTTTGTTGCCTTCATCGAGAAAGCGGCGCACCATCTTAGTGCGATAGTCAATGTCGTGTTCGTCAATCTTCGGACTGAGCCGTACTTCTTTAAGAATAACCTGTTTCTGGGTCTTGCGTGCGTCCCGCTCTTTTTTGGTCTGGTCGTATTTGAACTTGCCATAGTCCATCAACTTGCAGACAGGCGGTACTTCGTTGGGTGCGACTTCTACGAGGTCGAGGCCGCGCTGCTGGGCCAGGGCAATAGCATCGCGGGTGAACATGAGGGTATTTTCGCCGCCTTCACCAATGAGGCGTACTTCCCTCGCCCTGATTCTGCCGTTTACACGGAATTCTCTAGTGATGTCTTTTCTCCTTTATTATGGTAAATAAAATACGGGTCAAGCATTGCTTGGATATGCTGACTCATGATTAACATTAGCACATTCATGCCGGGTAGTCAATAGGCCATAAGGAGTAAATTATGCGCCTGTGCCCAAGATTCACGCAAGGGTGACGTTGATTCTTGGGCGCGTTTTTGCTAGAATTAGCGTCGATTCACACTTACTTCGGGTATGTCTCGCATCCGGTCTGGATGAGAGGTTTCGGCACCATCCGTAATAACGGGAAAGCAGAGTTGAAACTTGATGAAACATAAGACACCCCTTTTGGTAGCGGTTATCGCGTTGCTGCTTACCACTCTCCCAATGGCGGGTGGGACCGCGAAAGCTGAGGACTCGCGATTCTTCCCTGAAACCGGGCATACAGTGCACGGGCTGTTCCTCACCTACTGGGATACACATGGGGGATTGGCCCAGCAAGGGTATCCTATCAGCGACGAGTTCCAGGAAGTAAGTGATACCGACGGCAAGACCTACACCATGCAGTACTTCCAACGCGCTGTCTTCGAGCACCACCCTGAGTTCGCCGGCACCCCGAGTGAGGTATTGCTCTCCCTGTTGGGCGTGTTCTACTACAACGACAAATATGCCGGCAACGCGCCTAACCAGCAGGTCAGCACGATCAATCCTCGCCAGTTTACCGAGACAGGCAAGACTTTGGGCGGAGCTTTTCGCACCTATTGGGAAGCGCATGGCGGCCTCGCACAACAAGGTTATCCTATCTCTGATGAGTTTTCAGAGGTAAGCCCGACCGACGGCAAGACGTACACAGTCCAATATTTCGAGCGTGCCGTGTTCGAGTATCACCCCGAGTTTGCGGGCACGGAGAACGAAGTACTGCTGTCACTTCTCGGTGTCTTCTATTACGACAAGAAGCATGGGAACAATCCTCCGCCAACTATGGTAACGGGCGCGACACCGACGTCCCAGCCCGCTGAACCAACCGCAACGCCTTCGCCTCAGCCGGTTGGACCGACCGGGCAGGTGTTGTTCTTCAACGGCGGCGGCTTAGGGCAACCGGCCTTAGTTGACCAGGAAGGCACTATCTTCAACCAGCCGTCTTTCCAACTTAGTTCTCAGAACTGGACGCACTTCACGTCGTCCAACGGCGGATATCTACTGTTCTACAAGCAGTCCGGTGGTGCTGAAACGGCCAAGCTCGAATCCGACGGCTCGTACGCACACCTGGCCTCCTATGGCTTCCGAGCAGGCCACACGCATGTTACGTCCGCCGGCGGACTGATCGTCTTGTTTGATAACGCGACCACTATCCTGGACCCGGGTAAAATCGAGGCCGATGGGAGCTATCAACCCCTATCAACGACGACGCTCAATGTACACTATGCGGACGTGGTTGGCAATTTTGCGGGGCAGGTTTTCTTCTACCTAGACAGCCCACAGACAGACGAGTTTGTACACTACATGACGGCTAAACTGGACAGCAACGGAACTCTGGTCAATATGGTGCCCGTTACCACCAGGGTACGGGCCGGAGCCGACCGTCACTGGAAAGCTATTGACTACATCGATGACACCCACATCTTCTTCTATAACCCGGTTACGGGGCAGTATGATGTCCGCGAGGTAAAGTCGGATGGCACCCTTGCTGACGGATCGCCTGCCGATTTCGGGCTAGGCTGGACCAACTTCGCACTCATTTCGCCCGGCGGGCGATTCCTGGGAGCGAGACCCCTTCTGGTTGCCTACAGGCTTGATACCGGCGCCGCAATGACAATGGCGTTTGACACTTCATTCAAGCTCAACACGCTGAAAACCTATGATGGTTCTAACGCGCTAGCACCCGGTTGGACAATGTTTGGCACAGTAAAATAACGGGCCTCGTCAGGCATTAATGCAAGAAGGGGCAATCCATCCAGTGGATCGCCCCTTCTTGCATAACCCCTGTCAGGGGGCGAGGGAATAGACCTCGTACACTGGCAGGCCGTTGCGCGAGTAGAATGTGCGCTCGAGGACGGGTTGCTTGCCAGCTTCGGCTGCCTTCCGGCTGAACAGGTCAAAGCGTGGATAGGCGATACCGGCTTGCGGGTCATGGAATAGGTAGAGGTTGCCCGACTCTTGTACCAGCGCCCCGATTCCGTCTATCGTGGCCTGGCTCGGAGTTGATTCGTAACCGTAGGCGTCCAATGGGTTGACGTGCTCGTGAGTGAGGAATTGGATTGGGCGCTTGATGCCCCAATCGAGGCTGACCACCTTTTGTGTCGGATTGCGTGTGTCCAGGTAGGTCGCCAGCGCGTAGATCGAGTCCGAGAAGGTGGACGCGCCGCCCGTGGCGCTCATGTCTCGCTGGTACTGGATCGACGTTCGCAGGTCGAATAACACTATTGAACCAACGATTACGAGCGCGGGCACGGCAAAGGCCGTCGCTCTTACCCAGTACTGCTGTATGCTCTTGAAAAAGGCGAGTGCGCGTGAGGCAAAGGACACAGCGAAGGCGGCGATTACCATCTGCGGCAGCGGAAAAAGCATAATGAGATGGGTGCTCCACAAGCCTGACACCGTCACAATGCTCTCGCCGACCACCAGACCCAACAGGCCCAACGTTGCAGTAATAGAGCGTTGCCAGGGGACGGGGTTGCGGTCCCAGCCGAGCAGGAATATCAGTCCCGCGCCGATAATCCACGCTACCGCTCCGGCAGCGTCGATGGGCCACAAGCCCAGGAACGCATCCGGTGCACGTCCTACGGGTCTGCCCGCGCCGGCCACCCACCAGACCGTCCCCGCCAGCGACGCCGCGATCAGCAGGCCCGCTGCGCCGGCTGTCCAGAATCCAGGGTGACGCAACACGGCGCGCACATAGACGACCGCACCCACAAGAGCCAGCGCAATTGTGGCAAGAACAACCACGGAGGTCGCCCTACTTGGTAGGAAGTCGCCAGCTAGTAGCAGGCTGATCAGCAGAGCGAGCGCAACGAGAGCCGAGCCGAGTCGGAGACTGCCCTGGAAATCAATACGGAGCGGTGTGGTTCGAGCGCGATCCCACAATATCAGAACCAGCAGACCAAGCGCGGCTATGGCGAATAGAGGCGGGGTAATCGGGTTCGCGTGGCTCGTGCCGGGTGCTGCCTGGAACCAGAAGTAGCTGCCGTCCAGCAAAACGCGAAAGTTATCGACGCGGGTCCACAGGTTGCGCAGCAGGGCAGAATTATCGATCCCGTTCGAGGTGCCGGGTGCCGAAAGGGTGGATCTTATCAGGTCGAACGTGCCACCTGATAGGATGTTGTACAGGATGAAAGGGAACGCGCCCGCGCAGAAGGACAGCCCCGATAGGAGAGCCACCTTCAGCCAGCGTCCGCGTTCTTTGAGCCATTCGCCCCGGCTATCCCAGAGACGCGCCCCGTAGAGGATTAGCGCCACGATGGGTACTGCGGCTATGAACCACAAAAACAGTATCTTGGTTGTAAGGCCAAGGCCGAGTAGGAAAGTGCCCAGGTAAAGGGCACCGTTGCGCCTACCGATCGGGCGTCGCTTCACCCATGTGGTGAATGCGATTAGTGAGCCGGCGGCGATGGGCATCACCTGCGACACCACGTACACGCCCAGCCTGCTCCAAAACACCCATGATGGCGACGTGGCAAGCATCAACACGCTCAAACGCGCAACGTTCGAGCCGAACCACTTGCGGGCAAGGAAGAAGGTAAGAACCAGGCCCAGCACGCCCACACTGATAGTCATCAGCCGTAGCGATACGACATTGACGCCGAACAGCCAGAAGAACGGCAATACGAGGTAGGTGCTGGTCACGCCCTGATAATCGCTACTTGACATAAGGGGGAGGCTGAGGCCGAAAAGGTGGACGCCGACGTTCCGCTGTAGCTCTACGGAGTGCCCCAGCACGATTTGCATCGCGGGGATAACGTCGAAGGCTTCGTCTGCATAGAGGCCGGGAAGGTCAAGCTGAAAAAGGGCCAGCGCGAGGAAGATCAGGCAGGCGAGGGATATTGCCCCGGCGTTCAGGAGCGTTTCGCGCGTACTGTCAGACCCGGCGCTCACTTGACCCGCGCCAGCCCTTCCGTCGCCTGCTGGCGAATGGCATCCGTGGTGGCCGTGTTGTTGGCCTGTGTAAAGGCCGCGGCGGCCCCGGTGCGGTCACCTGTTTCCTCTAGTGTAAGCCCCAGGTAGAGCCAGGCTTCGGCATAAGTAGGTTGCAGGTTGGCGGCTTTTTGCAAGGATTGGATGGCGGCCTGCGCCTGGCCTCCATCTCGCTGTGACAGACCCAGGCCAAACCAGGCCTGGTACATGGAAGGGGAATATTGCACGGCTTTGGCGAATGCGCCCTGAGCGTTAGTGAGGTCGCGGTTTTGCAGATAGGTCATACCGAGATAGTATAGCGCAAGGGGCCAGTTGGGACGTAGTGATACGGCTTGCCTGTACTGTTTGAGGGCATCGTTGGCCTGTCCTGCGCTTGCGTAGAGGATGCCCGCATATAGAAAAGGCTCGGCCAGCGTGGAGTCTCGTCTGGCAGCACTGGTGTATGACTGGATTGCCTTGTCGCGATTGTTGGCGAGGCCATAAGCGCGACCCTGCCCGGTCAACGCGAGAGCAGCGTCGCGTGAAGTGGTAGCCAACTCTGTAGCGGTCCCGAACGACTGGAGCGCGCCCGGTGAATCATTCAGGGCCAGTTGCACCTCTCCAAGCGCGAGTTTCCCTGCGGGACTTAACGCATTGGCCTGGCTTGATTGCTGGGCGTATTGGAGGGCAGTCTGCGTATCGCCTTTCGCCAGATAGACCCGACTTGCAAGGGCAAGCGCATCGGTATCGTCCGGGCGCAGGCGTAGAGCATCGTTCAGGTTGGCCAGAGCGCCATCAGTGTCGCCCAAAGCGACTTGTGCTTGAGCCTGCCAGGCATACGGCTGTGAATCGTCGGGCCTGAGAGCCGAGGCTTCCTTTGCCACGCTCATCGAATCAGGGTAGAGGTCCTGGTAGTACAGGGTTCGCGCCCAATTCAGGTACGACTGAAAGTCCTGCGGATCGCGCTGGACGGCTGCATTATAGGCGGCAGCCGCGTGGGGCCAGTCTTCTTTGGCTTCGTATGCGACCCCAAGGTAGAAGTAGGCATCGGCGCGCGTAGAGTCAGCCGCGACAGCCCTGCCTCCTTCGGCCAGCGCTCTATCAACCTCGCCCTTGGAAAGGAGTAGCTGGAGAAGCGCTATGTGCCCGTCCACGTTCGCTGGTATGACGGTGACGAGTCGCTCGAAGAGTGTCTGTGCGTCATCGGGCTTGCCCGCCAGCACGAGCAACTTGCCCGCGTTCAAGAGGGCGGTTTCGTTATTGGGTTGAACGGACAGCACGGCCTGGTATTCGGCAAGTGCATCCGGGCCGCGTCCTTTATCCAGGTAAATGCCACCTAGGAGCAGATTTGCTTCCCATAGTTCCGGATCGGTTGACGCGGCCTGTAACTCCGGTACGGCGTCGTCCGGGCGTTGCAGGGTCAGGAGGAACTTGCCATGCCAGAGATGATCCGAGGCACTTTGTGCCGGGACGGCGAGCGCGCGTTCGAGTACGCTTTGCGCGGATTGCACGTCACCGATTGCCGTATAGAGCGTGTTAAGATACTCGTAGGCCGAGTATTGCCCAGGCATACGACTTACTAGGTCTTCCAGGGTAGCGACAGCCTCAGCAGGTTTGCCCATTGTGTCCTGCAGGTGAGCCAGCGCCAGGTATGGCTCAGGCAGAGACGGATCCAGGCTTTGTGCCAGCCGCAAGTTCTGTTCGGCGTTGTCGTACTGGTTCAGGAAGGTATAGAGGCTGCCCAGTTGCAATGGCACGTCGGGCCGGTGTGGGTCAAGGCGGGCAGCTTCTTGCATTTTGGCGATTGCCTTATCTGCTGTGGAAGGTTCGCCGCGTATGCCGCGCCACAACCCTGCTAGAAAGCTCTCAGGCGGCTCGTTGCGGGCAATATCGGCGTTGGCCATCCCTTCGTAGAGGGCAATGCCTGCCAGCCCCTTGTTGAGTGTTACGATGTTGTCGGAGGCGGTATGGGCGCGAACCGCGTCGCCCAGGCTTTCGGCTTGCGCTTCGTCTTTGCGCTGGCCGGTTGTCCAACTTGTATAGAGTGCGCGGGCTTTACCCAGCGGATCGAGTGCCGTTTCGGGCTGGCCGAGCATCATGTCGACCAGGCCGCCCAGACGGTATGCAGGGGCGGCATCCGGGGCGGCTTTCAGCAGGGTTGTGATTTGGGTGGCTGCCAGGCTCGGTTGGGCCTGGCGATAGTAAGTCTCGGCGCGGTCCAAGTAGACGCGCACAAGCGTAGGGTCTAGCCTGGCGGTGGAGTCAAGGTCATCCAGAGCGTTGGACAGGTCGCCTACGTCATAGCGCGCCCGGCCCCGCACGAGAAATGCGCGTGAGAGAATCAGATTAGTCGAGTCGCGGTTGTCTATTGCGCTATTGGCGTCGTCACTAGCCCCCGCATAATCCTGCATGAGCAATCGGACGTTGGCCCGGATTACGACTGCGAGGGGCGTAAGCGCGCCCTCGGTTTCAATGTTGTTCAGAGTCGTAAGGGCGTCGTTGTACCTACCGAGGGCGGCCAGCGAGTTGGCCTCGAGGATCTCGGGAAAGCGATTTGGGCTGGAGCCGCCGTTCGCGTCGAGAGTGGCCTGCGCACCCCAGGCGCCGTCTGCTGCACTCGTGAAGTTGCCGGCGCGCCAGTGTACCAGGGCCGTTGACAGCGGCACCAGCGAGTCGAGGCCGTGCTCGGCCGGCAAATAAATCGACGAATCGGAAGGTAGAAGTAGAAGTGAGGGGTCCGGGTCGGCGTATAACTGCCAGGGTTGCAATGCGGGTGAATAGCCGGGCGCGAGAGTTACGTTCGCAGTGACGGCACCTGTCGGACCAAAATCGCCCCAGACAAGGACATCTGCAGACAGGCGAGCACGCTCGGATTGCGCTTGCGCCGTGTTGCGTGGTGCAATCTGCGACTGCCGCACAGTCACCTGGTTCAAGCCCGCAGCCGTGGCACCCTGGATGATGTCGTCGGCGAATACACCAACCGGATCGGCAGTTGTAGGGGCGTTCGCGAAGCGGGCTATGCCGATAATGATGCCGGACGTTTTGGCAGGGCCGTTCGCCCCCGTCACCAACATCGTGACACTCAGGAATATCATGATCAGCGATCCGGCCATGATCAATCCGAGTGCGCGCCGTGGTATGGCGGTCACTATTCGGGTAAATAGATCGCGTGGTTGCCCTTTGGTCGGTACCGTGTAGGCACGGCGAGACTGGAAGCGTTGGCGGGCCGCCGCTGACAGGCGTTGGAGGGTTGGCTTTAGTGCAAGCGGACGAGCTGGGCTTGCCTGTGATTGGGGCGAAATGAGAGCTTGAAGCGCAGTCTCATCGAGAGAATGGGTGGTGTTGTCGGGGTAGGGGTAAGCCTGGTTCCCACGCGACCGTCTGAGCGTGTCATAGACGAGGACACCCAGCCCCAAAAGGAGCAGGATTGACCCCAGAATTGCCAGCCAGGTAAAGTCCATATCTGTCACTGTGTATCGTAAGCGATTGGGAGTTCGACTTACGACCTGCGGTCGGTGATTTTTTGCCTCACTCGTGCTTCGTGTCCACGGTCGGTGGGGCGATAGTAAATGCGGCCCTTCAATGAGGGTGGGAGATGATCCTGCTCGACCTCAGCATTTTCGTAGTCGTGGGCGTATTTGTAGCCCTTGCCGTAGCCAAGCCCTTTCATCAGTGCGGTAGGGGCGTTGCGGAGATGCATTGGCACAGGCTCGTTGCGAGTACGGCCAACATCATCTTTCACCAACTTATACGCTGTGTATACGGCGTTGCTCTTCGGTGCGACGGCCAAGTATACAACAGCTTCGGCCAATGCAAGTTCGCCTTCGGGCATACCGAGGAAGTGGACGGCCTGTTGGGCAGCCACGCAAAGGGTAAGCGCGTGAGGGTCGGCCATGCCTATATCCTCTGTCGCCATGCGTATGACACGCCTGATCACGAACAGGGGATCCTCGCCTGCTTCAAGCATGCGCGCCAGCCAGTAGAGCGAGCCGTCGGGGTCTGAGTCGCGCACGGACTTGTGTAGTGCTGATATGGTGTCGTAGTGCCCGTCGCCTACACGGTCGTATTGCAGCCATCGTTGCTGTGCAGCATCTTCCACGGCTTCGACCGTCACCGCGCGCGTGCCGTCTCCGCCGGCTGTGGTCGAGACTGCTGCCAACTCAAGCGTGTTCAGGAGCGAACGGGCGTCGCCGTCCGATACGGCCAGCAGGTGTTGCAGTGCGTCCTCTGTGAGGTGGGCCTTGAGGCCGCCCAACCCCCGCTCGGTGTCCTCAAGGGCATTTTGCAGAATGCGTGCAAGGTGCTCGGCTTTGAGCGGTTGCAAAACGACCACGCGAGAACGCGACAGTAGGGCTGAGTTCACCTCGAACGACGGGTTTTCAGTGGTAGCGCCGATCAGAGTCACGGTACCGTCTTCGACATAGGGCAGGATAGCGTCCTGC
>DATINP010000169.1:0-5852 GCA_035474135.1 Chloroflexia bacterium | reverse complement strand
GACCGCTTTGCTCCTGTGCGGCTCAGCCAGGTAGGGGTTCAGAAGCGACGGTGGCAGCGAGAACAAACGGCAGAGGATCGCGCAGAGGAAAGGCGCTCGCCTGCCGCCCGCTACACCAGGTTTGATAGGGCGCTTCTGGGGTTGGAATTAGTGGGCGCGCTGGTGATAGCCTGGCTCGCCTTTCAGTACGTTTACACAGTCTATTTCGATACCGGAGTGCGCAGGATCACGGGATCGGGCATGAACTCAGTTCCGCCTCCGGCGCCTATAGCCACTTCAACGCGGCTAGCTGAAGTAGCTCCGCCCCTCATGGGAGCCGGTCCCGGCATACAGGCCACGCCCACCCGGCTCGCCGAGGTCGCGCCACCGCTCACAGGTACCGGGCCAGGCGCTTCCGGAGTGTCACCCACAGCGACGGTTACCCCGTTGCCCACATCTACACCAACGGTTGATCCGGAACTGCTTTTGCCTACGAGGCTGAGGATACCGGTGATGTTTTTGGATAGCGATGTGCACGAGGTAACTGTGAACCTGGGCCAGTGGGAAGTGTCGCCGATGGACATAGGTCACCATGAAGGGTCGGGCGACCCGGGCCAGGTAGGCAACGTGGTTCTAGCAGGGCACAGGGATATAAACTCTGCCCTGTTCCGTGACCTCGACAGGTTGCAGCCGGGCGACGAGGTGTTTGTGAGTAACAGTTTGGGGGAGTATCGCTACATAGTGCAGGAGAGCTTCGAAGTAAGCCCGGATGATACAGAGGTTATGGCACCAGCCGACGACAAGCGCGTAACCCTTATCACCTGCACCCCCATTGGGATCGATACGCGGCGACTGATAGTGGTAGCAACTTTGGACGGAACGTGGGGGCCGGCCACCAGTGACCAGTGACCAGTGACCAGAAGCAATAAGTGCTAGGTCGTCTGACTTACGATCTACGACTTACGATCTAAGATCTAGGACTCGCATAGGGGAGAAGGCGATGAAGAATTACAACGTTTACAAATCCACTAGGGCCTCCTGGCTCAATGCCCACAGGATCAGAGAAGTATTGTTCCTGTTAGGGGTGGCGATTGTGCTGGGTTTCGGGTTGGCCCTGGCCGCTCCCGCCCATGGAGCGACATTATGGCAGGCCGCCGACGGAGATATCAGCGGCACGATTACCGTGGCGGGAGGCAATGCGGCGGGCATTACCGTTGAACTGCGCCAACACGACAACAGCAAGGGCGTTACTTCGCTCGCTTCTACCACCACCGACGAGAATGGAGTGTACCATTTTCTAAACCAGGCAAGTACGCCGGGCACCGCCTACTACGAGATTGATGTCACCGGCGGCCCTGGGATGCTGGCAGTGTGGTACTCTTTTCCGATCATTTATTTGTCGGGGCAAAACTTCACTGTGCCTTCTATCGAGATGAGTGATGTGTCGCTACTCTATCCGCAGGCGGGAGCTAACCTCACTTTGCCGGACAAGTTGACCTGGAAGGCGCGCAGAGCGGGCGAAACGTTCCGCGTGTCGGTATACGAGGCAGGCAAACTCGACAAGTCGGTGTTGGATAGCGGCAGCCTCGGCATGAACATCACCTATAACATTCTCGATGGGTCGCTCGCCCCCGGCACCTACGAAGCTGTAATTATGGTGCGAGACGCGGTGGTGGGCTACGGCGTTAGCCAGCAGCATTTCCAGTTTACGGTCGGATCAGGAGATAGCACGGTTGGCCAGCCGACCCCCGGCGTGAGCAACGGCACCCCTGTAGCCCCTACAGAGGCCCCGACCGCAGCGCCGCCTCAGGCCCAGGGCCAGCCTGCCCTGGCGCTCCACCTTACGGCCGACCAGACCGAACTGGGCGCAGGTGGCGCCATTGTGTACAAGCTCGAAGTGACCAACACCGGTAACGCGGTTGCGCCCGGCGTGGTTGTTACCGACCAGCTTCCGGCGGGCATCACGGTCGACCCCACGCTTGTCAGTAGCTCGGTCGGTCAGGCCACCGTCAGCGGCAGCAGTATAACGGTGCAGATCGGCGACCTTAACCCCAATGATACCGTCGTAGTTACTATCCCCGCGACACTGTCAGACGGTAGTCTACCGAACATAAGTAACCAGGCATCTGCCCTGTATACGGGGGTGACCGACGCGATAATGTCCAATGCCTACGTGGCCCAGGTAGCGCAGGCCACTGGTCCCACCGAAACGCCACAGGAAGAGGCGACGAGCGAGCCTGCCGCCACGACACCCCCGGATCCCGCCACCGAGGTGCCAACCGAGGTGGTCGAGCCGCCCACTGTGGCCCCGGAGCCTCCCGCCGATACTCCTGTGCCCGTGGCACCCGTTGCTGCCGACTCGCCCACCCCTGAGGCCATTGCCCAGGCTCCCACTGTGGTGAGCGACCCGACCCTGGCTCCTGTCGCGCCGACCCCCAGGCCGAATCCCACCCAAGCCACGAAGTCAACAGGTGGAGGTGGAGGTACATCGCAGACACCCAGTGCACCGATCCCACAAACGGGCGGCTCCTTCCCCATAATGTTCGCTATCCTCTTGCTGGCGGCGACCCTGGCGGCACGCTACTTGCGAGGATACTTGAGAAGTCGTAACGGCAGACGTACTTAATGTATAATAAAGTACTACTTTGATCTCGATGAGGAGAGCCAGATTGTGCGGCATTATGCGCGATCTGGCTCTTCCCATGACCAGGAGGAACTCAATGGAGAATCTGAGCCTCACGGAACTGATACGTGATGTTCCTGACTTCCCTGTGCCCGGCATCCTTTTCCGCGATATTACGACCCTGCTCAGGGAAGGCGAAGCTTTCACGGAGGTAATCGACCAGCTTGCAAACAAGTTGAAGGAACTTAACGTGTCGAAGGTGGTTGCCATCGAGAGCAGAGGGTTTATTTTCGGCGCCCCGATTGCCTATAAGCTGGGCGTGGGATTCATCCCGGTGCGCAAGCTGGGCAAATTGCCCGCGGAGACCATCACCGCCGAGTATGACCTTGAGTACGGCAGCAACACCGTGGAGATGCATCGCGACGCCATCAAGAAGGGCGAGAACGTGGTGATCGTGGATGACCTGCTGGCGACAGGCGGCACCATTCGCGCCACCATCGACCTCGTAGAGCAGTTGGGCGGAGAGATCGTGGCCCTGGCATTCTTGATCGAACTAACGGAACTTGGCGCGCGCCAGAGCCTCGATGGCTATAACATCGTCACTTTGATCCGCTATTAGGAAGCTTCTCCCTTGCCGGTCACCTCGGTATCCAGCGCACTGAGGAACTGGCCTATGATCAGGTTGGCTCCGGCACGGAGGAGGTGGTGGCCCAAAAAGCCCATTTTGCCCTGAACTCGTGCATCGCCTGTGTAAGTTAGCAGAGTCTTGTGGCCGTCATCAGGATCAGGTTCAAGCTGGAAATTGCCCTGCCCCCTCACAGCCCCAACGCTTCCTTTGGCTATCACTCGCAACGTGAACGACTCTGGTGGCGCCTCGTTCAGCAGTTGCACTTTGCCCGTGTAGTTGCCTTTGATTATCCCGATACCGATACTCAGCGTTATGGAGTAGAAGCCATCTCCCAGCGCGTCGAACGTCCTGCAGCCGGGGAGCGCGCGCCTCAGTACTCCAGGATCGGTCATCGCTTGGTAGACGATGTCGCGAGGCGCGTTGAACGTGTGCTTACCTGATAAATCCATCTTTGTCCTCTGAAACGCTATCACCCTGCGCTGCAATATGACGCTTCACTATTACCCTGACCTATACTGTAACGTAGGTATATTGATCTACCTTACCAGAGGCCAGGTATGTGTGCAAGGGAGATGTCACTGGCATGAGGCTTGCTTTGTCAATTGGACGAGCAACTAGAACAAGCCACAGACACAGGGGGCAAATTATGTCTGGACGTCCAACGCCTTTGGGGGCAATCGCAAAGGGCATGCTGGCCGGTATTGGCGGCACGCTGGTACTGTCTCTGTCTATGAAGGAAGCGCCCACGCTACTGAGAAAGGCGGGCGTAGACCTTCCGAGCGATACCAAAAAAAGCGGTGCAGGTGGCGGCAGGCATGCTGCCAAACCCGTGGAGAGGCTGGCAGGCAAAATAGCGAATGACCTGTTTGATAAGCCTCTTACTAAAGACCAGAAGCAGGTCGTTGGGCAGGCCCTTCACTGGGCATATGGGCTGGGCTGGGGCGCTTTCTACGGCATTATGCGCAGCAGCCTGCCCTTACCCGGCATCATGCAAGGAACCCTCCTTGCGGGCATAATGGGCGTCACCGCAGCCACCATTATACCCTCGATGCACCTGACCCCGCCTATTGACGAGATCCCACCTGAACGTACGGCTCTACAGCAGCTCTACATACTCTTCTACGCATGGGTAACGGCATTGATCTTCGGTCTACTTACCCGCAAGAAGAACTAGGCTTACGAGCGTTCCAATCACCTGCGTGCCTTGAATATGAACACTTGTCAATAGGCGACATATCCCCCTAAGATAAAACCTACTTGAACTGCATCATAATAAGGCGGTTACGCCACTTGTCGGGCAGGATGCGAAGTACCTCGCCCACAATTGCGATTGAGCCAATCGGATAGCGCGTCCTGGGCCTGGAAGAGACGAGCGCGTGGGCCACGGCCTTGCCTACAGTGCGAACAGGCATACCGTTATGGACAGCCTGAGTCGCCCGCTCGCGCATCTGCCCTATTACGGAGCCGTACAACATATGTGCCCTGTCCGGCAGTTGTTGGCCTATCCTATCGCCTTCGGCCAGAGCTTTGCTCCAGATGGGAGTGGCAATGCCAGAAGGCTGCACGTACGCCACGTGTATGTGCCAGGGCCGTAGCTCCATGCGCAGGGTATCGCTCAGAGTGTCCATAGCGAACTTCGAGACTGAGTAGGGGCCGAGCAAGGGGGTCGAGATGCGCCCGCTCACCGAGCCGATATTGACGATGCGGCCGTGCGCCGTGCGCAAGAGTGGGATGGCAGCCTGCGTTACCGCCACCTGACCGATCACGTTCACCTCCAACTGTTTGCGCAATTCGTCTATCGGCAGAAACTCGATCGGCACGGCTATCGCGATGCCGGCGTTGTTGACCAGCCCATCCAGCCCCTGTTCGCCCACCTTGGCTTCTATTAGTTGGATGGCAGAGCTTATAGACTCGGCATCGGTCACATCGAGCAGCACGGGTGTGAGGTGATCTTTGTACCGGGCTTTCTCCCTGAGGGCGGCGCCGTCCTCTCCACGCCGCACCCCCGCGAACACTTGCCAGCCCATGCCGTTGAGCCGCAACGCACATTCTGCGCCAATGCCTGTTGACGTGCCCGTTATCAGCACACTGGGCATTCCTATTCCCTCCCTGGCCCCCGTTCAGGGCGCGTCGTGCGAGCTATCATAATTCAAGATGATGTGCTACCCCATATCTTCGTTGGAGGTAAAGAAGTCCACCAATACGGGAGCAAGTGCCTCCACCGAGACATCGTGGGTCTGGCCTTCCAGCGTCAGGTGCTTGCCATGGGGCATCGCTCCTGCAAGCGCCACAGCTGCAGAGTACATGAAGGGAGGGCTAGCACTACCGTCCATGATGAGTGCAGGTACGGTCACGCGAGCAGCTTGCTCGATGGGTACCGAGGCGTCTTCGCCCATGGCGGCGGCATCATAGGCAAGTGTGGGCGCTACTGCTTCTAACGCCGGCCACATTGGACGCCCACGCATCCCTTCCACCTGATCAGCCGGCATGCCCACGAACATCATGAACAGGCCTACAGCATCGCCGTTACGGCCTTGGGCAAGCAACGAGTTTAGCTGCTTTCTGTAGCCCTTCCATGCTTGCCGGGCGGCTGGGTCATCATTATACGGAACCTCGTACAGG
>DATINP010000168.1:0-10847 GCA_035474135.1 Chloroflexia bacterium | reverse complement strand
CTGTGGGTGAAGCGCACTCTGTTTGTGTCAGTTTCGGGCCGCCCTCTCATCACAGTCAGCGTTTCCGACTGGAACTCGCGCAAACTCGAAGGCATGGATAGCTTCGTCAATTCGTACTTCCAGGTGAAGGACACGGTGCGTTAAGGCGAGCCGACGTCTGTAATTCTCAAATGGCAACCCTACGAGTAGTAACTCTACTGCGATCCTTGGCGCGTCTCCCCATACAGGCGTCCCTTCCAGGCAACTCCCTTTCCTGATACCACCCGATATAACGAGTGGAGAAGGATGGCATCCCCGACAACAACGGCCAGCGGGTAGGCAAATGCATTGACTAAGGGCACCCCAAGCCTTCTGTTGACAAGCGCTCGCAGGAGCGTTGCAGGTAATATCTGGACCAATCCGTGGACTAACGACCTTCTTCGTTGGCGCACGGTCGGTTTGAAATACGCGCCAGCAAGCGTCAGCAAGGGAGCAAAGGCGTAAAAGAAAAGAGCGAGAGCCACACCAATGGTTCTGGGAGTGTTGTGTCCACTGGCCCAGAAGATCGTCTTGGAGTAGCCCGCCCACATCTCGCGCAACGACGAGTATACGCGTGCGTGCACCAGCTTCTCGCCATATTCCAGGCGCACTGTTCTGCCCTTTGACTTGAGAGCGGCGGCAATAGCTCGGTCTTCCGCCACATCTGACCTTATATCCGGGTGCGCAATCACGTCGCGGTAGACTTCGGGCCGCACAAGCATGAACTGACCGTTTGCCGCCGCTGCGCCAGATCCGCCTTCTCGATTAACGCTATCCATGGTGCCGACAAGCAGGCTGTATAATTCTCCAATCTCTGGAACGACAAGCCGCTCCCAGAAACTCTCCATGTCCACGCGAATTACAAGGCTTAGCAGGTCGGTGCGCACTTCCTCGGCTCGCAACACTACGCTTGACAGCATCAGCGCATCATGCCGCGTGTCAGCATCCACGAACAGCAGGTATTCTGCGTCAGGTCTCGCAACCAGCGAACCGGCGTACATCGCGTGATTCTTCCCGGTCCACCCTGCCGGTAGAGGTGGCGCGTGTACCAATTCCAGGTTCGGGTGCTCCTCCGCCAGTGCCTCCACGATATCTGCTGTGCGGTCGGTCGAACCGTCATTCACTACAATTATTCGCCAGCGTCCGGTAGGATAGCGCTGCTGCACGAGTGTTTCAAACAGTGGCAGGATGTTGCGCTCTTCATCACGTGCAGGGATAATGATATCAACCAGTGGCGCAGACCTGTCCGTCGGCCACGCACGCCGCGGTACATCATGGTTCTTTACCCGGTTTAGGGCCAGCGCCAATGCAACGGCCGCCGTAATCGAGTTGATAATCAGAGTGCGCAGCGTTATTATGTCAAGTTTGGCGAGGCCGGCTGACGCGTTAGAGTTCTTCATGAACCGTAAGTGTAAGCCGCCGCAGCCAGGCAATGCAAGGGGGGTTAAGAAAGATGCCGCCGATCGACAAGGCCAAACGCCGCGACAAGCACCGGCGCAAAGCTATCAGCGCAAAATACCAGGGAGTCAGGTACAGCACTCTGCGATCCGGGGAGGCACTTGTGGCATTCGAGGCCGAACGCAAGACAAAGGCCGAGGGCAAGCCGGTGCGCCGTGTCAAGAAGAAGAACTAGGGATTGCATTTCACGAACATATGTGCTAATATAGGCGTGTACTCAAGAAAGTGAGAAACGCAATGCAGCATGATGAAAGCAATCAGGTGTTTGGTTCAGAAGTGGTCAGGGTCGAGCCTGGGCCGGTCGGTATACGTGATGGGCGGAATAAATTGCTGATGCAATCTCTCAGCGAAGCCCAGGTGGATTTCCTGCTTCAGCGCACCCCTAAGAATGAGATCAAGACCAGGCAAGGGCGCGGTGGCATGCAGTTCTCCTATGTCGAGCATGGTTACGTAACCGAGCGGCTGAATTTGGTGTTCGGCTTCAACTGGGACTTCGAGGTTACCGACAAGCAGATTCTGGATGACGAGGTAATAGTCGAAGCGAAGCTGACCGTGCGCACACCCGGCGGCCAAACCATAGTCAAGACGCAATTTGGCGGTGCTGACATCAAGCGGCACGCCTCGGGAGCTAGGAGCGGCAGACCTCTCTCGATTGCGGACGACTACAAGGCGGCAGCTAGCGACGCATTGAAGAAGTGCGCTTCTCTACTCGGGATCGGCCTTGACCTCTACGGGCGCGACCGCCCCTATGAGACTGACGACACGCCTGCGCCCGCCGTGGCTATCGAGCAGTCGGCCAGTCCGAAAGTTACCAGGATAGGTGCAAAGTCGAAGGGTTTTGGCGCAGCGCCTGAGCTTGGCGCAGTAGATATGCCGCACGGCGTCGATGTCGGTGTAGAAGTGGGCAGGATGGAAGAGGTCCCTACCGGCTTATCCTCTCAGGCACAGTGGCACGAGATCGGCAAGGCAGCGGCCGCCGCAGGCATGTCGGTTCCTGATCTGTGCAGCAGCCTGAACGTGCAGACTCTTGCCCAGCTAACGGAGGCCAGAGCCGCACGCGTCCTGAACCGGTTGCGCGAACTGGCCACGGGGTACGAAACGAAACAATCGTCATAAGGGTGGTTTTGGCCAGGGGTGGATTCAACGCTTGCCGGGCGCATAATACGGTGCTATAATAAGCCCGTTGCGCTAGTACGCAAATCAACCGTTGTAGAGGGGGAAGCATAGTTGTCCACAGCATCTCGCGATGCGGGTCGTCCGCGCCCAACGCCGCGTACGAGACCCAAGCTTATCACTATTTTGATTGCGGCGGGAGTTCTGGTCGTGGTGTTGATCACCATGATACTGGCATCGGGTTTGTTCGGCATTTGGCCTCCCAAATCTTCGGCCACGGATACCTTCACCCCTTCGTCACCACATGCGGCGAGCGTGAGTGTGGAAATTGTTGGCACCCCTATCGCGTCTACTGTCCAATCGTCCCACGAAGTGGTAGTGCAGGCCACGACGACCACGGTGACCGATACGCTCACGACGGTAACGGTGACAGTCAAGATCACCAATAATGTAAAGCAATCCCCGATAGCAACCGCTGTGGTCGGTACGCCCGTATTTAATGCACCCACACCGGAACCCGAGCCCGCCAAGATAATCAATGCAAGCATTAAGGTTATGTTCTATGACAAGGACAACCGGCTTGTCGGAAGCGGGGTGGGTTACTATTACAACGCACAGGGGTTGGACTATCAGGCAAGCGCTGACGTCGTTATCGTCGCCAGCGACGTAGAAGGATTCGACCCGGCGACCGGCACGTTCAAGGCATATGTGGATAACCTGCTAACTGACAAAGACCCCGTCAAGACTCCTGCCCCGACCAGTAATCTGCCCGGAACCACTCAGCGGACCACCGCCACGTATGCCACCTACTGCGCATTCTGATTCATGATTTCAACCACAAAGGACGAAGGACGCACGGTCTTTCGTCCTTCGTTTTTCCCACGCTGTTTATGACGCCCGGTCCCTACCACTCTATCAACGCTGATATCGGAGGAACTTCAATTGCTTAGACAGACTTTTCTGACACTGTCCAACAGCCGCGAACTGCAAGATATCGCACTCCATAACGGGCTGGCACGAAGATTCGCCCTTCGTTTCGTTGCGGGCGAGACGCTTGACCAGGCGGTAAACGCAATCCGCGCCCTTAACAAGAAGCACATCACAGCGACCTTCGACCATCTGGGCGAAAACATCACGACGGAAGATGAAGCGCGCGCAGCCGCCGATTCGTATATTCAGGTGTTGGATAAGATCGAGGCGACCGGCATTAACTCGAACGTATCGCTAAAGCTGACGCAAATGGGCCTGGATGTCGACGAAGAACTCTGCTTCAAGAATGTTGCACGAATATGTGAACGTGCCAGGCAACTCAACAATTTTGTTCGGCTCGACATGGAAAGCACCGCCTATACGGACCGCACCCTCGGCGTATTCAGAAGACTGTGGCACGATTCCGGCTATAAGAACGTAGGAGTGGTGTTGCAGGCATATTTATACCGGACAGAGGAGGATGTGAGGGAGATGAATCGCCTCGGCGCACGCGTCAGGTTGTGCAAGGGTGCATACAATGAACCTGCCGACGTAGCTTTCCCCAAGAAAATAGACGTCGACAGAAACTACGCCAAGCTCGCGGCCCTCCTCTTGCGCGAAGGCACGTATCCCGGCATCGCCACCCATGATGCACGACTGATAGCGTTTCTCAAACGCTACGTCGCTAAACACAATATCGCGCACAGCAAATTTGAGTTCCAGATGCTGTACGGCGTGCGCCGTGAATTGCAGGAGAACCTGGCAAACGAAGGATATAACATGCGCGTGTACGTACCTTACGGCAATGAGTGGTATCCCTATTTCATGCGCAGGCTAGCCGAGCGTCCTGCTAATGTAATGTTTATTGCCGGCAATTTGCTGAAACGCTAATGCGAAAGTAGAGTATGGCTGAAGATAACCAACAGAGCGCCCGCGGGTCAGGCACGCAACCTTCCGAACCCGAAAATGCGCAGCCCGAGGCGACCACCACAGATTCCGCGTTAGGTGATGATGGCGCCGCTAGCAGGCGCGCTCACCATAAAGTCAAAATCGTGACCGAGCCGGGCGACGGCGACGTCTTATCAAGTGACGAGCGAGAAGTCCGGCATGGCACGGCGCCTGGTGCAGGCGGCACCCCGGAAGATGGGTCGGCGCGGCGAGAATCTGATACGCCGAAGCCGATGAACCCCGATCTCCGGAAGCAGGAGGTGGTCAAAGGCAGTCACCCCGGCGACCGCTACGTTCGATATGATCGCAACGTGGAAACCTTTCGGCGCAAGGGGCGAGGCCTGCTGGAAGCGTCTCTCGAAACCGAGCAACCTCGCGGCAGGTGGGGCAGGCTATTTGGCAGAATCAAGCGCGGCCTAATTGGCAGGCCCATCAGCAGTGAACAGTCCATCCACGAACGTCTTACCAACGTCAAGGCGCTGGCCGTTCTCTCGTCCGACGCTTTGTCTTCCGTGGCCTATGCGACTGAAGAAGTTCTGCGTATCCTCGTGCTCGCCGGGGCTGCTGCCATGGCCTGGGCACTTCCGCTGGGACTTGCGATCATCGTACTGATGATTATCGTTATCGCCTCATACCGGCAAACCATCGCAGCCTATCCTCGCGGAGGCGGCACGTACATTGTAGCGAAGGACAATCTCGGTACCCTTGCGGGCCTGTCGGCGGCCTCGTCCATCCTGATCGGTTATATACTGACGGTCGCCGTGAGCGTCGCCGCCGGCGTAGCCGCGCTCTACTCTCTTTTTCCCAGCCTGCGCGAATACAGGGTCGAAATCTGCATCGTGATGGTGGTGTTTATCACAATTGCAAACCTGAGAGGTCTACGCGAAGCTGGCAACATTTTCGCCGTGCCGACCTATCTTTTCATCCTGGGCATTATTGCCATGATCGTCTATGGCTTGCTGCGCATGTTCCTGGGCGTTGGCGGTGACATGACATACGTACCGCCCGCCTCCACCCTTCTGGACAGCATTCAGCCCGGTGCAGAGACTGTTGGCATCATCTTACTGCTGCGGGCATTCACGCAAGGCTCAGCGGCGCTCACGGGCGTTGAAGCTATCGCAGACGGTGTGCCGGCCTTTAAGCCGCCCGAGGCCGCCAACGCGCGGCGCACTCTTCTCTACATGGGAGTGATCGCGATAGCGATGTTCGCGGGCATAACCTTCTTCGCGACTAACCTTCACATCCTACCAAGCGAGGACGAGACGGTTGTGTCGCAAATTGCGCGCACTGTTTTCGGCTCGAACGCGCTCTGGTATTTTATCCAGATAGTAACTGCGCTCATCTTGGTGTTGGCTGCGAACACGGCATTCGCAGACTTCCCGCGCCTCTCGTATTTCCTGGCACGCGACAAGTTCATGCCCCACCAATATTCTTTCCGAGGCGACCGGCTCGCTTATTCCTGGGGAATAGTTACCCTGGCCGCGCTTGCCTGCATCCTGATTATCGTCTTTAATGGTGAGACCTCGGCCTTGATCCCTCTTTATGCGATCGGCGTGATGTCGGCGTTCACCTTCTCGCAAACCGGTATGGTAGTACGCTGGTGGCGCACCAGGCCACGTGGTTGGCAACGCAACTTAATCTTGAACGCGGTAGGCGCCACGGTTACAGCGCTCGTATTTGTAACTGCCACGTTCACCAAGTTGGACAAAGGAACCTGGCTGGTGCTGATCCTCGTGCCGGTACTCATAGCTATGTTCCTCGCGATCAACAGGCACTATCGACGACTGGCCGCAGAGGTGTCGTCAGCGGTGATACCTCGCCGCCGCGAATTCAAGCACACATTCATCGTGCCCGTTTCCAGTCTCAACGCCGTTTCCCTTGAGGCGTTGGACTACGCCCGATCGCTTTCGACTAACGTAACCGCTGTACATATTGCCGAGGGCGAGGACGAAGAGGAAGCCGTCGAGTTTAACAAGCGCTGGAAAGCAACAATGGAGCCGACCGACATTAATCTCGTGATAATCGAGTCACCCTACAGGTCTCTTATCGCTCCGCTCCTCTCCTACATCGACGCACTGGACAGGCAGGTGGCAGACGACACGATAACAATAGTTCTGCCGGAGTTCCTACCCGCCAAGCCGTGGGAGTACCTGTTGCACAATCAAAGCGCTTTGCGCTTGAAAGCCGCACTATTGTTCAGGCCCAATACGATCGTGGCGGACGTGCCTTATCAGCTTGGCCGAAACGCCAGCCCGCGTGTGCAGCGCGCGCAAGCCCAGTTACGGACATTCCCATGGGGCGCGATTGTGTCGCTAGCTCTGCTACTTGCAATTGCCTTGCTTTACTACTTCCTCGTATTCATCAAATAGCAAGTGTTCTCGGACGCGTGGCGCTTATCCCGACATCAACGACCAATCATTCGCTGTCCGGGCTGTGGCAGGATGCCGAAAGCATTCAGCGTCGTTCGCGCCAGTAGAGCCTGACCCTTCGGATTGGCATGCCCAGTGCTCGACGCGAGGGCTACCGTCTGCTTGTAGTTGATGGCTCTATCGAGGATGTCCTTGCACGCCCTCTCAACGTCTATGAGCAAAGCCCCGGATTGATCGGCTGACGCCCTGATAACGCGATTATATGCCCGCAGGACGCGGTTCACAGGGGTTGTCGGGTCATCTCCCGCAAGTACTGTCGTTAGCACAGCACACTGGATACCCGCAGCGCGCAATTCGGTGAGAGCGGACAGATAATTGGACGTAAAGCTTTCCAGATTGTGCATAACAGGCTCGGGTTCGCGACTCGAATCGCCGGCATGTGCCAGTTTGTAGCCGCGCACGCGCATTTCGGGGCCAAACGTTAGGTCGGCGTCATCAGTTACATGTGCTGAGGGCTTTTTCTCTTGCTCGAGATAGTCGAGGGCGGCAGGCTCGCGTAGCGCGTCGGCGAGGCCAAGGCCAACGACCAGCCAATCGGGCTTGCTGGACACGATAATATCCATCAGCGCCTTAGAGCGTAGGCCGCGTGCGGTTTGACCGGCCGACCCGGCCGCCAGCAGGTTCAGGTGCAGATCCGGGTAGAAGCGCGCGATAATACCGCCCATGATCTCGACATAGCCGGGCGCGCTCGGCGAGGTATGATCGCCCAGGAAGAGTAGTGTTTGACCGGGCTGGAGTAGAGTTGGCACGAAGTTACTGTTGGCGAATCATCAGGTCAGGAAGTAAACCCAGCCGGCAGTTACTGGATGTTGCCGTTGAAGTCGGCTTGCACAACTGCCCTGTCGGCTGCGGGATCGCCTACTAGGAACAGTGTGATGCCCGCGTGGTCCTGGTTCATAGCTGTAGTGGTAGTAAACTGATCCTGGTTGGCGGGCGGACCGTTGAAGGCGCGCTCGGACCTGGTAACCGTGAACTGAAAGGTCTGACCGCTGTCCATCACCAGCGTTATGAGATCGCCCACTTTGGTGCCCTGGAACAGAGCCGCGTTGTCGGTGTTGTAAGGAAGATACAGGACATGGTTAGCGTAAGTACCTCTGATCCAAACCGCCTCACCACCGTTCTCGGGCGGCTGCCAGTCAGGAAGCACATCGCTCCCGGCCTGTACCATGAATCTCGCCCCCGCGAATTGAAGTTCGACAGGGGCGCGGGTTACGATTCCTTGTTCTCCAGCCTGGGCAACGGCAGTGCGCGTTGCCAGATCCGATGCACTGGGTACGCCCGTCGCCGTTGATCCGGCTGAGTTCGGCGGAGCGGCCACCTCACTTGCGGGTGGAGACGCCTGCGGCGGAAGCGCCGATACAGGCGTGGTTGTTCCGGCAGGTGGAGCGGTGGTGGGGGTCGCGCTCGGCGGAACGGCAGTGGCTGTGGGCGCAATCGACGTATTGGTACCCGCCGAACCCGGCTTGGGAGCAAAGGCCCCTGTGACCGGACCCCACAGAAGTATGGCCACGATAATCAGAATTATCGCCGGTAGCAAAAGTTGCCGTCCCGTCGTTGGTACAAGGGTAGAGGCGTCGCTGGATGCGTCGTCATGCCCGTGATCACTGTGGTCACCGTGTGCAGTATCGTCATGCCCGTGATCGGAATGATCATCGTGGCTCAATATATCGTTTTCCGCGTTGTCACCGGAATGGTCGTTAGTCATTCAACATGGCCTCGTTTAGCTTGATTTTGCAATTGCTATTATACAGGAGTTTAAACATTACGCGCTAAGTTAGGCACCACACGCCTTAACCCGGCTGACGGCTGAAAGGGCGCCTAAGGTACGCGCTCAGGCAGCTGCACAGGGGGTAGCCAGAGAGAGTGTGATTCGCGCTCAGGGAAGCGAGTGAGGGGCATATTAACACCCAAATACGGGATGTAAATACGTTGGAGGCGCGTGGGTAGATTCAGCGTGCCGTCGCCTGCTGCCGATGTTGTAAGGCTGCCCGCCGGAGCCAGGTTTGCCGCGACATCGAGGAAGTAGACGTTGACGCCCCGGATTCCTTCGCCCACGCTAAAGCTGTCGTTGTGGTCGCGGTCATAGAAGATCCGGAATAGCATGGGAGCCAGTTTAGGAGCGGCCGGTGGCTGCTGTACCGTGTCGATCAGCGGTGGGTCAGCCAAGCCTGTGTTCGGTATACCGGGCACAGATACGGTCGGAACGACTGCTGTCGGAGTATCCGCTGGGGGCTTGGTTGGAGGTTCGTTATCACCTGTGCCGGGATTGGCAGTGGCCGGGGGATTTGGAAGCTCAGGGGTCGGTTCGATTTGCCCTTGCGTGGGTGTGGGCGCCGGAGGCTTGGTGGGCAAGACAACGGTCGTCGGCGTGGCTTCGTCGGACGGGCCGCCCGTAACCGTCAGCACAGGAGCTATGATGCCCGTAGCCGTGCCAGGAGGCTGGGGTGCCCCCGGGGTAACAATCAGGCTGAGGTCATAGGTCATACTCGGTAGTCCCAGGTCGCCTGCGTTCTTCACCTGTACGTAGTAGTAACTGTCAACCGACGGGAAGAAGTCGATACGCGATGCGACCCCGTTACCGCCATCGTCGTTATATGCCAGGATCGTCTGGCCGTCGCTGTCAAACAGCCACATATACGTATCAAGCCCTATACCCAGGTTCGCCGTGGATATAGTATATTCTTTACCTGCCCGCGCATAGAAACGTACCCAGTCAGCATCACCCTCGGGGCAAATACTGTGCTGCTGTGTCTGGCCTATGTAGAATAGTCTGGCTGCTTCCGGCACGCCGTCCGGCTCGTACGCGTCGTCGCATGGACCCGTTGTCGGGGTTGGACTGAAAGGGCTTAGGGTGGGGCTGGCGGTGGGCGTCCCTGTGGGGGGTAGCTCGCCTGTGGTCGTGACGCCCACTGTATAGCGATAGGCCGGCGAGTTGCCGTTCCGCTTTTCTCGTGCGGCCAGATAATAAACCCCAGGCGTGGTAAATGACCAGTCGATGCGTGAGGCAAGCCCCTGGCCCGGGTCATAATCGTCGTTCTGGTATAGCTTGTTACCATCCGACTCATAGAGAGACAAGAGAGTATCAGTTGGACCACTAAGGTCTTTCGTGTAAAAGGAATACACTTTCCCTGCGCTGGCGACAAAACGCATCCAGTCGGTATCGGGGCCTGTGCTCCCGCTTAGACAAAATGTGTGTACCTGCTCAGTATTTAGTTCGAGAGTCCGGGCTTCTTGCGGAAACACATTGTCCGGCTCGTACTGGTCCTCGCAGGCAATGGGGGTAGGAGTAACCGACTGCGAAGGCGTTGGCGTAGCGGCCGAAACCTGGCTGATTGAGAAGCTATACAGATAATCGGGGCCATTCCCACCCTGAGCGTTGCGGTCGACCACCTGGGCACGATAGGTGCCGGCCGTATTTGGCATAAACCTTATCTGGCTATCATGGCTCGGATCAGGATTATCTTCGGCGACAAGGTTGCCGCTCGTGTCATACAGTCTCAACACGGTGTCGACCCGTGCACCTACAGCGGTGGCTTGTAGTGTATATGTGAAGGAAGGCGAAGCAGTGAAGGATATATAGTCGTTGTCATTGGCGGCGCAGATTCGGTGCAGATTAGTGGTACCGGAGTTTTGCAGGAAAGCCGTACCAAGAGTATCATCACTCTCGTAGGGGTCCCCGCACGAAGCCGCTCCTGGCGAGCGGGCGATCTGCTGAAAATCCGAGCCAAGGTCGTTGTCTTTGCCGTCGGGCCAACGCTGAATAGACTTAGCTCCATCCGGAATCATCGTCGGCTGTGTGCCTGCATCAAAGAAGTAGGCAGAGAACATGTCGTAATAGAGCCAGCTTGGGTCGGGCGCGTTGCCATAGTTCACGACGTCAATTACCTGGTCGGCTGGCGACGTGTTTTTCAA
>DATINP010000167.1:0-12737 GCA_035474135.1 Chloroflexia bacterium | reverse complement strand
TATTGTGAGCTTCTTCTGGCGGCGCATGATCACCCGCCCCGAACGCCTCAGCGACAGCATAGACTCGTATCTGATTCTGATTGGCATTACTGTCCTTATGTTCTCCGCGCTCGTGCTACAGGGCATCCGCATCAACCTGGGCGACGAGCCTTCCGCATGGCGGCCCTTCTCGGTGTTCGTGGGCAGCCTGTTCGCGGGCCTCTCGCCCGACGTGCAAACCGTCATCCATGGGGTAGCCTACTTCATCCACCTCGGCACTGTCCTCTGGTTCCTGGTGTTCGTAGTCTACTCCAAGCACCTCCACATCTTCACGGCCCCCATCAATGTCTTCTCCTATGATCTTACGCCCAAAGGCAGGATGGAGTCGATCACCGATATCGAGGAGCGCATCGAAAAGGAGGAAACCCTCGGCGCGGCCACCCTGAGCGATTTCGGCTGGAAAGACCTGATGGACACGTATACCTGCACCGAATGCGGGCGCTGTCAGGATGCATGTCCCGCGTGGCTGACCGATAAACCTCTTTCGCCCAAAAAACTGATCCTCGACATGCAGGAGTACTTTCTCGACTCTGCTCAGCACGAACTGGCCCAGAAGCCCAACCTCGGCCCCCTTCAGATGCTGGCGGCGGGGAAAATGCCGTTCGGCAACAGCGCCACAGCAGTCGCCACCGCAGACCCGCATACCGAGGAATTACCCCTGATCGGCGGCTGGGTCATGGAAGAAACCCTCTGGTCGTGTACCACGTGCCGAGCCTGCATGGAAGCCTGCCCGGTGTTCATCGAACACGTGCCCAAGATCACCGACATGCGCCGCTACCTCGTAATGCAGGAAAGCCGCTTCCCGACCGAGCTAACCAGGGTGTTCCGGAACCTCGAACAGAAGGGCAACCCCTGGGAGTTCTCGCCCAACCAGCGCGCCGCCTGGGCCGAAGGGCTGGATGTGCCTCTGCTGGCGGATATGCATGCGCAAGCTGAAGCTGAAAATCGGCCCCTGTTCGCGCAAGCTACACCGGGGACAACAGACGCGGCAACTACAGGCGAGCCTCCCCTGCTGGAGGTGCTTTACTGGGTGGGCTGCCTCGGCTCGTTCGATGCGCGCAACCAGCGCATAGCGCAGGCACTCGCGGGCATATTCAAGGAAGCGGGAGTGCGGTTCGCCATCCTGGGCAAAGAGGAGTCGTGCTGTGGCGACCCGGCCCGCCGGCCCGGCAACGAATACCTGTTCCAGACGCTCGCCCAGACCAACATCGAGACTATGAATGCCTATGGGGTTCGCAAGGTCATCACCTCCTGCCCCCACTGCTTCAACACCATCAAGAACGAATACCCAGAGTTCGGCGGCAACTACGACGTGGTGCACCACAGCGAGTTTCTGGACTACCTGATCAAGTCGGGCAGAGTGCAACTCGCCAACAAGGTCGAGCAGGAGATCACCTACCACGACCCCTGCTACCTGGGCCGCTACAACGACGTATATGACGCCCCACGCGCGGTGCTGGAGGCCATACCGGGGGTGGAACTGAAAGAGATGGCCCGCAATCGCAAGAACGCGCTGTGCTGCGGCGCGGGCGGAGGGCGCATGTGGATTGAAGAGCATAACGGGCGCCGCATGAACCAGAACCGCATGCAGGACGCCCTCGACACGGGCGCGCCAACGTTGGCTGCCGCCTGCCCATTCTGCACCTCTATGTTCGAGGACGGTATCAAAGGCAAAGACGCGGGCGACCAGATCAGGCTGATGGACATCTCCGAGTTGGTGTCGCTGTCAATGCGCCGCGACGGACAGCCTGTGGGCGTGCATAGTGAAACCCTGCCCGTGGCAGGCCCAACTACCAACACCGACCCACTTGCATCGGGTGGCGGCGTGGGCGACCCCGGCAAAGAAGAGCCGCCCAGCCTCGCCACGTCATAAGGACGACGGACGGCAGACGATTGACGACGGACGGCGGACGACAAAAGTAGGGGGTAAGGAGACAGCTACATGGATGGACAGTTGGTGGAAATATGGCGCAAGCTGGTTTCCGACCCCCAGAAGTCGTGGGTGCTGTTTGAACACGGCACATGCGTGGTACTGCCACAACCCGGCGCTGACCTCGCGGCGCAGGCCACCGCCCTGCTCGCCGAGTGGGGTCCCGTGCACGTGGGCACCGATTCAGCCGACTTCAATCTGTTTGAAGTGGACACCGGCCCCGGCTGGGTTGTCACCTGCCACCACCCTGACATCCTTGTCTACGTGGCAGCCGATAAAACCCACACACTACCCTCCTCAGACATCGTAATCGGGCTGCTAGGCAGATCGAATCGCGATCAGGACGCACACGAACTCAAGGTCGCCCACGTCGAAGACAGGCGACCCTAGAACGCGGGACTACATGGCGAAGCACTTCCGCCCATGACTCGACAAACGGAGAAACCAAGCAGCATGAGCGATTTATCGAACAAGATAGACCTGGCCGCCGGGGCGATACGCGCCCGCCTGCCTGAAGGGTGGATCCCGCAAGTGGCTATCATCCTGGGGTCGGGCCTGGGTGCGCTGGCCGACCAGGTTGACGCCCTCGTCACCATGCCCTACAGCGAGATCCCCAACTTCGCGGTGTCCACCGTACCGGGTCACGCCGGGAGGCTCGTGTGCGGCACACTCGAGGGCACACGTGTGCTTGTAATGCAGGGACGACTGCACTACTATGAAGGGCATAGCCTCCAGGTCACCACCTTTCCGGTGCGCGTAATGAAGGCGCTTGGGGCACGTATCTTGCTCGTTACCAACGCAGCAGGAGGCCTCAATCGTACCTTCGACGTGGGCGACCTAATGCTGATCGAGGACCACATTAACGTGCTGGGCTGGGGCGGCCAGAACCCCCTGACGGGTCCCAACGATGACAAGCTAGGCCCGCGCTTCCCACCGATGGCCGACTCTTATGACCCCGACCTACTGCGATTGGCCGAAGAAGCGTCGGTAGCTTGTAACGTTCCGGTCCAAAAGGGCGTATACATAGTGTTGGCAGGGCCGACGTTCGAGACACGAGCCGAACTTCGCCTGTTGTCACAGTGGGGCGACGCGGTTGGGATGTCCACCGTACCGGAAGTAATAGTAGCGCGGCACGGAGAAGGTCCCGGCAAGATGCGCGTGCTGGGCATCTCGAATATCACAAACCTGGCACTGCCCGACAACAAGGAGACCGCGAACCACGAGGAAGTCTTACGAGAAGGGCAAAAGTCAGGCCCGCGATTTATCAAGCTTATACGCGAAATAGTCAAACGTATCGGCAGTAGTTGGAGCCGCTGGGAACCGGAAGAAACCTCACCGTAGCCTTTCATTTTCCCAGGGCCATAAGTATTGGAGGCACGAAATGTCAGAAGAAAAGAAAGTCTCATTTGAAGAAATACTTGGCAAAAGCCTGGGTCTTGCAGTAGCTATAGGCGCTCTCGCCGTTGGGATCGCGGCGGCAGCCCTGAATAGCGAGCGCTCACGCCAGATGCGCGAAGAAGTAAAAGGCCGCCTCGACGACCTCGGCAAGCGCGTAGACGACCTCTCAGCGCAGGCAAACCGCGCCATAGAGCAGCGCAGGCCTGACATCGAAGAAACCATCCAGAAAGGACGGCAGGCGGTTGTGGACGGCCTGGACAAGGCTCGCACAGTAGTAGAGCAGGGGGCAGAGCGCGCCCAGACCTACGTCAACCGCACCACCGAAAATGTCGCCAGCCACACCAATGGCACCAGCGACAAAGACGAATCCTAGGAAGATAGACAACAGACGACGGACGGCGGACGACGATTTCATACGTCGTCTGTCGTCTTTTGGTATAATTAACAGGTCACATATGCTACAGTGACGCAGTACGCGCCATCTATTTTCCGAGAGCAAAATGCCCGCACGCGATCATCTATATAAGTCCGAGGCTATCGTCATCAAGCGCATTGACCTGGGCGAGGCCGACAAGATACTTACTATCTTCACACCGCATTTCGGCAAGTTGCGGGTGGTGGCCAAGGGCGTGCGCAAAGTCACCAGCAGGCTGGCGGGGCACGTGGAGTTGTTCACGCGCAACCAGATGCTGCTGGCAAAGGCGCGCAACCTGGACATAATCACCCAGAGCGAAACGGTAGACGCCTACAGGCCATTGCATGAGGATCTGACGAGCATTGCCTATGCCTCTTACGCTTCCGAACTGCTCGATGCCCTCTTGCCCGACGAGCTTGAAAACTACCCCGTATACAAGCTGCTCACCGAGACCCTGTCTCTTATCTCGGAAGAAGAGCACCAGGACAGGACACTACGCTGGTTCGAGTTGCAATTGCTGGGCTACCTGGGTTACGCTCCCGAATTGCAACAGTGCGTCCAGTGCGGAGGCGAGATCGCCGCGGTCATAAACGGCTGGAGTCCCTCGCAGGGTGGCGTGGTGTGCGCGTCGTGCAGGAGAGTAGGGATCGGTCGCGACCTATCGGTAAACGCCCTCAAGGTAATGCGCCTCATGCAGCGCAGCCCGTATAGCACAATAAGCCGGGTGCGGGTTGACCCCGATCTGCAAGGCGAGCTAACAGGCGTGATGCACAGCTACATCACCTATATTTTAGAGCGCGAACTGCGCTCAGCCCACTTCGTCAGGACCTCAGAAGCCACGGTGTGAGATGGGCGAGTCTTAGATCTTAGGTCGTAAGTCACGTATTGCGTGCTATTTGCCATGCCTTCAGCGTCCCGTCTGGCCTGCTAACAAATCCTCCACTTCCGCAGAGTCGAGGGCACGGCCATTCAGGTAGCTGGTGGGGCGGTCGCTGCACAGGTAGGCAATGATGCGAGCAGGACGTTCAGGTGGTACCAGCATTCCTTTGTCTTTATAGGCGCTGAACGCGGCATGCAATTCAGGCGAGATAGAATCGGACGGACGGCCGCGCATTTCCTCTTGCATCCTCGTATCCACCACTCCCGGTCGCAGACACATAGCCATCACGCCGTACTGGCCCGCCTCGGCCGCCACCTGGCTTGCAAAATGCTCCAGTGCGGCCTTGGCTACGGCATAGGGCGACATCCCGGGCACGGGAATCGCGGCGGCTGCCGACGACACACTAACGATGCGACCCCACCTGCGTGGAATCATGTCCTTCAGCGCCTCGCGGGTGCAAAGGAAAGCGCCGTTGAGGTTCACGTCGAGCGTGGCCTGCCATTCGGCAAGGGTGAGCAGCACGATGGGCCGAGTGGCACCCATGCCCCCGGCGTTATTCACTAGTATATCCACCCCACCCCAGCGCCTGCGGACCGTATCGAAAGCTACCTGCACATCTCTCTCACTCGACACATCTGCCCGTATAGCGATAGAGCGGCCAACCCCATAGTCCTGGCGAATGCGGAGTGCAGTCTCTTCCACCTCAGGGAGTGAACGCGCCAGCACAGCCACGCGCGCACCCTGGGCTGCCAGGGCAAGGGCCGTGGCTCGCCCAAGCCCACGCCCCGCACCTGTTACGACCGCTACTTTGCCATCAAGCTCCATTGCTTGCTCCTCTAACTCTCACTATTTGCTCGCTTCCTTTCCGTTTCAACCTACATGCATATTAGCATGACGCCCACTCAAAGTCCAGATGGAACAGGTGCTCACTACGTAGTTTTGCGTATGCCCTTATGATATACTAAGTACGCGATGGCTACCAAAACTACCGGGCCAGGCACAAACAGCGGTGAAGGGGACCTACTGGAGCCTCAACCTAACGAGGACCCTACCGCCGTGCCCCCACCACAGTCGAGCAATAAACGGAATAGCGCGCCCGACGGCAACACCCAGCAGATCGAGCTGGTGAGCGAGCCGCCCACCGCGAACGACTATCCTGCCGAGCCGTCCGAAAGAAGCGCTAAGCCTCCAGCCGAAACCACACTCGTCACTGACGAAACCAAGCCGATGCCCGCTGTGATCTGGCCGCCGCCCGCACAGCATACCGATAGTGACGCGCCCACCAGGCCGCCCTCACTACGAGGCTCGGTTCGCCGAAACGCCAGCCAGCCGGCGCAACCCGCCCAAACCGGGCACAATGCCAACAATCTCGCAGGGGTGCGTCCGGGCGTGTTCACACAGGAGCTAAGACGCGCTCTACCGGCCTGGGCCTTGCCCCTCCTCACCTCCCAACCCATCAGTGTCTGGATAGCCGCACGTATCGGCATAACCGTGCTGGCGTTCCTGGCAACCATGATGATCCCTGCCATCGCGGCGAATGGCACGGCCAACTGGTACGGCTCACCCGGCGGCCCCAATCTGTTGCCTCTCGCGGATAGTGTGGCCGGGGTGTGGACGCGCTGGGACGGCCAATGGTTCCTGAAGATTGCCACCGAAGGCTACAACCTCAATGATGGCTCGTCGGCCTTCTTCCCTCTCTACCCATGGGCTATGTCTGCCGTGGGGTGGCTGGCCGGCGAGCGTTTCATCTGGGCGGGCATGCTCCTTTCTTCACTCTTTTTCCTGGGGGCGCTAATCCTGCTACACAGGCTGGTACGCCTGGACTTCCACAACGAAGACGCCGGGCGCGCCGTGCTGTATATAGCAGCCTTTCCCATGGCGTTCTTCTTCTGGGCCATCTACAGCGAGTCGCTCTTCCTGTTCCTGTCGGTGGGCGCACTGCTCGCCATGAGAGGGCAGCGATGGTGGTGGGCGGGGCTGTGTATCGCCCTGGCTATCTGGACGCGCACAACAGGGCTACTGTTACTGCTCCCGCTGGCCTGGGAGATGTGGCGCGCCTATAACCCTCCCAAACCAACCCCGGCGCAACCTTCCGCACCCGTCACACGTTTCACAAGGCCGTCACGGTTCGCGCTGGCCTCGCTATCTTTACCATTGGGTGCTCTGGCGCTCTTTGTGTTGTGGTCGTGGGCGATATTCCACGACCCACTCGCCCCCCTGAGCGCGCAAGCGGGTTGGAACAGGCATTTCTCGTGGCCCTGGCAAACGATCGTCGGTGCCTGGAACGCCGCCACCCAAACCCAGCTTCAATTCCAGCCCGAAAACCAGAGCTGGACGTACCTGGGCGCACTCGCACTCGCGCTGGTTGTGGGTGCGCTGGCGGTGCGTTGGTTGCGCCCAAGCTACACAATCTACCTGTGGGCAGGCATCCTGTTCCCACTCTTCTCGGCCACCCCTTACAACCCTTTACTGTCCTACCCGCGCTTCCTGTTAGTGCTCTTCCCAGCCTTTATGGTGCTAGCTTTGCTTGGGCGCAACCGCTACGCCCACCAGATTATCCTGTGGCTGAGCCTGCTTCTGCTGGGCCTGTACACTATCCGCTTCGTCAACTGGTACTGGGTAGCGTGATGTAATTTTGAATTCTTAATTAATTCTTGTTGAGGTAATTGGGGCTTATCGTCTGTAGATAGAAAGGCATGAACAATGTTTGCAGATCGTCTGGGCACGGGGGACGAAGGGTATACCGACCTGATGGGGCCTGAGCGGGTTCCAAAGTACGACCTGCGGCCCGAGACATACGGCACGCTCGACGAAGCAACAAGCGCTCTCGGGTTGGCGCGCGCCTATTCCAAAGTGGAGAAGACTCAGGAGATACTGCGACAGGTTCAACACGATCTGTATCTGATGATGGCCGAGGTCGCCACGCCCCTTGCTCAACTGGAAAAGATCCCGTATCGCATCACGGCCGAGCAGGCAGATTGGCTCGACACCACGATCCGCGACCTGGAAACGGAGGTGGAAATGCCCAAAGCCTTCATCCTGCCGGGCGCAAGCGCAGCCTCCGCTGCTATTGACCTGGGACGCACTATAGTACGCCGGGCAGAACGACACGCAGTAGAATTGGTTCACAAGCAGGAAATGCCGCCGGGCAACGTCCTGCGCTACCTCAACCGCCTGTCATCTCTGCTGTTTGTGCTTGCCCGCTACGAAGAATTCGCCTCAGGCACACCGTTCAATATAGCGAGGCGGTGAGGAAGGACGGCAGACGGCGGACGGCAGACGACCACTTATCACGCTGTCGCCCGTCGTCCGCCGTCTGCCGTCTGCCGTCCTTCTTTAGATGCTGCGGGTTCGCCTCAGCCACCATATAGTAGCGAAGGCTATTATGGCCAGGATAAACGTGCCCAGGATGAGGCCATTGAAGCCCAGGTGGGTGGTTTCAACAAACCATCCGCCCGCCCCACTGCCTATCAGTTGCCCCGCGCTCAGGAACACCGAATATAACCCCATTACGGCCCCGCGATGCTCGACTTTAGTGCCCGATATTTCGGCCAGATAGGCCAGTGCTACGGGAGCAAAACCGCTCACCATGAACAGACCCACCACGAGGAATGGTATCCAAAGCGACACGTTCCACGGTTCAGGCAACGAGAACAGGTGGTCATTGATGCCATACAACGCAAGGCACATAACGAACAGGCCACACGCACCCACGAGCATTACGGTAGACTTGCGTACCCTGGCATATAGCAAGCTCCAGACGAATATGCCTACCATGAAAATCGTGCCGAAGATGCCAAACAGGAGGCCCGCTTCGGAAGCCGTAAACTTCCCATCCAGTGCTTGATTCGGGAAGTGGTCGGTTATGGTAGGCAGATGATCGCTGATACGTCTCGTGCTGAGCATGAGAGGTTGAGCCAGGTTACCAAACAAACCGACCACCGCGTTCACCGCCAGCCACGCAGGCACGAAGCTGCGTAGCGCAGGCTCTTTGAGCAGAGAGCTATAGGCGCTGAGCCTGCTTGAAAGGAGGGCGCGTACGGGGTGGGATGCATCGCTTGTAGCCAGAAGTTCCTTCGCCCGGTGTTCTCGCGCCTCGGCGGGCAATGTCTCCGGTACCCAGAAGTAGAGCATGGCAACGGCGACCAGGTAGACGCCTGACACCAGGAAGAAACCCCACACGTGAACAAAGTCCCAGAGCCTACCGCCAATAACCTGTCCTGCTACCAGGCCGACCACAAAGCTGGCCTCGTACATACCCATCGTGCGTCCACGTAGAGAAGCCCGCGCACGCCCCTCGCCCGACGTAGCATCGGCGAGGTAACCGAGCGCGCTCGGTACCTTGGCAGCAGTGGCGACACCCTCAACCAATCTGGCTATCGCCAGCAGGCCCACGCCCAGAACCGACACCCCAAGTACAGCACTCAAAGGATATATGGGGAGAGCCACCGCTCCAACCAACGGCCCCAGAACCAGGATCAACCGGCGGCCCCGCAAGTCGCTCAGCGCGCCAAATATCGGTGACAGTAATAGCTCGGTCACATAGAAAAGAGCATACAGAATACCGATCAGGCCCGGCCCCGCGTTTAGCTCTTGCCGAAGCAGAGATGAAAGCAGGATAGCTGTCATAGCGCCGGCCACGCGCAAGACAAGGCTGGACGCGACCACTATCTTCATAGGAGGCGTCATGCGTTCTACTTTTTCGTGCTCAGCCACCGGTACGGCGGCCTCCTCCGTCTTTGACAGAGCGGTTACTTTCTCTGGAACCATAGTTGACATTCAGGAACTCTTACGCATTGGTAGGAAGGCTCATCGGGCACATATGACGCACAATAAGTGAGATATGCGTACTCGTCCAGATAAGCTGAACATTAACACAGCTTAAAGATCATATCATAGTGAAGTGCAGTTCGCAATGGGACTCTTGTACGCCGCCGCACAGACGTCCGGGTTAATTCTCAATTACCCATCCCGCCCTTTGTAGGGTAAAATTGCAAGGCTAGTGTTGAGTTTACTCGTTATCAAGGAGGTGTTATGGAGAGCAGGGAACCCCAGCAAACCAAAGCCGTCAATACTATTAACGTAATAGTAAGTGTCTCGGACGCATCCAATCTCGACGTATTGGGGAATGCGCTCAAAGCGATGGGAGCAAACGTCTATGCTACGGGCGGCACAAGGGCCAGTCTGCGGGCGCTTGGCGTGGATGCCCTTTCCATAAGCGACCTTACGGGCTTTCCCGAGATTCTTGGGGGGCGCGTCAAAACCCTGCACCCCGGCGTCCATTCGGGCATACTGGCTAAGCGCGACGATGAGGCACAGATGAGCCAGTTGCGCGAACATAACCTCAGGACAATAGAACTGGTAGCAGGCAACCTCTATCCATTCGCCGCCACCATTGCTAAAGCCGGCGTAACACTTCCCGAGGCTGTTGAGCAGATTGATGTGGGCGGGCCAACCATGATACGCGCCGCCGCCAAGAACTTCGCAAGCGTCGTAGTCCTGTGCGACCCCGCAGACTACGAGCCTGTGATGCGCGAGTGGCAGGACACGGGCGAAGTTAGCACCGAAACACGTAAACGGCTGGCGACAAAGGCCTTCAGGCATGTATCCGAATATGACGCGTTGATCGCGGACTATCTCGACGCGTCCCAGAGCGGCAAAATGGATGACACAGAGAACCTCTTTCCCGATGCGATGGATCTCAGGCTGAAGAAAGTACAGGTGCTGCGATACGGCGAGAACCCCCACCAATTGGGAGCACTCTATAGCGATAATCTATCGGTAACAGGGACAACCCTTGTGGGATCGCTGAAACAACTGCACGGGCCGGAGCTATCCTACAACAACCTCATGGACGCCGACGCCGCGCTCGCCATTGTGCGCGACTATACAACTCCGGCAGTCGCGATTATCAAACACGCGGGGCCTTGCGGGCTCGCCTGTGGAGACGAGAACGGTGACCTTGCCGAGTTATTCAGCAGGGCGCTGGCCGCCGACCCGCTTTCAGCCTTCGGGGGCATTGTCGGCATCAACAGGCCGGTTGACGGTATATTGGCCCAGACTATCGCCAAAACGCGCTTCGACGTGCTGGTAGCCCCTTCCTTTTCCGAGGAGGCGATCGACACGTTGGCTCGCAAACGCAATCTGCGGTTGTTGGCTGTTCCCGACCCCAGCGTGCCGGGGCGCGACGCTGACTTCGCGAGCAAGCTTGCCTTCAGGCAGATAAGCGGAGGTTTCCTGGTGCAAAGCAGGGACGCGATAAGCGACGACCTATTGATGGAACCGGCCACCCTGCGCCACCCCACGCTGGAGGAGATCGCCGACCTTGTGTTTGCATGGCGCGCGGTGAGGCACGTGCGCTCGAATGCGATCGTACTTGCCAAGAATATGGTGACGGTGGGCATAGGCGGTGGACAGACCAGCAGAGTGGATTCCGTGAAGATCGCGGTCGAAAAAGCAGGTATTCACGTGCCTGGGTCGGTCATGGCCTCGGATGCCTTCTTCCCCTTCCCCGACGGCATCGAAGTGGCCGCGCAGGCGGGAGTGACCGCCGTAATACAGCCCGGAGGCTCGGTCAATGACGACGCCGTAATCGAGGCGGCAGACACAGCAGGTCTGGCAATGGTGTTCACTCGCAAGAGGCACTTCCGGCACTAACCGAACAAACGACACTGGCATATGGCTTGCTACCCATAGCCACCGGCTGGGTAGAACATGGCAAAAGCATTCTGATACAAACCGCAAATTACTCGGGTACAGGGAGGCAAAACAATGGCCAATCAAGGAGAACAACCACAAAAGAACGGTGTGCCTGCAGGGAACAGCGACACTACTAAGGGCACGCCGGGTTCACGCACAAACGAGGACAACAATGAGGACTGGGGCAGCCAGGGCGAAGACCGCAACGATGAAGGCACCTCAACCGATTGGGGCAGCCAGGGCGAGGACGAGGATGGCACACCCAGCTAAGCGATATTAGCTAATGGAATTAGCTATTGCTAAAATATGTATCCCTAGCCGATAGGTCCCCACGAGAGGTTCGGCTATCCCCACTTTTTATGCGCCGTCAAGCACGCCGTGAGGCAGGATGGCGTGAACGCCGCGCACTCCGTTCACTATCTGCGTGACATGCATATCCACTACGAGGCTCGCCAGTGCCAACGCCTCCAGCCGCGAGTAGCCATACTGCTCCATCATCAGGTCGAGCATGGCCGAAAGGGCTATCATGTTCGCTTCCTGTAGGCTTGTGTGAAAGCCCAGCGTGAGTTGGCCCACCGGTGTGTCGGCACGGGGGGTCGAGATAGGGAGATCATCACGCAGGTTGAAGGTAAGCGACACCTGCTCCATCGGACACTCTATGGCGGTGGTGCAGACTTCGCCGTCGCCTTGCAGGGCATGCCCGTCGCCAACCGAGAAAAGGCCTCCTTCTACCGCAATGGGCAGGTAGAGAGTGCTACCCGCCACAAGCTCCTTGCAGTCAATGTTGCCGCCTGTAACTCGGGGTGGGGCCGTGGGGTGTACGCCAGGCTCGGCGGGCGGCATGCCCATCACACCCATGAACGGGCGCAGGGCGAGCATGTGGCCGAACTGATCGCGGCCTGTGTTATTTGCGACATCAAGCGTCCACTTGAGGAGGAACTGCTCGGTGCCTGCGCCCACGCCCAACCAATCGTTGGTCTCGTTCGACCAGCCGCCCGCCACGGTGTAGCCGAACGGAGCCGGCACGATCTTGCCAATGTGAATTTCCAGCGTCATCCCGGGCTTCGCACCGTTGATCGCAATAGGGCCGCACAGGGCGTGGCCTTTGTCCAGGACCGGGTCTCGAGGCTCAAACTTGTGACTGGGTTCAATATGCCAGTCGGCCCCGAGGGTACGGTACTCGACCGTGTCGCCTGGCTCGATTTGCAGAACGGGCGGCAGATCGCGTGAGAAATGACCGTGGAGAGTGCGACGTTCAGGCTCGATCTTGTGGGTCGCCAAGTTTAGCTCCTTTTCGTAATGGGGTTATGCGTTAGGGTAAGTAATACATTATCTGTCGTCCGGCACGCAACTGCTCACCGGTCATTATACAAAAG
>DATINP010000166.1:0-2861 GCA_035474135.1 Chloroflexia bacterium | reverse complement strand
GTTATTTGAAGATGCTCTTAGGTGTAAAGTGATGTGCTATAATCCGCTTGCACAGTGCGGGCGCATCGTGACCTTCTGATGCTTTGCAGACGGGGAAGTAATGAAGGCTGAAATCATCTCCATCGGTACTGAGCTCTTGCTCGGCACTATTAATGACACGAACGCGCAATATCTGGCGCAGCGTCTAGCCGACCTGGGTATTGACTGCTACTACATATCGCAGATCGGAGACAACCCTGGCCGGTTGGTAGAGGTGTTGCGTCGTGCCTGGGAACGCAGCGATCTTACTGTTACGACAGGCGGGCTTGGTCCCACGGGTGATGACCTGACACGTGAAGCAATCGCTGAGGTGCTAGGCGAAAGCCAATCGGTAATACCAGCTCTCGAAGAGAACTTGCGGGGATTTTTTGCACGGCGTGGCACTGTCATGCCGCAGCGCAATTTGAAACAAGCCACTCTAATACCTTCTGCCGAGGCTATTTTGAACCCTGTTGGTACGGCGCCCGGTTGGTGGGTGCAACGCGAAAGTAGTGGCGTTTCACACATGATAGTTTCAATGCCGGGCGTGCCGTTTGAGATGAAGCGCATGTGGGAGAACGAGGTTGAACCCCGATTAACCTCGATTACGGGCACGGTAATTGTCTCGCGCACCCTTAAGACGCTTGGCATAGGGGAGTCGACCGTGGAGGAAATGGTAGACGACTTGATGCAAGGCTCCAATCCGACGCTTGCCCCTTATGCCAAATCTGATGGCGTGCACCTTCGAATCACGGCAAAAGCCGCCGATCGACAGCAGTGTGAAGCTATGATCGCTGAGCTGGAACAGGCCGTGCGGTCACGACTTGGTACGGCGATTTACGGAATTGATGCAGAATCGCCCCAAAAAGTGGTACAAGAGGGGTTGGCAGCCGCCCAATTGAGAGTTATAGTATTAGAAGTAGGTAAAGGCGCGGTTGGTGCAGTGGCTCCGTTGCTGGCTGACAGTGAGTGGTTGTCAGGCGCGTTCGCCCTCCATCACCTCGAACACGCAGTCAAGGTGCTTGCCCTACCAGGTGAGCCGCGATCGCTTGAGCATATCGGACAGGCCCTGCTTGCGAGGGCAGGTGCTGATCTGCTAGTTGCGGTACAGGGGGCACAAGAAGCGACGGATCCGGACGGCGTGACCGTGCGCTTTGACGCGACTATGTTGGTGGTAGGTACAAGTAAGACAGATGCAAGGGAAACGTTACGGGCAACGCAATCATGGAAAACGGCGTCCAGCGAGGTTCCACGCCTGTTGGGGTTAGCCACGCTAAACCTGTTGAGGCGCTATTTAGGGCAATCTACGGAAAAATCGAGCTAGGAATGGGGTAGAAGTTGGCGCATTTGATCAGCAAGCGGGCAGAAAACAATACATCAGAGCAGGCAAGGCAGCGCTGGACATCAGCGGCCTGGCGAACCTGGCTTGCCGGCGGGTGCGTTGTGCTAATCATGATCTTCCTTACGGGTATGGCCACTGCCAACGCGGGGAGCGCCGGAATGGGTGATACTCGGGGGCAGTACGGACAGAACGGAACCCCGGTTGAGCAAACGACCACGCCGGATGAGTCGCCGATTGCTACGCAGACCGCCTCGGCCTCGGAATGGGACGAAACGGTGCTGAGTGAGCTGGCTGACCGCCTTGGCTGGCCGTCGGTTGTGGTTGTGGATGGCACCGGCAAATACATAATTGAGCTTGACATCTCTTCGAACGAGTGGGCTCAGGCATCGATCCGATCCTTCTCCTACGGTACAAGCGCGGAAACTGCCTTCAATGCCGAGCAGGAAGACGCCAGGTTTTCAGGTTATTCCGTCGAGCCGACAACGTTTTACACGTATGCGGCATACACTGCTACTGCCACTGGCGCCAACGGGAGCGTTATTGAGCGCAGGTTGCGCTGGTTGGTGGACAGCAGGATCATGGGCATAACCCTCTATGGCACGAGTAGCACCATTCTCGCGCTTGACACGGCCGAGTTGGGGCGCGAGTTACTGCTGCTGGCAGTCCAGAACGGAATGCCCGAGCCACCAGGCGGCGTCCTGCCCACACCAATTCCGCCCACTGAGGGGTTGCCCCCCTCCTCCACTCCCACTATTCCTGCTTGCGGACTAACGTTTATTGATGTCGAGCCCCAGTTCTGGGCTTATCGCTACATAATGCAGTTGGCCTGCGAAGGGGTAGTTTCCGGCTATTCAGATAACACGTTCCGACCCGATAACCCCACTACCCGTGCGCAGCTTGCAAAAATGCTGGTCATTTCTCGTGGCTGGACTTTGCTAAACCCGAGCGAATCCAGCTTTAAGGATGTCGATCGTTCGCATTTGTTCTACAGGTATATTGAAACGGCCTATGCACATGGCGTTTTCGACGGATATGGCAGCGAGTTCCGCCCTGACAGCTATGTAACTCGGGCGCAGGTCGCAAAGATGCTGGTGCGAGCGAATGGCTGGTCGCTCTCGTTGGATGGGCAAAGTCCCGTGCCACTTTGCGATGTGCCTCAGGACCATTGGTCTTGGCTCTACGTACAGGTGGCCATTCAGCATCACGTGTTTAGTGGCTATGCCAATGGCTGCTTTCTACCGGATGCCGCCGCTACACGTGCTCAGATCACCAAGGTAATGGTGCTCTCGCGGTAAGCGAGCGGCAGATCCTGGTAACTCCGGATACGCCAGCATCGAAGTCGCGTTAAATTCACGCATACCGCATTTAACCTGCCCCTGCATCGCTCTTGACAAAGGCCCTTTCCAGTGCTATAGTCAAGCTAGTTGTATTGTCGTACTAAACACGTTTAGGTAGGCTAAACCTCTATGGCTGGAATAGGATTGGGTGAGCGAGTGAAGGC
>DATINP010000165.1:0-5182 GCA_035474135.1 Chloroflexia bacterium | reverse complement strand
CAACAGTTCTTATCGGAATTGCGCAATGAGAAAGAAAGGGGAGTTAGGCTCTACGTGCCTGCCTTCCCTTTCTTTTTTGTTCCCGTTTTAGGCTCGGGACTGGGCCATGCCTTCCACCATGGCCAGCAAGCGGCATAAGTCTTGCAAGGCACCTAACCGGCGTGTTGCGCTAAGTTGTGATTGCATGGATACTAAGATGCGCATCCTAGCCCACAAACGGAAACACGGATGTGCAGTCAAGAGGAGTTTTCTCCCGATTTGAATCCAAAAGGAGTCTAAAATGGACGCAGAAACTACAGGTCAGGTTCGTAGCGTCGACGTTGCGACATTACTTACTTCCATAGCTACCCAGCTTTCGCAGAACCAGGGTCAACTCAACCAGGTGGATAAGCAGGGGACCCATGGCGAGCGCATAGCACAGGCCTTTACCGCGGCAGCCAAGGCCGCTGCAAACTCAGGTGGCGATGCGGGTGCCCAATTACAAGCTGCGGCCGCCGCCATGAAATCGCAGGGGTCAGGCAAAGCCGCGCAATTCTATGCAGACGGTCTCCAGTCCGCGGCACAGCAGTTCACAGGTAAGACTGCCATTTCGGCCGATAACCTGGACTCATTCCTGAAATCGTTCATCAGTGGCGTGAAGCAGAACAACCCGGCCCGACCGGGCCAGGGCACAATGCTCGACGCCCTTAGCCCCGCCCTTTCGGCACTAACGAGCGCGCAGGGTCAGGGTCAAGATACGATTGGCGCGATGTCGTCTGCATTGGGCGCAGCCATCACAGGCACGCAAAAGACTGTAGGCGTACGCGGCACGGTTGACCCAGGGGCCGCCTCGGCCACCAACGTTCTTGGCGGTATATTCTCCGCTCTGGCACCCACGCTTCTCAACGTCGTTCTAAACCGAATAACCGGCGGCGGTCAAAGCCAGTCGGGCGATCTGACCGCAAATGCAGGTGGCGCAGGCGGTCTAGGCGCGCTGTTAGGCGGCTTGCTCGGCGGAGCAACAGGCGGGTCGCAGAGCCAGGGCAACGCGGGCGACCTGGGCGGTCTGCTCGGTGGATTGCTCGGCGGCGGGGCGACAGATACGGCGGGCACGGCACAAGGCCAGGGAACTTCGGGCGCCGACCTCACCGGGTTGCTGGGCGGACTACTTGGTGGCGGCGGAAGCGGAAGCGGCACCCCACAGTCGGGCGCAGGCACGGACTGGGTTGGTGGGTTGCTCGGCGGCCTGATGGGAGGCGCACAGGGAAGCAGCGGCAGTAATGCATCGGGCGACGCTCTCGGCGGCCTGCTTAGCAGCTTCACGGGGAGCGGCGCCGGCAACACCGGAAGTAACTCCACCCTTGAGAGCAATCAGCAGCAAGGCTCTGACGATGGCGACCTCGGTGGTCTCCTGGGCGGCATCTTTGGAGGCAACAAAGGGAACTAGGATTCCAAAAACGTAGGACAACAACGACCCGCGACGTACGCAGTAAATGCGTGGCGCGGGTCGTTTGTTGTCTCTTGTAGTCTAACTACTCAGGCTTCTTCGCTAATGCGAACAATACGGGAGTGGTCGTCTTGATCCCTTCCGGGCCGAAGAGGGACTTCACTTCCTCCTCATGATTCTTCTTGAACTCGGCCAACTGATCGGGTGTCATCTGGTCCAGCAACAGGTCGCCCCAGGTCGAGCCGCGCCCATACTCCCACCAGTCTTCAAAGCTGGTAAAGCGCATGGCTATACCGTCCTCGACGATATGTACACCCTTGAAACCGGCGTCCTTGATCAGCTGTTCCAGGCCTGCCTTCTGACGTGTAAGAACGGCAGTTTCCGAATAGCTCGGCTCGTCGCGCTTTTGCACCTCGGCGGCACGCCTGAGTGCTGCCATATAGGGCTGGCTCAGTGGCGAGAACGCCGTCTCGGCGTCTGCCGTGGTAATACCAAGCACCCCACCGGGCTTGAGCACACGCAGCATTTCTTTGTGAGCCCCCGGTATGTCCGGGAAGTAGAAGATTGCCAGGCTACAGGTTACGACATCGAATGTGTTCTCATCGAACTTCAAGTCCTGAGCATTCATCTGCTGCCATTCGATATTCTTCAGCCTGTACGCGCGGGCTTTGCGTTCCGAGTAGTCGAGCATCGCCTGTGCCAGGTCGATACCTACTACGCGTCCTTCCGGCCCGACCTTATCCGCCAACGCCAGCGTTAGGCTGCCCGTTGCGCTTGCAATATCAAGGCATACAGCACCCTTCCTGGGTGATAAAAGCTCTGCAAACTGGTTATCCGTCTTCTCCGGAAGCCCGTGGCCCAGTTTGTCGTGGTCCTCCACCGCCTTGCCAGCACGCGCCACCACCATCTGGTCGAACAACTCGGCGCGTGACAGCGGCTGCGGCTTCGCGCCTGGCGAAGCGGTGGTCATGGTCGTCTTGGTGGGCATGGCCGTGGTCGACCCGACGGCTCCCGCTGTGGCCTCGCGCTCGATCTTCGATGCATCACCCTGCTCTCGGATGAAGTTGAGCAGGCCACCTGCCAATATTATGTAAACCTGGCGCGGTGTCAAGCTGTGCTTGACCTGATACTTATGCCCCTTCGTGAGGTTGATGAGGGTTAGCACGCCGTCGCCATTGAGGAGTTCGCCGTGGATATCCTCGATGATAAGTTCGTCTTTTTCGCTGATCTTATCGTAGTCCTCTACGTTGACGAAGGTCATCGGCACTATCCCAAAGTTGATCAGGTTGTCGCGGTGGATACGGGCGAAACTCTTGGTGATCACACCACGCACGCCCAGGTACATAGGAGCAAGCGCAGCATGTTCACGGCTCGACCCCTGGCCGTAGTTGCTTCCGCCGACCACGAATCCGCCGCCCTGCTGCTTGGCTCTTGTTGCAAACGAGGGGTCAACCTTCTCGAATACATATTCCGATATGGCGGGGATGTTTGAGCGCAGCGGGAGTATCTTGGCTCCTGCAGGCATGATATGGTCGGTGGTGATGTTGTCGCCCACCTTCAACAACACCTGCCCTGCCAGGTTCTCGCCGATTGGCTTGTTCATTGGCAGGGGCTTGATGTTAGGCCCACGCAAGACCTCGACCGATTCCGGGTCGGTGGCGGGGGAAACTATCATGTTGTCTTCGATCAGATAGTGTTCCGGGCTGTCCACCTCGATTTTCGGGCCGAGCGTGCGAGGATCCGTGATTTCGCCTGTAAGTGCGCTCGCGGCGCATGTTTCGGGAGAAGCAAGATAAACGAGCGCGTTGGGAGTACCCGAACGGCCCTCGAAGTTGCGGTTGAACGAACGAAGAGAGGCCGCACCCGAAGCCGGGGCTTGCCCCATACCGATGCACGGGCCGCATGCCGACTCAAGTATGCGCGCACCCGACTCGATCAGGTCGCCCAGTGCGCCCGAACGTGCAATCATCGTGAACACCTGGCGCGAGCCGGGGGTCACGCCGAACGAAAGGCCAGGGTTGACCGTCTTACCCTTAAGGGCGTTGGACACAGTCTGCAGGTCGACAAACGAGGAGTTGGTACAAGAGCCTACCAGCACCTGCGTGACAGGAGTACCCACCAGTTCGCGCACCGGCACAACGCTGTCAGGGCTGTGAGGTCGCGCCACCAATGGCTCGAGGTCGTCCAGCACAATCTCGATAATGCCGTCATACTCGGCGTCCGGATCGGCGACAAATTCGACCCAGTCTTCGCCTCGATCTTGTGCTTCCATATACTCGCGGGTGCGGTGGTCCGAGGGGAAGATTGAAGTGGTAGCACCCAGTTCCGCGCCCATGTTGGTCATCGTGCCGCGCTCCGGAACTGAGAGATCGGCCACGCCGGGGCCGCCGTATTCAATGATCTTACCCACACCGCCTTTGACGGTTAGCTGACGAAGAAGCTCGAAAATAATATCTTTTGAGGCCACCCACGGCTGGCGCTTACCTATAAGACGCACAAGCCACACTTCGGGCATGGCGGTGTAAAAAGGCCCACCTCCCATCGCCACGGCGACATCGAGGCCGCCCGCGCCGATCGCGATCATGCCCAGGCCGCCGCATGTGGGCGTGTGGCTGTCAGAGCCGAGTAGAGTCTTCCCAGGGACGGCAAAGCGCTCCAGGTGCACCTGGTGACAAATACCATTACCCGGACGAGAGAAAAATATGCCGTACTTGGCGGCAATTGACTGGAGAAAACGATGGTCATCGGCGTTTTCAAAGCCGGTCTGGAGCATGTTGTGGTCTACGTAGGACACAGACACGTCGGTACGCACTCGAGGTATGCCCATAGCCTCGAACTGTAGGTACGACATCGTACCCGTAGCGTCCTGAGTGAGGGTCTGGTCTATGTGTATGGCGACCTCGTGTCCCGGGATCATTTCTCCTGATACGAGGTGCGCCGCGAATATCTTTTGGACAAGATTTTGCGGCATTGCAAAGAACTCCTCTGTTAAATTGCGCCTTTCAGAAGCGCGTGATTTTATTTCCCAACTAATAGTATAGCACATTCTCGGTAGGACGGCAGGCGACGCCTTGCCCACGCGGCCCGCACTTTATCGGTTATAATTCGGCTTGAATTACGGACAAACTAGGAGTAACGGAATGACCCATCCAAAAGCTGCCCGCAGCAATCCACGCCTGCACACCTGGCAGATACCCACGCATGACATCCCAATTGCGCTCAGCTATGACGACGTGCTGCTTACACCCCAGCGCACCACTGTTACGTCGCGTCGAACCGTGGACACTAGCACCTGGCTCTCGCGCAACGTACGCCTGAATATGCCTATCGTGTCCGCCAATATGGACACTGTTACCGAGAGCAGTATGGGGATAGCGATGGCGCGGCAGGGTGGGATCGGCATTGTCCACCGGTTTCTCACTGTGGAAGCCGAGGCGGAAGAAGTGCGCAAGGTGAAGCGGGCCGAATCGTTCTTCATCACCCAACCCTACACGATTGCCCCCGACGAGACGGTGGAGCGGGCGCGGAGCGCCATGGAACGCAACGACATCTCGGGGCTGGTAGTAGTGGACGACGCGGGCAGGCTAGCCGGGTTTCTTTCGTCACGAGACGTGCGCTTTGTGCGCAACCCCGACTCGACCGTGGGCGAGGTAATGACTCCCCGTCAGAAGCTGATTACTGCTCCTGCCGACGTTTCGCCGGAAGAAGCTTCCGAGATATTTGCGCAACACAAAATACAGAAACTGCCTCTGGTGG
>DATINP010000164.1:0-6645 GCA_035474135.1 Chloroflexia bacterium | reverse complement strand
GCCACGCCCACCGAGATAGTGGAGGAACCCACAGCGACCATCGAACCGACGCCCCTACCTACCGACACGCCTGTACTCACACCCTTGCCAACCCAGCGCCCCACGCCCATGCCTGGAATCCTCACTCCTACACCCGAGCAGCCTACAATCACCCCCCTGCCCGGCATTCTCACTCCCCCGCCAGCCGCAGGGCTAATAACTCCCACACCGAACCCAGCACCATAAGGCGAACAGCATGCAATCCCCTGCATATCGTGTTCGCATTTCGCTTATCGTTCGTATCGCCCTGCCCGTGCTGGCCGCTCTTTACGTGCTGTGGGCGGGATATGCCGCCGCTACCCAACGCCGCTATGGCTTTGCCAATGCTGTGCCGGACGAGCTACTGGCCGGCGAAAGCATCGGGCAGACGTTCATCGCCCGCTACGATGGGCTATCGAGCGTGGAAGTGCACATCGGCACATATGGACACCAGGCTGATGCGGCGCGTAGCCCGCTCGTGTTACACTTGCGCGCCGACCCCGCGTCTGCTGTCGATCTGGCGACGGCTACCATCGCTCCCGCGCAGACGCTCGACATCGATCCCTGGTACACGTTCTCCTTCACTCCTATTGCCGGCAGTCGCGAGCAGCACTACTACCTCTTGATCGAATCGCCAGGCGCCACAACCGGCAAAGCGATGACACTTTTCTGGTACCAGCCCCCACCCCGCGCCGACCCATACGCGAATGGCGCAGCCTACAGGGACGGCACAATCACGAAAGGCGACCTCGCCTTCGGCCTTGGCTATGATGCGCCGCCCCTTCAAGTGTGGACCAGCATGTTGGGCGAAGCAGGCGCAAACACCGTACCGGTCTTGGTTTATGCGCTCCTCTTGCTTGCCCTACTCACCACCATTGTGGCCATATCCCTACCCCATCTGGCGCGGCGCTTCCCGCGCCTGGCCGAACGGCTGGGGGCATCTTCCCTCGTCACCGCTCTCTGGCTAGCCCTGATCTATGGCCTCCTGTTCGTCGTGATAATACCGCCGTGGCAGGGGCCGGACGAATACGCCCACTTTGCTTACGTTGCCCTTCTTGATAAGCACAACCTGGACGACGGCGCGGTACAGGCGCTCGACGTGTGGAACACTGGCCGCGACACGGCGCTGATCGAAGCAATCAACTCCTCAGCCGACCGCAACGATTTCACACGCCGCCTCGTGGGCACCACGGCCCCCGGCTCACCCACTCGCACCGACCCCTTCGTATTCCAACAGGTGCGTCAACCCCCGACCTATTACTGGCTCTGCGCGTTGGCACTCCATGCGGCCAGCGCCATTGGCATAGATGCTGACCCCTACACGCAACCGGAAGCCGCTATCTATATCATGCGCCTGGTGTCGCTCGTGCTGGGCCTGCTTGTTATCGCGCTGGCATGGGTATTCGCTTGGCGCCTGGGCGCAACCAAAGCGCCCCTGCCTGCGGTACTGGCTCTCCTGCCAATGCACACCTTCATCGCCACGTCCATCAATAACGACATCCTGGCAGAGCTAGCGGCGTCGGCGCTGTTCGTAACGTTGGCGATCCTCTACAAGAGTTCGTTCGGCCCAAATACAACGCAACATGGCATGCGCCGTAAAGAAGTGACTCTCCTCGTGATGTGCCTGGTTCTAACAGGGGCCGGAGTAGCGACCAAAGCCACAGCGTCCGCGGCTTCTCTTCCCCTGCTGGGTGGAGGCTTGCTTGTGTGGGCTGCGTACAAGCTCTACCGGAGAAACAGGGCAACCCCGCACCCCTCGACTAGCGGGCATCGAGTTAGATCATGGGCAATCGCCCTCATTGCGGCAATACTGGCAGTGGGTGCGTTCTTTGTAGTGTGCGGGCCTGACGACACTCGCGCGCTCGGCTGGTACACAAGCTACACACCCGTGCAGCGCGTTGAGCGTGTGGCAAGCAGCACAGCCCACGACGGCGCCTATGTCATCCAGCTAGGCACATCGCAAACGGCTATGCAAAAGCTGATCCCACCTCTGATCTTCCACCCCGCCCTGCGGATCACGGTAGCGGGCTGGGCGCGACTCGCCCCCGAGCAGGCCTCAAATGCGGCCGGCGCGGCCCGGTTGTCCATCATGGATGGTGCGCGAGAAGCAGGCGTGATCACTACCACTCTGACCTCGAACGCCAACTGGACGCGCATGGAATTGACAGCCGTCATGGAGCAAAACGCGGAGCAGGTGGTGCTTTACATCGGCGCGGTAGGTGAGGCTAATGCAGGCGTGCAATTCGACGACCTATCGATCCGGGTCGAAGGCATAGACCGAGCGTGGAATGACTCGATCTATAAGGCTGCTCTTGTGGACCCCTCTGGCGAGAACGCGCCGTGGACTGTGCGCTCGCCCTTCGCCAATGTAGTGCCCGCAGACGTGCGCGATATGGCTGACGCGCTCCTCAATCCCCAATCCTTCAGCAAGCCCGCCATGTGGCTTGCCTACGCCAACACGCAGTACCGCTCGTTCTGGGGCAGTTTCGGATGGCTGTCTATAGACCTCCCAACGCCTCTATACTTCATCATCGCGGTCCTGCTGCTGCTCGCTCTGGGCAGCCTGGCCGTCCGAGCGCTTGGTCTGCGCGCTCGACGCATCAGTTGGCGCGCGCTCCTGGCCTTCCCCGCCACTCTTGCTATATTGGTGGCGATTTTTGCCGGTTTCGCAAAGCAAATGGCGCTGACTGCGTACGGCGGCTTGCCGTCCGACCCCCAGGGGCGCTACCTGTTCGTACTGGCTATACCAATTATGTGGCTAGTCCTGTCCGGACTTACTAGACTGACCGCTTTCCTGCCCGCCTGGCTGAACGCCCAGGCGCGGTACATAGCAGCAATCGCAATAGTGCTCTTCGCTGCCTACTGCCTGCTGGCCCTGATATTGCCCTACTACTACGGGTGGTAAGGGATATTAAACGCAGACGACGGACAACCCATCGGTCGTCCGTCGTCCAACTGCTCACTGGTAATTCCTACGGCACATCCTCAGGCCCTTTGTCTACCCATGCCTGGTAGAAGGCCAGCACGCTGTCGTAGTTGTAGGAGTCCAGCCTCTGGAGGCGATCCCAGGCGGCCAGGGCTATGGGAGTAGTCATCCCCTTGTCATAGGGAACTATGACAATCTTCACCTTGCCGTACTTCTCCACGGGCAATTTAGTAAAGGCTTCCTGTATCTGTTGCTTAACATCAGCCGGTAAATCGGACTTGTAGTACAAAACCACGTAACCATGCTCCAGGCTGTGGACGACATTCCCATCGGGGACGGCGTCGGGATAGAAGCCAGGAGAAGCAGGGGTGTTATAGTGGCTGCCGGAGCTGGGAGGGTAGCTCTGGTAGGTTATGACATCGGTGTCGCCCACGTGCGACCTGCCTTCGTCGGCAACAGGCACACCGGGGCCATCAATCAGGGTCGAAGCCGCGACGACGATACCTGAGTCCGTACTCTGGGCCATAGTTGGCTGGCCGGAGCTATCTGTGGTAGTAGCGGGGTTGTTGGAGCCTTTGCTCAACAGCAGCACTACCACAATCGCCACACCCACCACCATCATGCCGATAACCCCACCCATTATGAGTGGGAACGGATCACGGCGCGGGGCAACTGCACGAGGACGCGACGCGCTACTGCGAGACCCCCCTACGCTAGACCGGGAAGGCGGTCCTGTGCGAGGTGGCGGCCCTGATCGCGGCCGGTTCGACCCCTGGGCGGGGCGTTGGTCGCCACGCCTGGGAGGCGTATTGCTCATGGAAATACTCCTTCTAATTATGGGACAGCCCGATCAATAAAGTGATCCGGCAAGGATTAGTGTCATCTGCGTAAGGGCACACAGAGTGATGTCTCTTGCTCAAGAGTAAAATATTCGTGGGCATAATGTCAAGAGTATTTCCTTAGTACTGCTGCCTTCTGAACAAGGGGAACGCTAACGCCACCGGCACCAGCGCCGCCACGAGTGAGATTAAGAACGCCTTCAGGGGGAACTCCTGACCCAGGTATGCGGGCAGGCTTGACCAGTACGAAGGAATTGACCAGTCACTGCCGTGAGGGAACAGGCCCACGAGGTTCAACAAAATGAGCACCACCACCGTCAAGCCGAGCGGGCGCAGCACATCATTGAAGAGTGTGGATAGCAGCGTGGCTACCCCGAACACGAACAAAGTACCAAGCCAGAAGAGAAGGATAGATGTAGCTAGCCCTCCCAGATTCTGAGGGCGTCCCGACACCACCGACACAATGTAGAGTGTCGCCCCACTCAGTATGGTCAGGCCCAGCAGGATCGCCGCATCCACCGCGTACTTGGTTAGCAGAATGCGGTTACGGCTCAGAGGTCTGCTCAGGAGCAGGAAGATCGTCTGCTTGTTCACCTCGCCCGCTATAAGGGAAGCGCCGAGCAGTGCAGCTATTATTACCATAACGATTCCACTATCACCCGACAGGTTAAAGGTCAGGTTCCACAGGAACGTATTGTAGTCCGTCAACGCGCTGGCAAAGTTTTGGCCCACCGCGTTTGAAACGCTCTGCAATTGTTCAGGAGTGAGCGCCTGCCGGATCAGATCGAAGCTGACCGCTCCCAATATGATTATTACCACGCTCAGCACTGCGCCGATCAGAATTTTCCAGCGCGAATCAATAAGCTCTTTAGTGATCACCACCATCCTCCTTCATATATTCCAGGAATAGGTCTTCCAGGGTCAGGCCCACCACCTCAACATCGCGCAGATTGCTCCCTTTCTCGCGTATGCTGCGCGCCAGCGCATCAGCGTCGCCGTTCACCATAATACGCACACTTCTGCCTTCCTGCTCGATCCGCCCGACACCCGGCGTCGCATTGAGCGTGGCCAGTTCCTCGGCTGTGGGAGGGTCAGCGTACACCAGCTTGAGCACTTTCTGGCTCTGCTTCAGATGGTCCAACTCGTCACTTATCACCAGCCTGCCCGCCTTTACGATTCCCACCCAGTCGGCCACCGTCTCGACTTCGGACAGAATATGGGAAGAGAAGAAGACGGTTTTGCCTTCCGAGGCAATTTCGCCCACCAGGCGGTTGAGCAATTCGTGACGCGCAATAGGGTCAAGCCCCGAGGTCGGCTCATCCAGTATCAACAGGTCGGGGTCGGCGCCCATCGCCAGGCTGAAGGCGAGCTGCCTGCTCATCCCCTTCGACAACTGACGTACTCGAACATTCTCGGGCAAGTTGAACCTCTTTATGTAGCGGTCAACCGTGTCCTGGTTCCATTGGAGCGCGGTCGAGCGGCAAAACGCGCACATCTGGCTCACGGTCAGCGAGTCGTAGAGGCTGTTGACCTCGCTCACGTAGCCGGTGCGCGCGCGTAATTCCACGCTTTCAGTGACTATGTCGTGCCCCAGTACACTCGCGCTGCCTCCACTTGGCGTCCGGAAGCCCAACAACGTTTTGATTGTAGTGGTCTTGCCTGCGCCGTTCGGCCCCAGAAAGCCGTAGACCGATCCTGCAGGTACGCTCAGCGATAGCCCATTCACGGCTCGCTTGGCGCCATAGTTGACCACCAGATCCTTGATCTCGATTGCAGCGACCCCGGAACCGCCGGGGCGTGCACTTGCTCTTTCTTGCGTAGTTACCATATCAACCCCTTTCTTTATCGTAGTAGCGCTTTACTTCGCTTTCGAAGCCGGCGCCAAGTTCGTCTGCCGTGATGCCAAGCCCCCTGGCATCACGCACCACATCGCTCAACCGTTTGTGGACCGCATCGACCTGCTGCGCACGAAGGGCGCCATCGCGACCGGCTGTCACAACTGTGCCCACTCCCGCCCTGCTCTCAATCAGTTGCATCGCCTGCAACTCGTTGTAGGCTTTGACAATAGTGTTGGGGGCAATGGTCAACTCTGTCGCCAACTGCCGCACGGTGGGCAACTGATCTCCTGTCCGGAGCGCGCCCACATCGATAGCGTGCTTGATCTGGTCCACGATCTGCACGTACAGGGGCACACCGCTTCGCGGGTTCACATCCAGCCAGATAGTCATCATCCCTCCTTCTGTATCATTGTATCATAATTATAACACAATGTGTCAAGGGGGTCTGTTCGTGTATACTAGCCCCCAGTATGAGACTGCATTTACAGCCTGGAGTTCTCCGTGTCGTGCGCGCCGTGGGAGTAGTCGCTGTGCTGGGCGCATTCCTCTGGGCCTTGTGGGGGCAAATCGACGAGATCGGGGCGCACGAATGGCGCATGTCGTGGGCGTTTATCGTGCTGGCCGCGGTGTGTGCTCTGGTACGCGGCCCGCTAATCGCGTTACCCTGGTGGCGAATCGTGCGCGGGTGGGGATATGCGCTGGGGTGGTGGCGTGGCGTTCGTGTTTACTTCCACGCGGGTCTGGCACGCTATATACCCGGCCAGTACTGGTATGTGCTGAGCAGAGCGCTCCTCGCCGAGCGCGAAGGTGTACTTAAATCGGTCGCCACCGCAGCCACCCTGGTCGAAACCGTAATAGTGACAGGCAGCGCGGGCGGGGTGGCTCTGCTTGGCCTGTCGCAGGTGCCGGGTTGGCCCGACGGTGTGGGCGCGCTTTTGCTGGCAGGCGGAGTGTTGGTACCGTTAGCTCTGGCGCTGGCGGTGGGGTCCGATTGGTCGGCGCGCTTCTGGGACTGGCTAATGAG
>DATINP010000163.1:0-47877 GCA_035474135.1 Chloroflexia bacterium | reverse complement strand
CTTTCTATGGCAGTCTCTCGCGCCAGTTCACCGGCACTGATGCGCCCGTACTCGACCTTACGGTGAACGCCCGCGTTCCCGTCCTTGGCCTCTTTGGTGGGGCCGACCAGGGCATACCCGAGACCAGCGTCCACCAACTGGACCTCAATCTTGACACCGCCGGCGTACCCCACGAGATAGTAGTCTACCCTGGCGCGCCTCACTCCTTCTTTGACCGCAAATCAGCCGAGTTCGCCAAGGAATCCGCCGATGCCTGGACCCGCACGCTGGCATTTATAGAGCAATATTCTGCCCGCTAACTAATAAGTAGTTAGCCAAGAATGACCGACAACACTTGTCACTTACCAGAAATTAACCCTATGCCTACTGATCCCGAACAATCCCGGCTGAACGTCGTCAAGGGCAGGCCGTTTAACGCCGAGACACCACTGCCTGCCCTGCAACAACCCATCACGCCCACGCCCAACTTCTACGTACGCTCCAACTTCGACATGCCTGCCGCGCCCGCCATCGCTTCGTGGGCGCTCGAAATAGACGGATCTGTTGAGGTACTTTTTACTATCACATATGCCGACCTGCTAGCGCTGCCCTCGGTCGCGCTCACTTCTACGCTCGAATGTGCGGGCAACAGCAGACTCGGCCTCGCGCCTCTGCCCAAGGGTGAGCCGTGGGCGTCCGGCGCGGTCAGCACGGCTCAGTGGCGTGGGGTACCTCTTGCTGACCTTCTCTCACGTGCCGGCCCGCGCCCATCGGTAGTCGAGATTCTGTTCACTGGAGCCGACAGCGGCACAATAGACAACAAGCCCGAACAGATCACTTTCCAGCGCTCGCTCCCCCTCGACGCGGCACTCGGTGGGCATGGCCTGCTCGCTTACGAGATGAACGGCGCGCCATTGCCGACCGAACATGGCGGGCCTGTGCGCTTGATCGTGCCGGGCTGGTACGGCATGGCTTCGGTGAAGTGGCTCACGCGGATAACCGCCATTGACGCGCCCTTCACCGGCTTCTTCCAGACCCAGCGCTATGTCTATTCCCTTCCTTCGTCGCCCGCCGAGGCGCCCGTGCGCGAGATACTCGTGAAGTCCCTCATAACCTCGCCCGCCGGGGGAGACACGGTGCCACTCGCGCCTTGCACGATTTCCGGGCTTGCGTGGTGCGGTTCTGCGCCCGTTGCGGCGGTGGAGGTGGCGACCGAGGGCGCAGGTGCGTGGACCCCGGCCACCCTCATAGGCGACGCGGCTCCCTATACCTGGCAGCAATGGCAGTTCACCTGGACGCCGCCCCGCGCAGGCCGCTTCGCGTTGCGCTCACGTGCCACCGACGCTCAGGGCAACACCCAGCCCGACCAGGCACCCTGGAACCGCCTGGGTTACGGCAACAACTCTATCCAGACGGTGGTTGTGCAGGTGGAATAGCGACGTGTGGTGCAATTTGGCTCTACGGTTCGCTGAGGAAACCCGCTTGCGTAAAGTGCCTGTCAAACGTCAATGCATGTGTCAGCCCTAGCCTTCGCATGACGACGAAAGATACACAGTCGGCCAAAGAGAAATCTTTATCCTGGTGCTGTTGTAGCAACTCCCAGCCTTCTAAGAGAAGCTCCTCATCCACATGCACAAACTCTACTGAAACACTATGCAACAGACGGTTACCTACCTCGACCGCTTTGCTGTAGTAGCCTCGGCTGTTGAAAAAGGTTACCACTTCCCCAAATATGAAGGACGTGACCACCAGTTGAGGCGACTTCTTGCCTAACTTCTGCCAGTGCTGAAGTGCGCTCTTATGGCTCTGATCGTTCGCTAGTTCGAGCGCTAAAACATAGCTTGTGTCAAGTAGCCATCTATTGCTTGCCATAAAGGTAGAGATCGTGCTTTTCTGAGGCGTCGGTCACGTCAATTGTTATTGGGTGCTTTCCCAGTTCCAGAATCGGGTCCGACCCATTCACAGGCACCACCAGAATAGTGCCATCCTCCTTGCGGATGTCCACTTCATCTATCCCTTCAAGCAGATTTTTGGGTATTAGCACGCCTTCTTTGCTGACTTTGGTTCTCATCTTTATACCTCCAGAGGTACAACCCACTTCATCAATCCTTCAAGATATTGTAGCATAATAGCTTCATTCAAACCCTGATAGTGCTGGTTGATCCGTCACCTTTTAGACCAACACCCATCTCACCACGCTGCTTACCGTTAGTGATCCTTCCCAATGCTCATGTCAGGTGCTTGACCTCTATAGCAGCTCCCGTTAACCACCCTTGGGCATGCAAAAAACCCCATGTGTAAGAGCGACAAAGCATCACAGGGGATCTCAAGAAGCTATTTATTTGATCATTGTTGTTTAGGGCGTGTTGGACTCGAACCAACAACATAGGGAACTGAAGTTCCCCTGCTCTACCATTGGAGCTAACGCCCTAAGCAACAAGAAGGCTTGCGCCTCAGAAAAGTATAGCACAGAAGTCAAACCCTGCCAGTCTCGGACGATCTCTGCGTTTCAATTCTTCTCCCCGTCTCACTAGGAATTAACAAAGAGAGACACATACTATGTCCCCCTTCGTTATTCTTATTGACGTATCACGTATCACGCCGTCGTCCGCTCTCCCTACCGCTCGTGCTCTCCGTACAGCATCTGACGGATAACCAGCACGTCCTGGCGCATCTGGTTGTCGGTCTCCACCAGACCCTCGATCTTCTCGAACGAGTGCATGGCAGTCGTGTGGTCGCGCTTACCGAAGTACGACGCTATCTGAATAAAGGGCGTCTCCATCTCCTCGCGCATGAGGAACATGGCGATCTGCCTCGGCACCAGTACCTCACGGCTGCGTGACCCCGTCTTGAGGTCTTCCGGTTCGAGGTTGAAGAAGCTGGACACCGTTTCCACGATCCTCTCGTGGGTGACGGGCTTGCGACGCTGGCCCGCGCCCAGGTCGGTCAGCGAGGCTGCCGCCAGGTCTACGGTCACGTTCATGCCGTTCAGGTGTGCGTAGGCGATGATCCTGTTCAGCGCACCCTCAAGCTCGCGGATATTGCTCTGCACCTTGCGGGCAATGAAATCAACCACCTCGCTCGGCACTCTGACTTCCATACTCTCGGCCTTGGCGCGCAGGATAGCGATCCTTGTTTCAAGGTCGGGCGGCTGAATATCGGCAGCCAATCCCCACTCGAACCTCGACCGCAGCCTTTCCTCCAGCGTCAGGATCGCCCTCGGCGGCCTATCTGAGCAAAGTACGACCTGCTTGTTCGCGCTGTGAAGGGTGTTGAACGTGTGGAAGAACTCCTCCTGCGTGGTTTCCTTGCCCGCGATGAACTGGATGTCGTCCACCAGCAGAATGTCCACCGACCTGTACATGTTCCTGAAGGTCTCGTTGCGCCCGTCCCTGATCGCGCTGATGATGTCGTTGGTGAACTTCTCACTGGTCACATACAGTACGCGCACGCCGGGGTTGCGCTTGAGCGCCTCGTGTCCGATTGCGTGCAGAAGGTGGGTCTTGCCCAGCCCCGCGCCGCCATAGAGGAAGAGGGGGTTATATCCCATCGCGGGCTTCTCGGCAACGGATCTGCTGGCCGCGTGCGCCAACTGGTTGCTCTTGCCCACGATAAACTTGTCGAATGTGTAACGAGGGTTCAGCATCGAGTCGGCTTCCATGCTCATCTCAAGCTGTACGGCGGCCCTCGCCGCTGCGGTGGTATTGCCGCCGCCCCGAATAAACTGGGGAGCCTGTATGGGCGATGTGCCGCTCATTGAGCCACTGCGGTTGGACATACCCGCCACACCGGGAGCGGCAGGCCTCCCAATGTTGCTTACATTGCCACCTACCTGCCCATGAGGCTGTCCCTGCGGGCTTACCTGCCCGTTCATGTCGCGGATGGGTGTTGGACTATCAGAGTGACCATGAATCTGGTTTACAGCGCCGCTCATAGGCTGGCTGCCAATTCCGGCGCTTCGCCCGTCGCCCACCGCCATCGGCAGTTCGTACTCTTGCTTGTCGCCCACGCCATCGAGAGCGTGCAGACCCCTGTTGGTATCACCTCGTGCGGGCGTCCTGACCTCAAATCGCACTTCAATGTCACGCCCCAGCACGTTCTTTAGCGTCTCGGCGATCTGCTTGCTGTACTTCTTTTCGAGCCACTCCTTGGCAAAATTACTGGGTACAGCAATCGCGATCCACTTGCCCTCTTCGTACTGGGCAATAGAGGTGTTTTTCAGCCACGTCTGGAAGCTCGGCCCAGGCACTTTAATTTGTAATTCGCCCAACGCGGCTTGCCATATCTGTTTGGCGTTCATACTGCCTTCTCCTCCTGCCTTATTCATTGTCCGCCCTCCCCTTGTGACCTCACTCCCTGTCTCAAGTGCCCAGTGCCTTGCTCCGCGCCGCTATGCGTGAACACATCATAGCAACGGCAAAGCTAAAAATCAATAATCTCTCTGCGTGATTCCTATAAGAAGGGCTTATATCTTACGCGTCCGAGCCTTCTCTGTGTAGACTTTTCCACATGGCCGGTGGACAAACTTTTCCACATTTCCACCGCCCTCGGTGCATATTCTTGCGGCTATCTGCTGCCTGACAGGCCTTCTCCTACATATTGTGCCAACATGGACAGATGATACCACATATAGTGGTGTTTGTCTAGTCCCCTGGATAATAGGATTCCCACACAGTTTCCCCAGAAAAGGAGGTAAATGTGTTGTGCCTGATGCTATTGACCTGTTCAGATGAAGGTTATAAAAAGCCGTAACGAAGCATAATGCCCCCGGAAGGACTGGAGCTTCGCTGACCGAGGTGGCCTGTTGAGGTGGCTTTTCTCGAAGCTTCGTTAGAATACGTTATCCACAATTGAGAGTCAAGCGATTTACACCCCACTTTGTGGACAACTTCTATAACAAATTCACGTAACGATCTGTTCCAAATATTAGCAACAGTCGCTAGAACATACGGTCCACTTAAGCAAAAGGGGGCTTGGGAACAATGATTGGCATCGGTATGACGCCTAACGACCGGTCCCGGTGGGGAATTCCAGGCAAAAAGAAGAGTATTGCCCAGTGGTCTTAAGGCATTGCCCACGTTCCCAATAAAAAGACCCCTCTTCGCACATTGCGTGAAGAGGGGTCAGGTTGCGGTGTCCCGCCTGGCCGTGATCTATGGGGAAGCGACGGCGCCTGCTAACTTCTTAGTTCGGCCAGCGTACCTTCCACGATCTTGCTTACTGCCGCGTCATCCAGGCCGAATGGTGCGCCTGCCGCATCGAATAGATCGGGCAAGGGGCGCGAGCCGCCGAGAGATAACGCCTTCTTATAAGACTCTATCGCGCCTCGCTCGTCTTCCAGCGAATTAAGCCATATCCGCAGGGCAGCCAACTGCGCGATGCCGTACTCCACATAATAGAACGGCACATCGAACACATGTGGGTACTGCCAGCCGATCTCCCTGTACTGCTCCAGTCCGGTCCAGTCCAGCCCCGGCCTGAAGCGGGCTTCCAGGTCGGACCACTTCTTGCGCCGGGCCGCCGCGCTGTGGTCGTCAGCGGTGTATACCCAGTGCTGGAACGAATCGATCATCGCCATGAAAGGGAAGAACTTAAGGGTGTCGCGCAGTTGGTCCTTCAGCAGACGGCTTAGCTCCTCGTCGCTGTAGAACTCGCTCATATAGGGCCTCGACAATAGCTCCATGCTCATCGAGGCGACTTCCGAGAACTCGTGCGTGGTGCTGTGATAGCTGAACAGAGGAAGGGTGCGGGCGAGGTAGTAGTGGAACGAGTGCCCACCCTCGTGCAGCAGGGTGTTCACATCATCCTTGCTCCCCACCGCATTCATGAAGATGAAAGGCACCTGCGTATCAGGCAGGTTGTCCATATAGCCGCCCGGCGCTTTGCCCGGCCGGTTCGCCAGGTCGAGCAGCCTGCTATCGATCATCTCCCTGAAATATCCGGCCAATTGTTCATCGATCTTGCTTACTATCTTATAGCAGCCCTCTTCCAACCGCTCTACCGTCTCAAATGGCTTGATGGGGGGCGCCCCCTCGGCATCCACATCGAGATCCCATGGCCTCAGGGTATCAGTACCGAGCTGCTCCCGTCGCTCTTCCCAGTTCTCCGCTACCACGGGGGTGATATATTTCGCGATAGCATCGTGGAAGGCCAGGCAGTCCTGCGGCGTGTAGTCAAACCGCTTCATCTCCTCGAACTTGTAATCCCTGAAGTTGGCATAGCCCGCATTGTGGGCCATCTGTTGGCGCACTTTGTACATACGATCGTAAAGGTCGTCCAGCGCATCAGCGTCGGCCAGCTTTGTGTTCCAGCGCGCCAGCCAGGCACCCTTTCTAGTTTCGCGGTCCTGCTCTTCGAGGAAAGGCATCAACTGGGGCAGGGTGTACTTCTTGCCCCTGAACTCGGCCTCTTGTGCGCCCACGATCTTGTTGAACTCCTGCTCTAACTTGAGGGCTTCCTGCATGAGGGGCACGTTCTCGTCTCTGAACAGGCCCACCTCCGACCTCATGTTGCGCAAATAGACGGCATACTCGTCGCCCAACTGTTCGACGGCAGGCGAGGCCAGCAATTTACGCTTCAAGGCAAAGTCGCGCTGTTCTTTCACGGGTAGCGTTTCGTCAACAATCTTCAGATAGCGAGCTTCATAGTCGGCGTTGCCCGTGTCCACCGTCATGTCAATATAGGCCAGCGAGTAGGCTTCGTACTCTACCGCACTCAGTTCTTCCCAATCAAGGATAAAATCCTCCAACTTTGAGAGCGTTTCAATGTCGCGCTCTTCCAATGTATCGTACAGGCCACTAAGAGCCTCAATGTTCGTAACGTCAAGATCGTCGGGCACGAATCTGTGTGGGGTTGCGCGTGTCGCACTAAAGTTAGGCATTTGTGGGTGTTTCCTTTCTGGTCTAATGTTCTCCTTCATTATACCTATCGTGCCTTGGCGCAAACAGGGACCTGGGAAGTATCTACATGGCGCTCGATGGAGCCATTAGCACATCACACCTTCATCTTTTGCCACTTGCCACCCCTGAACCGCAGGAACAGCAGCACTGCTCGCACTGTCGCTTCGAGGATCAGCGCGGCGTAGATTCCTATCAGCCCCAGGCCCAAGCCCGGCGCGCACATATTGGTGAAAGGAACACATACTGCATTGAGGCCCAGGAACGCCCCTGTCGGCAGCCTCACCAGCCACACGGCAGAGGAGGTAACCCACATCGGGTAGCGCACGTCGCCCGCGCCCCTCAGCGCGCCACCCAACACGAATGCTATCGCCAGCGATGGCTGGTAGAAGGCGATCACCTTCAGGCAGTCGGCGCCCAGTTGGATTAACCGCTGATCGTCCGTAAAGACGTGCATAATCACGTCTCCGAAGAAGAAAAAGACGACGCCCATCGCGCCCATCCAGATCACAGCCGAGCGGGTTGCCAGGGTCGCGCCCAACAGCGCACGCCTCGGACTCTTCGCCCCCAGGCTATGCCCCACTATAGTGGTGGCAGCAATCGAGAAGCCAAAGCCGGGCATCTGCGACATGAACACTATGTTCAGCGCCACACGCGAGGTGGCGAACACTACCTCGCCCATGCCGATCACCAGGAAGTTATAGAGCAGCACGCCCAGCGACATGAATAACTGCTCGAACGCGGTCGGTATGCCCACGCCCAGCATCCTCTTCACAATGTCCAGGTTGAACCGCCACGCGCCGCCGCTTCGCCCAGTTAAGCTGAGGAATCCCTTCGGCCTGAGGAGCACCCCCAGCAGGATGAGAATGCCTATAGTGCGGGCGATAACCGATGCCCATGCTGACCCCGCCACTCCCATTTCAGGTATCCAGCTTAGACCGGGCAGATTGACCTGCCCAAGCCCCACCAGGTGCAGCAGGCCGCTGAGCCACCCGCCCAGGATGCCGCTCGCCTTGTCACCGCCGAACACCAACTCAACAGCCAAAATCGCGTTGACGACGTTGATGCTGGCGGTCACGAACATAGGGGTGCGGGTATCGCCTGATCCTCTCAATGCCGCGCCTGCAATCAACATCATCACGAGAGGCAAGGCCGAAAAGAGGGTTATTTGCAAGTAGGTTGCGCCCTCGCCCGCCGCCACGCTTTCCAGTCCGAGCACCGACATGAGCGGGTATGACAGGAAACCAATGGGCATCAGGACCAGGCTCATGACGGCTGACAGAATGAGAGATTGCTTCAGGACAGCATTGGCCTCGCCCCTCTGCTTCGAGCCTGTATAGCGTGCGATCAGCACTGTCGTGCCCATGCTGATCGCCACCAGCGCCGTAGTGAGGATCCACACCAATTGCTGGGACAGGCCCACGCCCGAGAGCGCTGCCGTTCCAAGCCTGGCTACCACTGCGGTGTCCACGATCCCCATGAGTGTTTGCAGGGCGTTTTCGGCGATAGCAGGCCATGCAAGCCGGAATACGCTCTTGCTGACCTCGCGGCGATCCTGTGCGGTCAGTTCGCCTTCCTGCTCGTCGGCCAGCACGATCTCGCCTGCTACGACTTCGGCTTGCGCGGCGGCCTCCAGCCCGATCCCCGCGCCGACAAACGACCCTGTGGCTTCGGCGACCTCTTCCCCGGCTTCCTCGGCTAACTCTCGGTCGAGAACATCCGGCTCGGCCACGAGCTGTGATGGGAAGTCATCCTTCTTTTTGCGTGGTGGTCTTTTCGACGTCACGGCTATATTACGCATAGATGTTTATCTAATCCTTAGTGCAAACATTTAGGCGGTTGTCACACCGCCCGTTCATTAGAATATTTATCCTTTATTTATACCATAAATGGAAAGCGATTAGGGGCTATAGATGACAGAATGTATCATGCGCGTTGTGGCGAATCCACTTGCTCTTGTCATTCTGAGCGTAGCGAAGAATCAGGTGGGTTTCCTCCTGGTTCGGACATACGTGTTCCGTCTGCTTGCAAACAGAAAGGTGTGGAGGTTGATTCTTCGCTACGCTCAGAATGACAAAGGCGACGGGGTTCATCGGAAGCTAACATTGACGCATGACTCAGCACGCATTCTGTTGTCGATTGTCGGTCGCCCTCTCACGAAAATGCGCCCGAAAGAACTACACAAAAGCTGTCCCGCTTGGCCCTGCTTACGTTATTAAGTTAATAGAACGCATGGCGCGCCGTTTCATCCTCTAAGAATGTTTGTTAGCTCTCCGCGCTCCACGGTCTTCTGGTTGCCGGGGGGTGGGGCTTTGAGGTCTTTCACGGTGACCGTGCCTGCTGCTATCTCGTCGGGGCCGAGCACGACCGCGAATGGGATACCCAGTTTGTCGGCGTAGCCGAACTGTTTGCCAAGCTTGTCACCAGCGTTCAGGTATACCTCGCAGGCAATCCCCTGCGACCTCAAATCTGACGCCAGGGCGAGCGATGCCTGTACGCTTTCCGGCTTGTTATCGAATACGGTTATCAAGGCCTTGCTCGGTGTAGTCTGGGGCACAATCATACCCAACTCTTGCATCACATCTATAATGCGTTCGACGCCGAAGGAGGCGCCAGTGGTGGGCAGGCTGCGCCCGGCGAACATGCCGACCAGATTGTCGTAGCGTCCTCCGCCGCCCAGCGACCCGATCTTAGGTTCGTCCACCACTATCTCGAACACGGCACCCGTGTAGTAATCCAGTCCACGCGCCAGCGTTATGTCCACCCTGAACCTGTCCTTCTGCACGCCCATTCCTTCCAGAGCAGATAGAATGGCCTGCAGATCGGCCAGCGCCTTGAGAGCCGCTTCGTCTCCAGCCAACGGCCCCTCCAGTTCTGCGAGCAGAGCCTTGTTGTCATCAAAGGAGTGTATGTTGCCACCCCTCAGGAATATCTCCAGCACACGCTCTGCCACATCAGAGTCCACTCCGTTCTTGACCATCTCGGCGCGCACACCATCCGGCCCGATCTTGTCGAGCTTGTCCATCGCCCTGTAGATTGTGCCCGCCTGCTCGGGCTCGACTCCTGCACTGCGCGCCAGCCCCGCCAATAGTGCGCGGTGGTTGATTAGCACACGATACCCGGTGAAACCCAACTTGTCCATCGCTTCGCCGAATATCGCCAGCGTTTCGGCATCGGCCAGGGGTGACGAAGTGCCCACGATGTCAATATCGCACTGGTAGAACTCGCGGTAGCGCCCGAACTGAGGGTTTTCACCCCTCCACACGGGGCTCATCTGGTACCGCTTCCAGGGGAACTGTAGATCGTTCAGGTGCATAGCGACAACGCGCGCCAGCGGCACAGTCAGATCGTAGCGCATGCCCACGTTTCGCTTGCCATTGTCCTCGAACTTATAGATGAGGCGCTCGTCCTCACCGTACTTTCCTTCGAGGGTGGCGGCATACTCAAGCGTGGGGGTTTCCAGAGCCGCGAAGCCGTGCAGTTCAAAGATAGAACGCAAAGTCTCCATGACGTGCCGTCGCACGAACATATCCGCAGGCAAATGGTCGCGGAATCCTTTTAGTCGTTGTGGGGTTATAGCCACCTATCCTGTCTCCTTCGTCTCATGTTGCCTGGCCTGAACATTAGGATAACTCGATATAACCTACATCAGGATCATTCTCTAACGTGTTTATAGCGCTCTCATGCACCCGTAGCATTGTCTCAATATCCGAGGTAGAGCAATTTCCACGACGCACCCAAATGACCTTTGGAGGAAAATTCGCAACATACCCAACTCAATGAAGTCCACATCGCGAGTCACAATGGCGCAACCGTGCTGCTGCACGTATTCCCAAACGGCTATGTCCGTTGCTTGATCCAGATGAACCAGGTAAACGTGACTGGCATCGGGATATACATCCTTTAACAGCTTTACCAGACGCGGCGATAGGTTCTGGTCAAAAAGGAGTTTCACCTATCCGCTGTGGGGTGCGGTAAGTATCTTGTGTTCACGGTCGGCTGCGTAGGCGAGGCAGGCCATAATATCTTCTTCCGTGAGGTAGGGGAAGTCCTGCAATATTTCCTCATGGCTCATACCCGCGGCAAGATAAGACAACACATCGTAAACAGTGATCCTCATGCCTCGAATGCACGGCTTGCCGCCGCGCTTGCCTGGCTCGATGGTGATTATATCCTGATAGTTCATGGTCGTATTATAGCATAGCCGTACCTAAAGATAGCGCAGTGTAGCATCACGGCAATGGGTCTGAGATTGCCTACAAATCCCTCTAACTTCATAAATCCACACCATATCCACGCGATCCCCACAGCGGTCATGCCCCATCCTATAATCAGTCTATATGAGCGATTTTACCTACCTCAATGTTCACAGCCATTTTAGCCGTGCGGGTGGACCTGCCTCGCCTGAGCAGTGGTTCCGACGCGCCCGCGACCTCGGCTACACCTCTCTGGCTATAGCCGACCGCTCGCCTCTCGCAGGCTGGCCCGACGCCACTACTGCCGCCCGGTCGACAGGCGTTGGTCTCATCTACGGCGTCGAGGTCGACATCCTGCTACCGCCTGATGGCGCGCGCCGGGGCAAGGCCGATCCCATCGTCCAGAGTGCCCTGCTCATAGCTCACAGCGCCGAGGGGGCGCGCAACCTGGCCCACCTGGCCTCCACGTCCTATGCGGGCTGGCCCGCCGCCGAGACCGCAATAGAGTGGCCTGTGCTTGCCGCGCACTCTGCAGGCGTCGTCCTGATCCTGCTGGGAGGCGACGAAGCGGGTGCGCCCCAACCTATCACCTCGGCGCCCGCCAAACAACGAGCAACGTGGGCCTCGGCCATTACTGCCGCTTTCCCCGCGACGGCCTACGTTGGCCTGCCTCATTCGGGGCGTGCAGGCGACACTGCGCTGGCCGATGTGATCTCGAATGCTGCCCAATCGCTCGGCCTGCCGCTTGTTGCTACGCCTCCCGCTCGCTATCTCCAGCCCGACGATGCCCCTGCATACGAAAGCCTCAAGTTGGCTCGCCGCAAGGCGGGCTGGCCCCTCGAAGTCGCCAACCCCAGCACGGTCACCACTTCCATCGCGCCCGACCGCACAGGCTACGACTACCTGCGCGCACCCGACGAAGTAACTGCTCTGTACACCCGTTGGCCCCAAGCCATAGAAAACACACTGGCAATCGCCGCGTTGGCCTCACAAATAACGGATTGGCCCCTTGCGCCCGCGCCCTCCACGCAGGGCCGCGCCTTTCTACTGGAAACCGCACAGTCGCGCCTTCTCCAGTTAGCAGCGGGCGACGGTGCGTCCCAGTCGGAAAGTCTGGCCGCAGAACTGGATGGCATGATTCGCTGGGGCGACACTGGAGCCTGGGTCGCACTGGCCGAAATCGCTCGTTTCGCCGCCTCTGCTGATGCTCCCGTTCCCCACGGTGGGCCTGTTGGATCGCTGGCAAACTCTACTCTGGCCTATGCTCTGGGCCTTTCTGCAACCGCCCCCGTCGAGGGGGCCGATACTGCGCCATCGTCTCTCGCGCCGCAGGTGCCCGGCCTCGTGCTGCCGCAGGCCGGTCGCGAACACCTGCTACAGGCGCTTATTGCCGGTTACGGGTCATCCCGCGTTGCCCATCTGACTTGCCCACTCGACCTGTTGCCTGTGCAGTCAGTGGTGGCCGCCGCACAGGTGCTCAACCTGACGGGCGACCCTCTGCGCGCCCTGCTTCCGGCGGCTATGGATGGCGGTTGGCAAGCCTTCGAGGCGCACGACGACCTTTCTGACGATTCGGCCCGGCTAGCCGGCCTGGCCCTGTCTCTGAAGGGCTCGCCCGTTACGTTCGTACGAGATCCCGAAACGATAGTCGTGGCCCCGCGTACTGTCTTTCCCGACGACACGCTTGCTGCCTGGGGACCGGTCCTGCCCGATCTGCCGTGGTCTTCTCAGGCGCTATATTCGCTGGGATACCCCATCGTCCACCTGCCGGCATCTGCCGCGCTCGATGCTGTTTACGAGGGTCTCGTACTGGCCCGCCGCTACCCCACTCCCGGCTTTGCCTCAAACCTGCCTACTACGAATCCCGATGAGCTATCGAGTGCGTTGAAAGCGGGCCACCCGGCTGCCCATATGGCGGGCGCGCTGGGCGTCGCCTGGCGTAGCGGTGGTGCACGCGTGGTCACAACTGTGGCCGACGAGGCGCGCAAGCTAGGTGTTCGCATCGACCCACCTCACGTCAACTACAGTACTGAATATCCCTCCATTCAGCGTGACGGCGATTCGTGGTCCGTTCTCTGGGGATTGGCAACCCTTCCAGGCTGGCGTACCTCTCATGCCCACAAGTTTATACTGGCTCGCCCGGCCTCCGGCTTTACATCGCTGGCAGAGGTGGCACAGGCCGCGATCTCTGCGGGCCTCGGTCTGCTTCACCTCGAGGCTCTCATACATGCAGGCGGGCTCGATAGCCTGGGGGATCGCCCCCGCGACCGCAAAGCACTGCTGGCCGCCCTGCCCTCCATGCTCGGATGGGCAAAATCCCAGAGCGATGAGCGTTCGGCAAGCCAGCTTACTCTGTTCACCTTCGTACCGTCGGCCCCTCCCCTTGAGGAGGATCTGAGCGAGGATAACTCGCAGACCAGCTTCGACGCACCCGGCCTTAACAGGCAATCGCCCCAGGCCCGCTATGCCCAACGCGTGTGGGAAGAGCAAAACTTGGGGGTCGCATTCACTCAGTCACCGGAGATGGACGCGCTCAAACTCACCATGGAGAAATCGGGCGGTCTTAGCTCGCGTGTCACGTCTACAAGTCAGGTCGCAGGCGAGCCCCTCGACCGTAGCCTCTACCTGGCCGGTATCCTTACCAACGTCACACTTCTGCCCGGTGAAGGAGGCGACACCCTTGCTGTTGCCCACCTCGAAGACCTGCATGGTGTGGTCGAACTGGTAGCTTTGCCGCCCAATTACAGGCGTCACTCAGCCCTCTGGACGGAGGGTAACCAGGTTGTGGTGACCGCCCGTGTGGAAGCCCACCCTGACGGCGAACACTACCTGCTTTGCGAGCATCTTGCCCCCTTCACGGCGAGCGGTACTGATGACAGCTATACCATCACCATCAAACCCCAGCGTGGGGCAAAAATCGCTGCTGCCAAGCCGGCACCCCAGCCCACACAGCCGGCTTATTATGCCCCCCAGCACAAACCCGACCTTAAGATCGTGCCGCCTTCAACGTCTGCTAGCTCTGACGTTACGCGCCCAACCCAACCCACGACCCCTACTAATATGCCAACCACAGTGCCAAGTTTCACCCTCATCATAAGCATCCCTGATGCAGACGAAGACCAACCGGTCATCAACAACGTGATCGCCCTCAAGCGTTTGCTCGAAGAATACCCCGGCAACGATACCGTAACCCTCCGTGTCCCCTATGTACGAGGCGCATGGAAAACGGCCACCCTGTCTTGGGGCGTCCAGTACAGCCCACAATTGGAATCGCGTATCCGCCGCCTCCTCGGCAACGACGCGATCGCCGTGATCAGGATGGCGGGGTAAGGGTCGAATCTCAGGTCGTAGACAGCATAGAAACGCAGGCTTATCAGTGCTAGATCCTTGTCCTGTCGTCCGCGCTCGTACTACCCATTCCTGGTAATTACTCCTACTCTGTTTTGTACTTAGTACCTGCCTGAGTCCGTGTTTTGGACGGGTACTGTTAACCCAGGCCGTACTTTTTACACATAATGAGTAGTACCTATGTCATAACCATGTTCGTTGACTCCCCTCCTTGCCCTTGGTATAGTCAGAAGGACACGCTCCCGGCCAGTGCGCATTGCCGCTGCCCTATCTTACCCATGCGTTGAGCGCGTCGAGAATTCAGGATGGAGAGTTATGGACAAAGCACCAATTAGAGTTGTCATCGCTGACAGTCACGACCTCTTTCGCCAGGGGTTGTCCAGTCTGTTGACAAGACAATTAGAAATACAAATTGTGGGCGAAGCCAAGAACGGTGACGAACTCTTGCAAATGATGCACGATCTCCTCCCCGATGTCCTGCTTATGGAGGTCTATATGCGCGGCGTGGATGGCCTCCAAACTGTCTACGACCTCATGGCAGAGTATCCTGGTACCACTATCGCCATCCTTACCTCTTCAGAGGATGATAACGACGTGCTCAGTGCAGTCAAGATGGGGGTCAAAGGCTATATCCTTAAGAATAGCAGCCTGGACGAACTTGTGCAGGCAGTACAGGCCCTCTCACAGGGAGGGGCTTATTTTTCCAGCAGTATGTTCACCAAAGTTTTGCAGGAATTCACCCACCTCGCCCGTCGCCGCGACCTTCAGGAAGCCAAGGGTATAGACGCACTGACCGACCGCGAGAAAGATGTGCTGAGGCTGGTAGCGCGCGGCGCCACCAACCGCGACATCGCCGAAGAACTGATCATCACCGAAAACACGGTCAAGGTTCACTTGCGGAACATACTGGACAAGTTGCAGCTTCGTAATCGCCAGCAAGCAGCCGCTTATGCCGTGCAGGAGGGCCTTGTCACTCGCGTTATGCTTGGCAATAATTACAGTTTCGGCTCACGAGGTACAGGCGGTTTACGGGGCGGAGCGCACACGGAAGATATACATGCTGCCCGCACTCGCATACCCGAATTCAAAATACACACCCGCTAGGTTTCTCTCGAACTTAAAAAATAGAACTCCCCATTCAGTGGGAGTTCTTGTATTCTACGTTACTTTTTACTTGCCCCGGCCTGCTAACCACGCTTCCAGTTTCTTCAAGGGCCAGGTCGTGATTATCCTGTCGGCTGTGGCCCAGCCTCGCCGGGCGGTATGAACTCCGTATTCCAGCAGGTCGTAGTTGCCGCGGCTATGGGCGTCAGTATCAATTGACAGTACGCACCCGGCGTCCATTGCCATTTTGATATACACGTCGTCCAGGTCCAGCCTTTCGGGTGACGAGTTCACTTCCATGGCAGTGCCTGTCTTTGCCGCTTCTTTTATCACCACCTCCACGTCCATGTCTGATGGCTCGCGCTGGTTGATCAGCCTGCCTGTGGGATGGCCCAGGATGTCTACGTGCGGATTTCGCACCGCGTTCAGTGCGCGCCGGGTTACTTCCTCTCCCGGTTGGCGCAGACCATTGTGGATGGATGCTACCACTATGTCCAGCCACGCCAGCACATCGTCCGGGAAATCGAGTGTGCCGTCGGTCTTGATCTCCAACTCTGTTCCGTGGAATATGCGGAAGCCGTCGCCTATCGCCGCTTGCGCCTCCTCGATCTCTTTGCGTTGGGCCCTCAATCGCTCCACGGTAAGGCCATGCGCTATCGTGAGGCTCTGGCTGTGGTCTGTAATGGCGATGTACTCGTAGCCCCGTTTCTTGGCGGCGCGGGCCATGCTCAGAATACTTTCGGTGCCGTCGCTCCATGTCGAGTGGCAGTGCAGGTCGCCCTTAATGTCGCTCTGCTCCACCAGTTTGGGCAGGGTGCCTTTGGCCGCGGCCTCGATTTCGCCCCGGTTCTCGCGCAACTCCGGCGGCATCCAGTCCAGTCCCAGTGCCCTGTAAATATCGGTCTCGTTCTTTATCTCTACATCACTACCGTCATCGCGGTGCAGGCCGTACTCGTTCAACTTCATGCCCATCTTGATTGCCCTGTCTCTCAGGGTGATGTTGTGGGCGCGTGAGCCTGTGAAGTGTTGCAAGAGCGAAGGATAATATTTCGGGTCCATGACATAGAGGTCAACTTGCAGGCCATTGTTGAGCAGCACCGTGGCCTTGTTCGCGCCTCGCCCGTCCACGGTGCCCACAATGGGGAGGCTCACGAAGCAGTCCAGTACCTCGTTCACGTCGGAGGCGGTCGCGAGGAAATCCATATCGCCCACAGTTGATTTCCATCGTCTAATAGAGCCTGCAACCTCCAGCTTGTCCAAGGTCTTGCACCGCGCCCGCATCTCGGCGATTATTCCCCTGGCAATGGGCAGGGCCACCCCTAGCAGGTCACGCTTTTCGAAGCTGCGCTTGCGAACGGTGTCCAGCCCCTCTTTGATCATCTCCACCGTTTTAGGCCCGAACCCAGGCACGGTCAGCAGCCGGCCATCGTCAATAGCCTTCTGCAAATCGTCCAAACCCTCGATTCCCAGCGTCTTGTACAGGTGCATCGCCTTTTTCGGCCCGACATGCGGTATTTCTGTTACAGCTATCAGTGATGGCGGCACCTCGGTCCTCAGTTTGTCGTAGAAGCGCAACTGCCCGGTGGTCATCAGTTCGTCGACTTTATCGGAGATTGCTTTGCCCACGCCCTGCAAGCTGTCTACGCGGCCCTCGCGCCAGATCTGCTTCAGGTCTTCATGCAGATTAGCGAATGTTTCTGACGCTGTTCTATAGGCGCGCACCTTAAATGGCGATTCGCCTTTAAGCTCCATCATCGCGCCGATCTCGTAAAAGATGCGGGCGAACGTAGCGTTTGTGAACTTCTGCGCTTCTGAGTTCATAGGGGCAACCATGTATTATTCCATCCTCACTCGTCGCCAAATCCGGACTCTCGTGCATACTCTACGGCAGCATCGCGGCCCGACAGGTTCATCTTGCGGTACACTTCCGACAGGTAGGTGCGCACCATCGCTTCAGATAGCCCCGTCTGTTGCGCAATACGGTCATTGCTGAGGCCCTTGGCTAACAGGATCAATATAGAGCGCTCGTTAGAGGTAAGTAGCGCCTCGGTAATGAGCGAGTCGGTGTTCATCTGTGGCGTCTCACGCGACTCTGTTTCCTCGCCCTCCAGGTCGCGTGTCGTATACGTGTCGCCGGACCCGGTGCGTGCGCGTCCTCCCTGCTGTAGCAAGGGGGTCTCGCCCGACATGACGTCGCGTATCGTCTCGAGCAGAACTTCACTTCCCGAGTCTTTAAGGACATAGGCACTTGCGCCGGCTCGCCGCGCTTCGCGCAGGTGTTCCTCGCCCTTGAACATGGTGAGCGTGATCACCAGTATGCCCGGATAGGCATCGGCCAACTTGCGGGTAGCCTGCATTCCGTCCATACCCGGCATGTTGACGTCCATGAGCACTATGTCGGGGTGCAACTGCTCTACCATGTCGATAGCCTCAATCCCCCCGTTCGCTTCGCCTATCACCTCCATATCCGACTCAAGTTCGAACATCGAGCGCAGGCCTTTTCTATAGAGCGCGTGATCGTCGACGATAAGCAGGCTGATCTTGCCCCCTGTGGGGCGCAGTCTGCTATAGGACGCGTTAGGCATACGAGCGAACCAAACCCCGCTTTTATCGGAAGACATACCCAGGCCCCCTTCCGACTAACTATCTACGCCATCTGCCAGTTCGTGTGAAACAGTTGCCGGGTCGATATTGTGAGACATCAGAGCGGCAAGTAGCATGTCCAGCTTGCCGCTGTCTTCCAGCTTGCGCATAAGGCGTTTGAGTATGAGGTCACGTGTGCGTTCAAGAACTTCCACGCGCAGACGTTCCTTGCGATCTTGCTCGAACAGACCCTGGTCAACGAGGAAAGTCCTGTGCTTCTCTATTGCCTCTACTAGCTCAGAGATCCCTTCCCCCTCGGACGCCACCGTCTTGACGATGAGTGGCAGCCATACACCTTCGGGGTGGGGCAATAGCCTCATGGTGGTTTTGATGTGATTGACAAGCCGGTTGGAGCCTTCGCGGTCGGCCTTGTTTATCACAAGTACATCGGCCACTTCCAGCACGCCTGCTTTCAATGCCTGTACATCGTCTCCCATACCTGGCACTTCGACCAGTAGGGTTGTGTCGGCCAGCCCCACGATTGAGATTTCGTCCTGCCCGGCCCCCACTGTTTCTATGATGATTATATCACGCCCAAGTGCATCGAGGATACGGGCAACGTCGGTAGTGGCCGCGGCCAGTCCGCCCAACTGCCCGCGCGAAGCCATCGAACGAATGAACACGCCTGTGTCACCTGTGAAGCCGAGCATACGCACTCTGTCGCCTAGCAGCGCACCGCCGCTCAGCGCCGATGTGGGGTCAATAGCTATCACGCCTACCGTCTTGTCCAGTGTACGATACTGCTTGATCAACTCGTTCACCAGGGTGGATTTGCCCGCCCCCGGCGATCCCGTTACCCCGATGATGTAGGCATGGCCCGTGTGCTTCGTGACAAGCCTTAGTGTTTCGCGATAGCCTGCCTGCCGGTTCTCGACGATAGTCATCAGGCGCGAGGCCGCGGCCCGATCCCCATCCAGCAATCGTGCGACCAGCGCCTCAATGGGGCTGAGTTTCGTGTCCCCGGGGCGTTCTGCTACTTCGGCGTGGGTGGACATCCTAATCTTCCTCGCCTACCCCACGCGGTACGACGTGTGTGCGCACGAACTCGACGGTTTCTTCCATTGTGGTGCCCGGCCCGAATACTCCCGCTATGCCCATCTCTTTGATAGCGGGTATATCGTCGTCGGGGATGATGCCACCCGCGTATATGAGCACATCGTCCAGGCCACGCTTCCGTAGCTCATCAATGACGCGGGGGAAAAGGGCCATGTGCGCGCCTGAGAGGATGGACAGGCCCACGGCATCCACGTCTTCCTGCAAGGCGGCCTCAGCGATCATTTCGGGGGTCTGGTGCAGGCCTGTGTAGATCACTTCCATACCGGCGTCTCGTAGTGCGCGAGCAATAATCTTCGCGCCCCGGTCGTGCCCATCCAACCCCGGCTTGGCGATGAGCACACGAATCTTGCGCCCGGTCTGCTCCTGCTTGTGCGGCGACTTTGCCACCATAACGGCCTCCTACTGCATTTGGGAAATAGTGATAATAGAGAGAATATACTCGTTCATCTTACCCGAATTGGCACTTTACGTAAAGTGCGGCGGAGAGTTATTTGCTCAGTTTTGCCTTTATTAAACTACATTGTAAAGGACTGCAACATCAGTACGTATTATCGTGTTTATGGCTGTAACCAATAGTTGAAAACAATACGATAGTGGCTCACATGATCTAAACAAAGGCTGCCCGCTTGTAAGCATTTTGGGCAGCCTTTGTTTAAACCTGTGCGTAAAAGCAACTACACCACGTTGCTGAACTCCTGCACCCCGAACACCGACTTGAGTACGTTCGATATCTCGCCCAGCGTGGCGTAGGCGTGGGAGGCCTCGATCAGAGCAGGCATGATGTTTTCGTCGCTCATCGCTGTTTGCCGCACCCGCTCAAGTGCTGCTGCCCATCGTTCCTGGTTGCGCTCGGCCCTGAGGCGGGCCATCTTCTCGCGCTGCTTCTCCTCGCCTTTGGGGTCCATCTCCAGGATTGGTATCTCGATAGGCTCCTCGATCACGTACTTGTTCACGCCCACCATCGTCTTGCGGCCCTCGTCAATCTCGGTCTGGTAGTCGTACGATGCGCGGGCGATCTCGCTCTGGAAGAAGTGAGCCTTAATAGCCGGTATCACTCCGCCGTATTCCTCGATCCTGTCGAAGTAGTCGTAGCACTGGGTTTCCATCTCGTTGGTGAGCGCCTCGACAAAGTACGACCCGCCCAGTGGGTCAACAGTGTTGGTCACGCCCGACTCTTCGGCGATGACCTGCTGTGTCCTGAGCGCGATCCTCACGGCCTTGTCGGAAGGCAACGCCAGCGCCTCGTCCATCGAGTTGGTGTGCAGCGATTGCGTGCCGCCCAGCACTCCTGCCAGGGCCTGTATGGTCGTCCTGACGATGTTAATCTCAGGCTGTTGTGCCGTCAGCGAGCAGCCCGCGGTTTGCGTGTGGAACCTGAGCCACAGCGACCTGTCGTTCTTGGCCCCAAAGCGCTCCTTTAACTCTCTCGCCCAGATTCTGCGGGCGGCGCGGTACTTGGCGATCTCCTCGAAGAAGTCGTTGTGCGCGTTGAAGAAATAGGAGAGGCGCGGCGCGAAGTCGTCCACGTCCATGCCTCTGTCCACGCACCACTGCACATAAGTCAGCCCATCAGCCAGGGTGAACGCCAATTCCTGCGCAGCGGTCGACCCGGCCTCACGTATGTGGTAGCCGGAGATCGACACCGGGTTCCACTTGGGCATCTCCTTCGTGGCGAACTCGATAGTGTCTACCACAAGTCTCATCGAAGGCTCGGGCGGGAAGATAAAGGTGTTCTGCGCGATATATTCTTTCAGAATGTCGTTCTGGGTGGTGCCGCCCAGCGCCTTACGTGGGATGCCCCGGTTTTCGGCGGCGGCGATATAGAACGCCCACACGATAGCGGCCGGGCCGTTGATCGTCATGGAGGTAGTCACCTGGTCAATCGGGATGCCGTTGAACAGAGTTTCCATGTCGGCCAGCGACGACACGCCCACGCCCACCTTGCCGAACTCTCCCAGTGCGATGGGATCGTCTGCGTCCACGCCGTAAAGGGTGGGGAAGTCGAACGCGGTGGAAAGGCCTGTCTCGCCGTGATCCAGCAAGTATCTGAAACGGGCGTTGGTGTCCTCAGCCGACCCAAACCCCGCGAACATGCGCATCGTCCAGTATCGCGAACGATACATAGTGGGGTGTACGCCGCGTGTGAACGGGTACTCGCCGGGGAAACCGAGATCGCGCTCATAGTCGAACCCTGCCAGGTCGGCTGGGGTGTAAAGACGGTTCACCTGCTCGTCCGAAATCGTGGTGAACGCTTCCGGGCCGCCGCGCTCGGGCAACCGGGTCAGCGATTTGGCGACTACAGTTTCCTCCCACCTTTGCCGCTCGCTCGCCGTCTTTTTCTGCGCCCCGGTCAGCGCGCCGTTATGTACTCTGCGTCCGGCTCCGTTGCGATACTGTGCGCGCACACCTTTGCTGTCGGGTCTGGATATTGTGTCTACCATCGGGCATCACTCCTTCGTGATAACGAACTCAGCATGTATTTATAAGTACTGTGAATATGCCTAATAATTCCTATTATACACTCTAGCGACGCGTGGCTGTAACCCCTCAGGCGAAGATTCACCTACAGCTTGCGCAGCTCAGCAGCCATATTCGTCTTGCCAACCATCTCTTGTATCTGCTTGATCGCCTTCTCCCTCTTGGCCTTGTCCCCCATCACCTCAATTGCGAGTTCGTAACTTCCAATGTCGTTGGCCCTGGCCGGTAGATCCAGCATCTCGATTAGCGACTCGGCGCAGTGGCAGCGCACAAGGTCTTCGGGGTCGTTCAGCCCACTTAGAAGCGCCTGTGCGCTTTTCGGTGTTTCTACATCGCCCAGTGCCCTGGCGGCATCGAGGCGTATGCTCCAATGGGGGCCGTCTTTCAATGCGCGTATCAAGATGTTCACGGCCGGCGGCCACTCGGCGAGCTTCCACAGCGTAAGCGCAATCTCTATCTCAGTCTTGCCGTCTGCATCGCCCAACTGCTCTTTTAACTGAGCCACTGACCCCTTCGACCCCAGCACCCGCAGCCCCACCGCAGGCCGGTAGTCGCCCCTCTTAAGCGCCTCGGTCAGCAGCCTCTCGGCCTCGTCCCTTTCCTCGCCACGTAACGCGGCCAGCGATTGGGTGTCCAGCCCATCGTGCCATGCCATGTAGGGGTCGCCGAAGAACGACTCGTAGAAGCTATCCCAGTAAGTCGAATGCTTTGTTTCACCTGCCATATTTCCCCTTACGGAAGATTAGCGCGCTACTAACGACTTGCTGGCAGCTTCGGCCCCAGGTCGGTCTCTATTACTTCGCCTGTTACGGCGTCTACTGTAAATTGCGAAGAATAACTCCCTGCGAGGAATGCCTTCAATGGAGCAAACAAATCCGGCGGATTATCTACAGGAATGGGCCAGTATGTGACACCCCATGAGATGTGCTTGTCGGATGTTGAGGGTATAAAGCTCAGTGAAATATCGGGTCTTATATCCACTTTGTCGTTTTTGGCCTCTGTCGTTGCCTGTGTCCAAGTGGCTATTTCAGCCTCACGAGGACTGACCTTGATAGTTGCCAAACGCGCAATTGTGTCTTGTGATCGATCGTAGCGCATGTTCACCTCTGTTGGTATAGGGGTGCCGCCATATTTATACGTGTATATACGTGGGTTGCTATTCTCTGTTGCGTCACTGTATTCTATCGTGAATTCATCCATGGTCTGAAGTTCGTACGTGAACGAGAGTTTGAGCGTATCCGATACAGTCCAGTTTTCGGGCCACGAGGCGAACGGCTGTGCAGCGATATACTCTAGTATCCCGTCAGGATCTTCTTTAAGTGCGGCGGCCTGTCCTATGGCAAGTTGCTCATCCCATGCTAATGGCGGCGCCAAGGGATTATGTCTGCAATCGGTCAGCAAGCACCCGACCCTATGCCCCACAGTTGTCGCCAGTACGTATACCAGAAGGGCTCCCGCTATGAGCACGACTAAACCCAACCATATCCAGGTAGCGTACTTATTCGACGGCTTAATGTCCGGCTTTGGCTGGTACTCAGGATACCAGTTAGAGTGGTTGAACTGGCTGAACGACACTGGAAGCACCTCTCCACTACGGCCCTATCATACAACAAACGAGCCGTAGAGCGGAAGTCGCGCGCGTCATACGCATACCCCATTGGTCTTGTCATTCTGAGCGTAAGCGAAGAATGACAAGAGGAAAGAGGTCGGCTTAACCTCAACAGCTACCACACTCGAGTATCCTCCTGACAGTACCCTGCTTTCCAGTAGCGATCAAGGTTGATGCGTGACGCATGACGCATGACGCACTCCGTCGTCGGTCGTCAGTCGTCGGTCGTCCCGACTTACGATCTAAGATCTACGACTCGTTTGACACCCGATCCGGCGTGCCGTACAATTAACCTCGCCAGGCGCTTTCTCCTCGATGTTGTGGATAATGTTATTTGCCTGCGATTTTATTGGATAATAGAGATCAAAGCGAACTTAGAGTGTATGAACAGGCGCGTGGCTCCGGCGTGTCCCGGCTTGAAGCCGGCTGGCCCGGATAAAAGGTGGTTCTTTGTCGAGTACAGATAAAGGTACGAATAGCGCAAGTGGCGGCTTGGGCGGTTCCGGCAACAGCGGCGCGGCGGGCATAGGTCGTGTCCTCAACGGGCGCTACTCCCTCATCACCCCCGTAGGCGGCGGCGGCATGGCGACCGTCTACAAGGCTCGCGACAACATTCTGGGGCGCATTGTCGCGGTCAAAATACTGCGCGAGCAGTACGCGGGCGATGGCCCATTCGTCACTCGCTTCCGCCGCGAGGCCCAGGCCGCAGCCAACCTCACGCACCCCAATATCGTCTCGGTGTATGACGTCGGCCAGGACGCCGATATCCACTATATCGTGATGGAGTTCGTCGCCGGACAAAGCCTGAAAGAGTTGATCAACAAGGCGGGTGGCGGCCCTCTCACAGTAGACCGTGCGGTAAATATAGCCGCACAGATCCTCGCTGGTCTCGAATACGCTCACCGTAGCGGGCTTATTCACCGTGATATCAAGCCCCAGAATGTGCTTATCACGGGTGACGGTACAGTCAAAGTGACCGACTTCGGCATCGCCAAGAGTGTATCCGACCTCAGCCTCACTGACGCGGGCATGGCCCTCGGCACTGCTCACTACTTCTCCCCCGAACAGGCCAAGGGCGAGCGCGTCGGCCTCCAGAGCGACATCTATTCGCTGGGCGTGACACTCTACGAGATGCTCACAGGCAGACTGCCCTTCGAGAGCGAAAACGCCGTCGGCCTCGCCTACAAGCATATCAGCGAGCCTCCCCCCTCGCCCCGCGTGCTCAACCCGAACATACCCCTCCGGCTTGAGGCCATAGTGCTTAAGTCCCTGTCCAAAGACCCTGCCCAGCGCTTTGCGAGCGCTGCCGAGATGGAGCGTTCCCTGCGCAGTCTCCAGCTTTCGGGACAGCAAGCCACCACCGAAATAAACGTGCCCCGCGCCAAAACAAATGTTACCTCGCCCGGCACGCGAGTGGTGCGGGGCCAGGCTGCCGCAGGGGGTCAGGGCGCGTCAACCATGGGGTTGCGTGGCGCGACCGGCTCGCTCAGAGGCAACCCCGGCCTGGGGGGCGGCGTGTATCCTGTCGCCGTGGGCGGTGATGGTGCGGGTACTTCGGCTCGTAGCCTCAGCAGTCCCCTCGGCGGCCCCACCTCGATGGCGATACGGCCTTCTGCCGTGCGCGTGCAGGGCGCCGGCCTGGGGTGTAGTCCAGCCGCTATCGCCCTCTTTATACTGGCGGGGTTGGCACTTATAGGCGGTATCGGCTACACATTCTTCCCCCAACTCTTGAACCTTATCACGCCCAGCGAAGTGGTGATCCCCAGTCCCACGCCTACGCCTACCGTGCCGACGTCCACTCCCACCATGACATTTACTCCGACCTCTACCTCCACGCCTACATCGACTCCCACCGCCACTTCCACTCCGCAGTCGGTGGCGGTGCCCAAGCTGATCGGGTTGAGCCTGAAGGACGCGAACGTGCTTGCCAAGCAAAAAGGCTTTGAACTGCTTGAGCTTGACCAGATACAGAGCATCGAGTTCCCCAAGGGCGTAGTGGCTCAGCAGGATCCACCACCCGATGCTATCCTACAGCAGACCAAGCAAATAGCCGTGCGCGTAAGCACTGGTCCGCCCTCCTTCATACTGCCCGACCTCGCTAATACCGACCCTGTCGCGGCGCGCACACTGCTCGAAGGTGCGAACCTGAAGGTGACCGTTAGCCAGGAAGGTAGTGACACCGTTCCCGAAGGTGTGGTATTAAAGACCCTGCCCGCCGCGGGCGAAGCTGTGTTCCCCGGTGACGCGGTTACACTGGTAGTGAGTATGGGCCCTGTCGTACAGGTACCCTACCTGGTCGGCATAGAGAATGTGGACCTCGCTAGCCAGCGTCTCGCCTCGGCCAACCTGCAACTGGGCAATGTCACCGAAGAGGACGACCCCACCGATAGTGTACCGCCCGGCACCGTGCTGCGTCAGACCCCCGCCTCGGGTACAACAGTGAAGAAGTACAGCACAGTAGACATCGTGCTCCGGTCCAAACAAACCATACAGGGCAGCATACCGACCCTGACCCCGGCTCCGGTAGACACGCCGGTCCCGCCGCAGGAGAACACTCCCTCCCCATGATACAAGGGCTAGAGCTATCGCCCGGCGTGTGGGTGCTTCAGAATGAGGAGACGGGTCGCAACATAGGAGTTGTTACCGGCTCCGGCGTGGGCACGGACGAAAGTGCGCCCGCTGATCTTGTGGTGGTTGACCCCGGCGATTCACAGCTTGAATTGGACGCGCTGGCGCGCTTCGCGGCTGATATGGGCGGGCAGGTCGTCGCGCTCGTTTTCACGGGCGACCCCGGTTCTCACCTCGCGCTCGAACGCTTTCCGGAGGCCACCGTTGTCGCGCCCCAAAACCTGGGTAACGCTATCTCGTTGCCCGGCTGGGAGATAGAGAGCCTATCGCCCGGCAAGCTGGGTATGTATAGCAAGAAAGCCCGCCTCCTCTTTTGCGGCGAACTGCTGACCGCAGCCGCTATCCCCGACCTGATGCTGGGAGCCGATAACTACCTGTTGGCTCTTGAAAAGGCCGAGGCGCTGAACACGGTGCTCGTAGTGCCAAAGAGCGGCCCGGTCGCGCAGGGCAAGAAGGCCATCCGCGAGCGCATCGCCGCTGACCGCGAGTACACCCAGAACCTTGTGCGCCATGTGCTGACATCCATCGCGGCCCGCTTCCCCCGCGAGCGCGTCCTGAGCGTGGCCCGCGACGTGTACGAGGATTATCCCTTTCTCGAGGCCCACCTGCGGAACCTTGAGGCTGCCTGGGGCGAGTTCTCGCGCTAGCTGATCCGTTCTATTTCTCTGTGTTATAATCCCATATTACTTTTAGTTTTCCTGGAAAGGGAAGGTAGCCCCTTGTCTGATACTCCACTGAGGCGACAGTATCTCAAGATCAAAAGCCAGTACCCGGACACCATTGTTTTCTTCCGGCTGGGCGATTTCTACGAGACATTCGACGATGACGCGGCTGTCGTGGCCCGGGTGTGTGGAGTGGTGCTGACTTCGCGCCCTACCTCCAAGGATAACCGCATCCCTATGGCAGGGGTACCATATCACTCCGCCGAGGGGTATATCTCGAAGCTGGTGCAGGCAGGCTACAAGGTGGCTGTGGCCGAGCAGTTGAGCATGCCCAACGTGGACGACGAAACCGCCGCCCGGCGGATACGCCTCGGTAAGAAGGAATCCACCCTCACCTCCAACAATCTTCAAGCGGGCACGCCCAACTCAGCCGCCGGTTCCGGCAGGGACCTGGTCGAGCGCGATGTCGTGCGCGTAGTCACCCCCGGCACCGTCACCGAGCCTGGTATGCTCGACGCCCACAGGAACAACTACCTCGCCGCTCTCATAGTCGAGTCGGGAGGGGCAGGTATTGCTTATGTTGACATAACGACGGGCGAGTTCGCCACTACCGAGTTAAAGAAGCCACCGGGCGAGCTAGAGCAGGCCCTTCAGGAAGAGTTGGACAGGCTGCAACCTGCTGAGCTGCTCCTGCCGGGTGAAGACGAGGACGGCTGGGGCGGTAATGGCGCTGGACAGGCCGAAAGCGTCCTGCCATCAGCGCGCTACGAGTCGCTGAACGTCAGCGGTCATGCTCAATACCCGATCACCAGCACTCCCGCGTACGATTGGGTGCTGGACACCGCACGTTCGCGCCTGTTGAAGCACTTTTCGGCGTCCTCGCTGGAGGCCTACGGGTGCGCACGTATGCCGCTGGCGATCAAGGCGGCAGGGGCGCTGTTGGCCTACGTGGGCATCAACAACAAGTCGGCCCTGAACCAGCTAACACGCCTCGTGACCTATTCCACCGAGCAGTACATGACGCTCGACCCGCACACGCGGCGCAACCTCGAGATCGCAGAGGGACCGGGCGGTGAAAAGAAGCGCAACTCGCTCATGTGGGTTCTGGACGAAACGCGCACTCCGATGGGGTCGCGTTTGCTCGGCAGGTGGCTGGGCCAACCTCTTCTCGACCTTGGCAGGCTTAATGCGCGGCTCGATGCAGTCGAGGCGTTCGTGCTCGATACCGTCCTGCGTGTGGAGTTGCGCACACTCCTCAAGGACTTGCCCGACCTGGAAAGATTGGTAGCGCGAGCCGTGCAGGGCACATCGGGGCCAAAAGAGATTGTGGCTCTGAAGACGGCTGTGGATCGCCTGCCCGGCATCCGACAACTGCTGGCGGGGGTGAGCGAAAGCGAAGGCCCGCGCAAGGTATTGGTGTCGCTGGTGAACAGGATACAGGTCTGCGACGATATAAGCGACTTGATCGGCAGGGCAATAGCCGACGACCCGCCCGCTCTGCTGGGCACAGGCGACGCCATTCGGGCCGGCTTCAGCCCCGAGTTGGACACCCTCAGATCGGCCTCTCGCGACGCTAAGGGGTGGATTGCGGGTCTCGAGTCGGGTGAGAAAGAGCGCACCGGTATCAAGAGCCTGAAAGTTGGCTACAACAAGGTGTTCGGCTACTACATCGAGGTGTCGCATACCAACGCCGAGGCCGTGCCGAGCGATTACATACGCAAGCAAACCCTGGTAGGGGCTGAGCGCTACGTCACGCCCGAGCTAAAAGAGTACGAGAACCTGATCCTGAACGCGCAGGAACGCCTGGTGGAACTGGAGCGCGCGGCCTTCGGGCAGGTCTTGCGCGAAGTGGCTGCGTGTGCCTCGCGCCTGATGCAGGTGTCCGAGTCGCTCTCCCTGCTCGACGTGTTTTCAGGCCTGGCTGAGGTGGCGGTGCGCAACGGCTACACGCGCCCTGTCCTGGACGATAGCTCCGCGATCTCCATACGCGAGGGTCGCCACCCCGTCGTGGAGCGTATGCTGACCGACGAGCAGTTCGTTCCGAACGATCTGCATCTGGATAGCGGCGCGGCGGGGCCTGCCATCAGCCTCCTGACCGGGCCGAACATGGCGGGCAAGAGCGTCTATATCAAGCAGGTGGCGCTGATAGTGCTCATGGCGCAGGTGGGGTCGTTCGTGCCCGCCGAAGAAGCGCACATCGGGCTCGTGGACCGCATTTTCACCAGGGTGGGCGCGCAGGACGACATAGCCACCGGGCGCTCCACCTTCATGGTCGAGATGGAAGAAACCGCCAATATACTCAACCATGCCACGCACCGCTCTCTCATCATCCTCGACGAGATCGGGCGCGGCACGTCCACCTACGACGGGCTGGCGATCGCGCGTGCCGTGGTCGAGTACATACACAATTCGCCTCGGCTGGGCGCGAAAACCCTCTTTGCGACCCATTATCACGAACTGACCGAACTGGAGAAGATCCTGCTCAGGGTGAAGAACTACAACGTGGCCGTCGCTGAAGACGGAGAGCGCGTGGTGTTCCTGCACAAGATCGTGCCCGGCGGGGCCGACAGGTCCTACGGCATACATGTCGCCCGGCTGGCGGGCCTCCCACGGGCGATCTTGCGCCGCGCCGAGGACATTCTGGGCGACCTGGAGCGTGGAGGCGGCAAAGAGACCCGGCGCAAAGCTATGCAGACCTCGGCAGAAGCAGCAGAGCAAGTGCAGATGTCGTTCGGCTCGGGGCCGGACCCCCTGCGCGAAGAGCTACAACGCCTGCGCCCCGAAGAGATGTCGCCTCTAGAGGCGCTCGGCGTGCTCTACGAGTTGAACAGAAAAGCCAAAGACAAGTCGTAGATTAGCGCTGATCCTCGTCCCACGCCAGACGGCCAAGTGCGCCAAGCAATACGTTATAGGGTGCTGCGTTCTCGGGATGGAACTCGAAGCGGGCGCGCTCGAAATATTGCACACTGTAGGTGTTGCCGTCGGATAGCTGCTCCTGGAACTCGTCGGTAATGGGGTAGCCGTTCACGAACAACCCACCATTGTTCTGCCATCTCTGAAGGAACGCGCCGCCCACCCAGTGCCCCGTCTCAGGGAACAATTGGCCCAACTCCTGGTTCTGCTTCTGGTTGGGCGCGCCCTCGGGATATCCCTTCTTATAGGCGAACGTGCCTAACTGCGACAGAAGCACATCGTAGGGCGGCGGGTTCTCCGGATGTAGTTCGAACACCGCCCGCTCGAAATATTGCACCGTGTAGGTGTTGCCGTCCAACTCGCTCTTCTCGCTCAGCGCATCCGATATGGGGAAGCCGAACTGCTGAAGTCCGCCGTACTGCTTCCAATAGCTCTCCATTGGAGCGCAGATCGCATATCCCGTTTCGGGGAAGAGTGTGCCACCCGCGCATGATCCCGACGGGTTCGGCGCAGGCGGATGCGTGGGGTTACCCTTGAATTGGTTGACATAACTGGTGGTTAGGTCGAGGTACTTCGTGCCGTAGGACACCCCAGGCTCTATCTGTGTGCCTTCGTACCACTCGTTATAACTGGTGATGGTGATCCATTCGGGGTTGCTGGCGATGGCGCCCTGCCACTCCTCCTGGTAGAGTGCGCCGTCACGTCTGGGGAATATCTTGGGGTTGGGGCGCAGGGGTAGCACGCGACTTTCGTCCCAGCCGGGGATCACGCCCGCCGTCCACATGCGATCGGTTCCATGCTGTTGGTTATAAGCGTCGATTTGTGCGCGCCACTGCGCGTCTACCTGCGTCGCGTCGGTGTCGGCCTGCCACTTGCCCGCGCTGTACAGGTGGATCGTGTCGAACACGTCGAGGTACGAAATGTCAGTCGTGTCCACAGACCATAACTGCGCGCCTGACGGGTCAACCGCCTGCCGGACCGCCTGCCACTGCGCGGCCCCGCCAAAGCTCTGCGGCGACCAGAAGAAGACCACTGGCTTGCCGTTCCACTTCAGGAATGCGGGGTTGTTGGCGTACTTGCCGAGCATCCCCTGTAGCTGTCCCGTAAGATCGCCTGCTTGCATGACCGCGTTGGTCTCGACGTACACCGTGGCGTGGAAGTTATGCTTGGCCGCGCTATCTAGCACGCGAGCAAAGGCTGCGTCGCTCGGCGTGTCGAGGCCCGACCAGGTTGTGATGAAGGCATCAATACCGGCTGTCGATGCCTCTGTCACCTGTCGCTCCAGTGTGTCGGCCTGGCCCGAGTCGTAGGGCGCTGTGGGCGCGTCGAGCATCTGGCCGTTGGTGAAGTCCCCGGGCGTATACCACGTATAGTAGAACGCCAGCACCAGCTTGTTTCCCCTCGACTGTCCAGCAGGCGCGGCCCCGGCGGGAAGGGCGACCATAACGGTGAGCAGGGCGAGAACCGGAACGAGCATACGTATAACCAACTTATGATACATGGAGAACCTCACCAATCTATAAAAGGGTAGATGCACGACATCGCTATTTCGTTAGCTAGATTGTACGGGACATACCCCTGGTAGGGCAAGGGTCGCACAAGAACTGCGAATCAAAAAGGGGGTGGCTTGGATGCCCACCCCCTCACACATTTCCTGCTAGAAGCTTATGCGCTTTCTTCCAGTTCCTTGGCCCCATTGCGTTCGAGCGGACGCTGGCGATCATTACGCGTGGCGAGCAGTGGTGGTCGGGTTCCCTCTATCACCTCGCGGTTGATAGTCACCTGCCGCACCGTATCCTGCGACGGAATATCAAACATCACGTCGAGCAGGTTCTCTTCAATGATAGTGCGCAGGCCTCGCGCCCCTGTCTTCTGCCTGAGCGCTTTGGTTGCTACAGCTTCCAACGCGTCCTGCGTGAACACCAGTTCCACCTTATCCTGTGCGAACAGTTTTTCGTACTGCTTGACAACGGCGTTCTTCGGCTCCACGAGGATGCGTACCAGAGCTGTTTCGTCCAACGGGTCGAGGGCCACGATGATAGGCAGTCTGCCCACGAATTCAGGTATCAGGCCATATTTCAGGAGGTCTTCGGGAATAACTTTGGAGAGCAGGTTGGCCGACTGGCGCATTCGCTCGTCGCCTGAAAGGTGCTTGGTGAAGCCTATGCTGTCGCCGCCGCCCACGCGCCGGGCAATGATCTCTTCCAGGCCCTCGAACGCCCCGCCGCAGATGAAGAGGATATTGCTTGTGTCAACCTGTATGAAGTCCTGGTGAGGGTGCTTGCGGCCCGACTGGGGGGGCACGTTTGCCACAGTGCCCTCGACGATCTTGAGGAGCGCCTGTTGCACGCCCTCGCCCGATACATCGCGGGTGATAGAAGGGTTGTCGCTCTTGCGGGCGATCTTGTCTATTTCATCTACGTAGACGATGCCCTTTTCGGCCCTCTGTATATCGAGGTCGGCTGCTTGCAGAAGGCGCAACAGGATGTTTTCTACGTCCTCTCCCACATAGCCTGCCTCGGTAAGAGCGGTGGCATCGGCGATGGAGAAGGGCACGTCGAGGATTTTGGCGAGGGTTTGTGCCAGCAGGGTTTTGCCGCAACCGGTCGGTCCCAGCAGGAGAATGTTGCTTTTTTGCAGTTCGACATCATCACCCTTACTGCTCACCAGAATACGCTTGTAATGGTTATAGACCGCTACCGACAGCACCTTTTTGGCACGGTCCTGGCCTATCACATAGCTATCGAGTAGCTCAGATATGCGGCGTGGCTTGGGGACTTCTTTACCCAGCCTGAACTCAGGCTTATGAGCAGTATGGTTGTCCTCGTCGATTATCTCTCTGCAAAGCTCAACGCATTCATCGCAGATATAGACGGCTCCCGGCCCGGCTATAAGGCGAATTACATCGTCCTGGCTTTTGCCGCAAAACGAGCAACGATATTGGGGCTTCCCCCCACCTCGGGTGCTGGCCATGCTGGTCTCCTAAAGGTGTTAGGTGTTAGGTCTTAGATATTAGGCGTTAGGGATCAGGTGTTAGTAAGACTGACTATTGACAACCAACGATGGTATCACTTATCACCACTAATACCTGATCCCTAACGCCTAATACCTCCTAAAGCTTTATTCCGCCTGCTATCAGGCTGTCAGCGCTGCTTTTTTCGGCACCGGGAAGAGCGCCTGCGGTGGGCATTATCTCATCAATGATGCCGTAGTCTTTGGCCTGGTCCGCGTCCATGTACATGTCGCGGTCGAAGTCGTGTGATATCCTCTCCATGGTTTGCCCTGTATGGGTAGCCATGATCTGGCGCACCTTCGACTGCTGGCGTATCAACTCACGGGCCTGTATTTCTACGTCCGGAGCATAGCCTCCTATGCCGCCGACACCTGCGGGGTGCTGGTGTATGGTGGAGTTAGGGAGCGAGTAGCGCTTTCCTGGCGCACCGGCGCATAGCAGGACGGTTGCCATGGATGCCGACAGGCCCACACATAGTGTGATAACGTCGGGGCGCACGAACTGCATCGTGTCATATACCGCAAGACCTGCGGTGACAGACCCACCGGGCGAGTGAATGTAGAGCTGTATGTCGCGCTCCGGGTCTTCGTGGTCGAGGAAGAGGAGTTGGGCGACGACGGCGTTGGCAACCTGGTCGTCAATGGGCGTGCCCAGGAAGATTATACGGTCACGCAGAAGGCGCGAGTATATGTCGTACACACGCTCTCCGCGGTTACTGCTTTCTACAACGTAGGGTATGACCGACTGCGGTGTAACAAGAGGACTTTGCACCGAAGAACTCGGCGTCCAAAGGTTGGGGTTCTGGTTCATTATTTTATCTCCTGCCTCGTGGGCTCATTATACTGCATGACATAACGTAGTACAATTGGTTTTCCCCAATCAATTTTGGCAGATTTGGGGTATGATCCGTTATATTTTGCTGTTTTGGGGATTTTGGTACCTATAATATGAAGGCCGAGCGGGGATTCGGGCTGACAGCCTTATGACTCCATTATACCACAGGGGATGCGCGATACGTTACGTGTCATGGGTGATCGGTCGTCCGAAAATGTGCCTGAAAGGATTACGCAAAGCCTGTCCCGTTTTGCCCCTCTCACGTCATTAAGTTAATGAGACACTACATTCGGCATCTAAGCATGACGCATGATGTAACCCCCCTAGCCACTACCCCCTTCCTTATGCTATAAAAGACTACCAACCTCTCCTGTTCGCTCCATAACTGTTGCGAGGTTACCAAAGATGGCTCGTTCCGAACTTCACGATAACGAAACTGCGCCCCGCTTTACTCGCCACCCCTGGATCCTGAGCGTATTGTGCGTACTGGGAATGTCCATGGTCGGATGGAGTCTTTTCAGCCACGCCGATGCCCAGACACAAGGCTTTGCCGACCCCGCGTTCGAGGCGTTGTGGAATAGATCGGATGGAGTTGTGGCGTCGGGCGGCATTTTGCGCCCCTGGGTGTGGGGGCCTGTGCCTGGCGCAGCCCTTACTGAGTCGTTTAGCGGCTTGCCCAACGATAGTCACATTGTCCAGTTCTTCGACAAGGGGCGTATGGAGATCAACGATCCCGGCGCCGATAAGTCCGATCCCTTCTATGTGACCAATGGGCGGCTGGCCGTGGAGCTAGTTTCAGGGCAGATACAGACCGGCCTGGACACGTTCGAGGATCGTAGCCCTGCTCAGATAGACCTGGCATCCGACGTGGACGACCCTACCGCCCCCACCTACTTATCGTTCAACGGTGTAGTGAATCTCCCGGGTACAGGCCAGTCGCGCTTCGCGAGTGATCACACCGGCGCAATCGTCCGCACAGCCATTGACAGGCAAGGCAACACCCAACCCTGGCCCGCAGATCACCCTGATTATGGGGTTACGTTCGCCTACTATGAAAAGGAAACGAGCCACAACATTCCTGATGTGTTCTGGACCTATCTTAACCAGCAGACCAGTATCGTGCAGGATGGACAGGTGGTGCAGGGGCCGTTGTTCTACCCCTGGTTCGCCGTCACAGGCTACCCAGTATCTGAGCCATACTGGTCGTATGTAAAGGTAGAGGGCAAGTACACCGATGTGCTTATACAGGTGTACGAGCGCAGGGTGCTGACTTTCATCCCGCACCTGCCGTCGCCCTACAAGGTGCAGATGGGAAATATCGGCCAGCACTATTACGACTGGCGCTACGGCAAAACGGGCGGTGGCCCTCCCGGTCCTGTCGCCCCCACTCCCACAGCGATAGGTTTGCCCCCGGAAGCCAATGTCATAATCGACGGGATTAGCTACCGGGCGTCCGTTATTGATATCAACGGTACATATTGCACCATCACCAACCGGGACAACCAACCGGTGTCACTGGACGGCTGGAGGCTTGATAGTCCCAAGTGGGCAATTGTGGACACGTTCAGGTTCCCATCAGATGTGGTGTTGCAGCCGGGCGCCAGCATTAATGTGCATTCCGGCCCTGGCCTTGATACGCCAACCGATATATATATGGCGAGAACAACCGTAATGTGGGACGGACAGCCCTACGACTACGCCGTTTTATATGATAACTACGGCAGGCAGGTATCCGACTTCTTCCCCGCAGGCGACGTTGGCCCACCTCCCACACAGCCACCCGCGGGCCCCACGCCTACCGAGAGCGCCAGCGATGCTACGGCCACGCCTACATTCCCGCCCGGCAAGGAGACCTCGACGCCTATAGTGCCGCCGCCCGCTGCGACAAATCCGCCCGGCGCCGCCACCGATACACCCAGCCCGACCGTCACCGGCACAGTCACCGAAACGCCTACACCCACTCCTGGCTCAGGCGATCATGATTAACCAACCGCGTTTCTCTCCTCCCCTCCATTCAGAGAGGGGTCGGGGGGTTCTTCCCTTGCCGAAATGTACGGGGCGTGCGTCACTTCAAGTACGGCTACTTGCGAATTAGCGTGAGTCGCTGGCCACGAGAAGCGCGCGCACCTCATCGTCGGTGACAGGTCGGAAATCGCCGTACCACAGGCCAACCGCATAAAATTGGCCGGGGGTGTACAGGCAGACCAGTTCGTCCACTTCGGTGCCAAGCTGGGCCGCGGTTTGCGCTGCTGCCACAGGCACCGCAACTACGATGCGCGCGGGGCCCTGTTTCTTGAGTGCTGCGATGGCGGCGCGCATCGTGAAGCCCGTAGCGAGGCCATCGTCTACCAGTATCACCGTCTTGCCACCCACTTCGGGTGGTGGGCGGTCACCTCTATATAAGCCTTCGCGCCGAGCCATCTCTTGCCACTCGCGCATTGCGATTGCCCTGATCATCTCGTCCGGGATGCCAAGCTCACGGATCACGTCGTGGTTGAGCAACATCACCCCGCCCGTAGCAATGGCCCCCATCGCCAGTTCTTCCTGCCTTGGTACGCCCAGCTTGCGCACAAGGTAGACGTCGAGCGGCGCATGCAAGGCAGTAGCGACCTCGTGGGCCACAGGCACACCGCCTCTGGGTAGGCCTAGCACAATCACGTCAGGCCTATCCTCGTAAGTGGTCAAGCGCTCGGCCAGTTGCTTACCTGCGTCGGTTCGGTCCTTGTATTGAGGTTGCATCTGCATTTGTTTAGTGGCTATTGCTGATGTGGGTTGAGGGTTTACGCATTCTCAAGTATGATCAATTATAGCACCGCAGGGAGCGATGCGTTACATAAGAGGAGGAAAGATGAAGATAACGTTCCGTATACTGTTTGGTTTGTTCGCCGGGTTGACCTTGCTCGTGGGCATGTTGGGATGTGACTCGGCCCCCACTCCCACCTCCGTGCCCGAGCCTACCTCTACTGCTGTAGCCCCCCTGTCCGATGCGACAAGCGCGACCGCCTTCCGCTTGCGCGATGATTGGTCGGGCCTGACCACCGTCTCGCCTATTACCATTTTGTACTCGGTAACAAAGGCAGCCGACGGCAGCTTCGCAGGCACAGGCGACTTCTCGGTGGCCCAGGGCACGGCAAAAGCTGTGACCAGTACGGTTGACATAACTATACCAGCCGATGTGGCGCAGTCCTTCTTGCAAAAGATTACTGCCTTGCCCATAGAGGAGGGTGCATACACGCCTGTGATCACCCACACCGATGATAATCCTTTGCTCACTGTTACGATCGATACGCCGGGCGAAGGCACCCTGACCGTCTACAGCCAGTCGCAGGGCGACCAACATGTGCCCTGGGGAGCTTCTATTGCAGGCAAGGACTATGTCATAAACTCGCCCGCCCCTGCTGAAGCCCTCTCTTTGCTCGACCCCTATCTGAAGCGCGATGTCCGCCAGCAGTTGATCGACGAGGCAAGCAAGAAGTAGCCTCGGTGTATCGTATTGAAACGCAAAGACGCAAAGACGCAAAGGATCAAGTGAATTGTCGGGATCCAAGTGATCTTCTTAAATCCTTAACACAATCTTCGTTATCCCTCTTAATCGTTTGCGTCTTTGCGTTTCGATAATCATATGAGGAGGCGGCATAGTGTTTCAACGCAAGCAGGAGCCGCAGAACGAACTAGAACAGGACGCGCAAAAAGCAGAAACTCTGGGAACATCCCCCTCTGCGACGGGACCGGGGGCTACACCGCGAACCCCTCGCTGGATATGGGCGTGGATGCTGCCGATCTTAGTTATCGTGTTCCTGTTCATGATCCGGCACATTCTTGGGCCGTTCGTGATCGCGGGCGTGTTGGCCTACATATTCAGCATAGTGGTTGACCGCATACAGGCGCGTCTGCGCTGGCCACGCTGGCTGACGGTAAGTCTCCTGTACGTGATTGCCCTGTCAGCCATTGGGGTGGTTTTGTTCTTCGGCGCGGAGACTTTGTACCAACAGACCCGCGACTTTATCTCCGGAGGAACTAACATCACCGAGCAGGGCCTGCGCCAGATCATGGGCGACGGCACATACACTTTCGCCGGGATGACCTTCGACGCGAAGACGCTGGCCGAGAAGGCGGATACCGCGCTGAGCGACTACTTCGGCAACGGCGGCGCGAACGATGTGTTGAACGTGGCGCGTGGCGTGGGTGGTAGGCTGCTCGATACCCTGCTCGTGATCATCGTCAGTTTCTATCTGTTAATGAGTGGCGGCCAGATAGGGGCTTATCTGCTCAGGTTCGTGCCTGCTGAATCGAGGATGCGCACAGGCTACGTGGCCGGGCGTATACACACCGTGCTGGGGGCCTATCTGCGCGGGCAGTTGCTACTTGTACTCCTGATGTCTGTGGTGTCGTTTCTGGTGTTGCAGTTTGTGTTCAATGTGCCATACGCCATACCCCTAGCTATCATGACGGGCTTTTTGGAGATACTGCCGCTGATCGGGCCTGCGATTGCTACCGTGCTGGCGGCGGGCGTGGCGCTGGCGGCGCATGGGCCGGGCGTGGCGATTGCGGTGATAGTTGTGTATTTCGTATTGCGCGAGCTTGAGGACAACCTCGTGATGCCCTTCGTAGTGGGCAGGGCCGTAGAGTTACACCCACTTGTGACGATCTTTGCGGTGCTGGCGGGCGGTCAGATAGCGGGCATTATAGGTATGCTGTTGGCCGTGCCCGTCACCGCCGCCATCAAGGTCATCCTCGACTTCCTGTACCCGACCGATCCCGGGCAGGCGATGGCGCAAGCGCAAAAGGGACTTGATGTAGCCGAGAAGGAGGCCGAACAAAGAGGGGAGGAGTAACGAGGGGGGAGTGAGGTGTTAGGTGTTAGGTATTAGGTGTTGGGTGTTAGGAGGACAACCGACGATGCATGACACATGACGTATCCCTAACACCCAATACCTCTCCCCTTTGAAAACGAGCCACAAGTAGTAGATAATCAAAGGGACTATCGTGCACATTCTATAGAGGAGAGTAAATAGCTATGACAACCGCTACACACAAATGGGTATACCTGTTCCACGAAGGCAACGGCACACAGCGCGACTTGCTTGGCGGCAAGGGCGCGGGACTGGCCGAAATGACTAATGCAGGTTTGCCCGTTCCCCCAGGTTTCACAATTACGACCGAGGCGTGCAGAGCCTTCTATGCCAACGGCTCCAAGTTCCCTCCCGGTATGTGGGAGCAATCTATGGACGCGCTCAAGGCGGTCGAGGCCGAAACGGGCAAAAAGCTGGGCGACCCGGCCAATCCCCTGTTGGTGTCAGTGCGCTCCGGGGCCAAGTTCTCCATGCCAGGCATGATGGACACCGTGCTGAACCTGGGCCTCAACCCTGACACACTGCAAGGTGTGATTAGGCTGACCGGCAACGAACGGTTCGCGTACGATGCCTACCGCCGCTTTATCCAGCTATTTGGCCGCATCGTGATGGGGGTGGGCGCCGACGCCTTCGATAATTTGCTCGATGGTATGAAGGAAGAGCGCGGCGTAAACCTCGATACTGAGTTGACCGCAGACGACATGAAAATGCTGACCGCGCAGTTCAAGGCTGCTGTGAAGAATGAAACAGGCGTTGATTTCCCCGACGATCCGCTCGACCAGTTGCGAATGGCAATCGAGGCTGTGTTCAACTCGTGGAATTCGCCCCGCGCATTTGCCTATCGCAACGCCCAGAACATCCCCCACGACCTCGGCACCGCCGTAAACGTGGTGATGATGGTGTTCGGCAACATGGGCGACGATAGCGGAACGGGCGTGGCCTTCACTCGCAACCCCTCGACCGGAGAAACCAAACTATATGGTGAGTTCCTGGTGAACGCGCAGGGCGAGGATGTGGTGGCGGGGATCCGCACTCCCCAGAAGATCGATCAGCTTGAGCAGGAAATGCCGGAGGTTTACCACCAGTTCGAGGAGATTGGCAAGCGGCTCGAGAAGCACTATCGTGATATGCAAGACCTCGAGTTCACGGTCGAGCGCGGCAAGCTATATATGCTGCAGACCCGCTCGGGTAAGCGTACTGCGGCTGCTGCGGTCAAGGTCGCGGTAGACATGGTAAACGAAGGGCTGATCAGCAAGCAGGAAGCCATGCATCGTGTCGAGCCTGAGCACGTAGTACAGCTACTCTTGCCTCGCTTCGACGATGCCGCCAAGGCCAGGGCACGTGCCGCAGGCAGTTTGCTCGCAGTGGGTCTGAACGCGGCGCCGGGGGCCGCCGTGGGCAAGGCCATCTTTGACGCCGACCGCGCAGCCGAGCAGGGCAAGGCGGGCGAGTCGGTGATCCTTGTGCGCGAAGAAACCAACCCGGAGGATGTCCACGGCATGATAGCCTCCAAGGGCGTCTTGACCGCGAGGGGCGGCGCCACGTCGCACGCAGCCGTGGTGGCCCGCCAGTTCGGCAAGGTATGCGTGGCCGGAGCCGAGAAGGGCGGTCTGCACGTCAATGATGAGGTCGGCTATATGACTGCGGAAGACAAGAAGGTGCAGGAAGGGGACATCATATCCATAGACGGCACCACGGGCGAGGTGTTCCTGGGCTCAATCGCGCTTATCGAGCCGAACTATGACGAGGAGCACGACCTGATAACCCTCCTGAGTTGGGCCGACAAGATACGCACACTGGGGGTGTGGGCTAACGCTGACTACCCGAACGACGCCGCCAAAGCCGTAGCATTCGGCGCGGAAGGAATCGGTCTGTGTCGCACCGAGCACATGTTCTTCGCCGAAGAGCGTTTGCCTATCGTCCAGCAGATGATTCTGTCCGCCTCGGAAGCCACGCGGTTGGACGGCGCGCTCAGTGATGCGAAGGCCGCGCTAGCAAAAGCCGGGAACGACGGGGAAAAGAAGGCCGAGGCTCAGCAAGCCGTTGATAAGGCCCAGGCCGCCGCTTCGGCCTCGCAGGCCGACAAAGATTATCACAGTGCCCTCACTCAACTGGAAGAGATACAGCAAAGCGATTTCTACGGTATCCTGAAAGCCATGGCAGGCAAGCCGACCGTTATCCGCCTGCTCGACCCACCCCTGCATGAGTTCTTGCCCAAATATGACGATCTGCTTGTGGAGACTACCGAACTCAGGCTGACAGGCAAAGAGGATAGCGACGAATACAAGCAGAAGATGCACCTGCTGGGCATCGTGGGACAGATGCGCGAGCAGAACCCCATGCTGGGCCTGAGAGGGTGCAGACTGGGTATCATGTACCCGGGCATCAACGACATGCAGGTACGTGCCATTCTCAAGGCGTCGAACCGGCTTCTGGACGAGGGACTCGAGTCGCACCCTGAGATTATGATTCCGCTGGTTAGCCACGTGAACGAGTTGAAGCAGGTGCGCACCCAGTTGGAAGAGATCGCACATGAGGTAGAAGCAGACTCGGGTCGCGATATACCTTACAAGTTCGGCACGATGATCGAGATCCCGAGGGCCGCGATCACGGCAGCCGAGATAGCAGAGTACGCCGAGTTCTTCTCGTTCGGCACGAATGACCTGACGCAGACTACGTTCGGCTATTCGCGTGACGATGCCGAGGGCAAGTTCCTTCTGCAATACGTGGAGATGGGCGTGTTGCCTGAAAATCCGTTCCAAACGCTCGATAGAGAGGGCGTGGGTGCGCTGGTGAAGATGGGCACAGAGCAGGGCAGAAAGACCCGTCCCGACCTCAAGGTGGGTATCTGCGGTGAGCACGGTGGCGATCCTGCATCTATCCACTTCTGCCACGAAGTGGGCCTCAACTATGTTTCATGCTCTCCCTACAGGGTGCCTGTAGCCCGCCTCGCCGCAGCCCAGGCCGCCCTGGACGCCGTCGAGAAGGACAAGTAACAGGGGTTGACCCCGCTCCGCCTTTTGATCACGAAGATCACGAAGGTTAAGAGATCACGAAGATCTAAGAAGGGTTTAAGAGAGTACAGGTTTCGAGAATCGGAGGTGGGACTAGGATGCATAATACCATGGCGAGTGGCGACATTGATGGGTTGGCTAGCGCTGTAATTGGCGCAGCAATAGAAGTTCATCGCACGCTTGGCCCAGGCTTCCTGGAATCTGTATACGAAGAGTCCCTTTGTTACGAGTTGGAACTGCGTTCGATACCATTCCAACGCCAACCAAAAATCAGCGTCATCTATAAGGGCCGTAACGCAGGCGATGGTCGAATGGATCTGCTTGTGGACAGTAAGCTGATGGTAGAATTGAAGTCGGTAGATGCTTTAGCCTCTGTTCATACTGCCCAGCTTCTTTCTTACCTGAGGGCAGGAAGTTACCAGGCGGGTTTGTTGTTCAACTTCAATGTGAAACTACTGAAAGAGGGTGGTATCAAACGGTTGCTATATGGACCCAGGCTCACAAGCGATCCACCCCCAAATAAATCTTCGTGATCTCTTAACCTTCGTGATCTTCGTGATCAAGAAACCAACTCCAAGTGAGACTTATCTATGCTCAATGACCAATATACAGTGCGCGACAGGCTGGAGGGCGAGGAGTACGAGCGGTTATCGCCGCTGGCGGCCAAGGCAGCGGAAGCCACGCGACCTGTGCCTGACGACGAGTCGCCTGTGCGCACAGCGTTCCAGCGCGACCGCGATCGTATAATTCACTCGAAGGCCTTCCGTCGCTTGAAGCATAAGACGCAGGTCTTTATCGGCCCCATCAACGACCACTACCGCACACGCCTCACCCATACCCTCGAGATGTCGCAGATCGCACGCACCGTGGCTCGTGCTTTGCGCATGAACGAGGACCTCACCGAGGTGGTCGCACTGGCCCACGACCTGGGCCACACCCCCTTCGGTCACGCGGGCGAGGACGTCTTGCGCCGCATCTACGACCCCTCCTTTAAGCACAACCGCCAATCCCTGCGCATCGTGGACTATCTGGCGAACGAGGGCCGGGGCCTCAACCTCACCAACGATGTGCGTCGCGCCCTGGTCGCCTCCACTCCCGTCGAGGAAGGGTTGGATGCCGAGGGCAAAGGCTACGATTCCATCGAGTCGAAAATAGTCAAACTGGCTGACACGATTGCCTACATCAACCATGATACCGATGATGCTCTGCGAGCTAAAATCATCAAGCAAAAGGACATACCGGCTACCGTGAGCAACGTGTTGGGCGTGAGCAATTCGCAGCGTATCAACACGCTGGTCACGGACATAATCGAGCAGAACTGGCACATTGCCTACCCCGGCCCGGAGCTTGCGGCCCGCGACCGCTGTACTGTCGAGTTGACCATTAGCCTCCCCATCCAGGAGGCTGCCGACATTCTCAAACAGTTCCTCTACCACCGCGTCTACACCGGGTCAGAGGCTAAAGCCGAGGTACATAAGGTCGAGCATCTGATCCAGGCCTTGTTCGACTACTTTTGCGGCCATATCGATGAACTGCCGCCTGAAATGAAGGCCAACCCTCGTCACGAGTCGAACGAGCGCATGGTGGCAGACTACATAGCAGGTATGACCGATCGCTTCGCCATCTCCACGTTCGAGCGCCTCTTCGTGCCCCGCTCTTGGGACAGCTAAGGGGCATCTGCTGCGGTTGCTGCCCTCTTAGCGGCAAGGCAAGAGAAATCTAGCCCTTGTGCACCCACATTGCAGGCGACCGGCCTCGATCATTCTGCGCTGGGGGCTGTGGCAGGCTGCGTCTTGCTCCTGCGCTTCTTGATCTGTTCCATTAGCCAGGGGAATGAGAGACCTAGCCCCGCCAGTGTATTCAGGGGCGCGAACAGATCAAGCTTACTTATGTCGAAGCCAGTACTGCCTTGCTCGACCGTGACCTGAGTTAGACCCGACCAGATTTGGCCCGCTAGCGGGTCGGTGCTCCAATCAGGCGTGCCTTTAGCGTCCACACTTACATTTAGCGTCTGTACTCCTGGCGAAGAGGCAGCCAGCACCCACGTCCATTGTAACTTCTCCTCGTTCAGCCACTGCGATTCCTGGGTGGCTGCCGGCGCGAGGCTGAAGCCAGGCCCTGCCAGGCTTACGCTTAATGAGGTTATCCCGTATTCGGCGAGGGCGTCCTTAATAGAGGTGAATGAACCTTCCGCAGGCTCGATTGACACCGTAATGGGCAGCGATGTGTTTACGTCCATGCTAGTGGGGGCGGTGGTCACAACGCGCACCTTCGCGTTCGATAGCTGTTGTGCTGGGCTTCCGGTCACACCTGATATTCTCACCATATCCACCTGCCTTACTTGCGGCGAAAATATAGTCGCTTCATCCGTTATTGCGTTCGCGGCGGGACAGCCTGTGGTATTTCCCGACATAGAAACCTTCATGGCATGTCTGGCTGGAGGTGCGAACGTCGGGAATGGGTCAGGCGTGGCAGTTGGGGTAGCAGTCTGGGAGGTTATAAGTGTCGGTGTACTGGATGGGCTACTGGTCGGGGAGGTGACAGGAATGGTAGTAGGGCTATTGGTCGGGGAATCAGTGGGGAGAACGGTTGCCGTATTGGAGAAGATTTCGGTGGGAGTAAAAGATGCTGTCTCGGTTGGGTAGTCCGTAGCTGTATAAGTTGGTGAGTTGGTCGGGGTATTAGTCGGAGTATAAGTCGGGGTGTCAGTGCTCGTACTTGTCTCGGTCGGCGTGGGCGGAACTTGGGTATTTGTAGCCGCCGGGCTTGGTGCGCCCTGGGTCGCCACCTCAACCGTCGTCGAGGTGGGAGCCACCGTGGCGGTGGGAGACGATTCGGCCGGCTCGGCCTGCGGTCGCTGTGTTGGGGCTGTAGTCGCAGGCACAATGGCGGTGTTCGTGGCTGGCGGCACTGGCCGCGTTGATTGGGTATCGGATGGTGGGAGTTCTGCGGGCGTCGTGGCAGTTGGCGGATTTATGACCCTTGCTAAAGTGGCGGTGGGGACTGTGGTGCCTGTAGTAGATAGCATGTCGGCTTGAGGCGATTGCTGGCTTGTGGGTGTCGCCGCTCGCTGTGTCGCAGTAGGCTGAATAAAGGCTACAGGCACGGCCCCCACAGGTTCGGACATCAGGATCGTGGGACAGTACGTACTTCCCGCTCCAGGGGTACTGGCGGCTCCGCTATGAAGCACACCTTCAGATATGCCTACTAATATAAGGAATAAGCCGAATAACAACAGTGTACGATTCTGCATAGATTTGCTTGCTCTCTACCAGGTCAGACAACGTGAAAAGCGCTCTCCGCATACCTCTATTGAATAGAGATTGCTCCAAAGCGTTGGCACATTATCATACCACATTCTGTTTGAACAGGGTTCTCGCCCTTACAGCCATGCCCTCGCGGTGGATAAACCGGGCAATATATGGGCATAAACCTGTTGCAATTGAGTTATATTAAGTGATTATCAGGCCGCATATTTATCCACAGTTAAACGCACCGATATGCGTTTCTTGGCTCACATGCCTCGTATCCAGGGCCTTTTCCGTTGTACATGTAGGATAGCTTAATAGTCTTCTCTTACTCACGTTCCAATAGCTTTGTGTTCTCCGTGCTTGCCTGTGCGGTGGCGCAAGAACTTCGAAACCCAACATGCAAGACGACGTTATATCCGAAATCAAACAGCGTTTGGATATAGAGACCGTAGTGGGCGAAACCGTCCGCCTGTCTCGGGCAGGGCGCAACCTCAAGGGCCTCTGCCCCTTCCACGGTGAGAAGACACCCTCCTTTGTGGTCTATCCCAAGGATGGGTCGTATCACTGCTTCGGTTGCGGCGAGGGTGGCGACATCCTGACGTTCGTCATGAAGACCGACGGATTGGACTTTCGGGGCGCGCTTGAAAAACTGGCACGCCGCGCGGGTGTCGAACTCAAGCCTCGCAACGACCAGGCCGTTGCCCAGGACCGCGCACGAGAGCGCCTGCAGGAAGCCTGCGCAGCTGCTTCCTCTTTCTACGCAAACATACTTCGCAACCACCCGGGCGCCGCTGCTGCCCGCTCTTATGCTGAAAAGCGAGGCCTGCTCCCTGCCACCCTCGAAACCTTCGGTATAGGCTACGCGCCCGACTCGTTCGATATACTTGGCAACTTCCTTCTCGAACGAGGCTACACCTCGCAAGAGTTGATAGATGCGGGTCTGGTGGCCGAGCGCGAGTCGGGCGGGCACTACGACCGCTTCCGCAATCGCCTGGTGTTCACCATACGCGACGCGAAAGGCACCCCCGTAGGCTTTGGCGGGCGCGCTCTGGGTAACGGCACCCCCAAGTACCTTAATTCGCCCCAGTCAGCCATCTTCGACAAGAGCAACATCCTCTATGGCTTTGACCTGGCGCGCCCTCACATTCAGCGCTCAGGGCAGGTGGTGATAGTCGAAGGGTACATGGACGTAGTGATCGCCCACCAGGCAGGCCAGCACAACGTGGTCGGCACGAACGGCACCGCGCTCACCGATGGTCATGCCGAACTGCTCAAGAAGATCGCCAAGCGCATCATCCTCTGCCTCGACCCCGATACCGCCGGCGACCTCGCGGCCCTCAAAGGCTCCGAAGTCCTGCAAGAGCACGCCGAGAAGATAGCAATTCCTATCAGGGGCGAACGCGGAATGTTGGGCGTAGAGCACCGTTCGGACCTGGAAATCCGCATCATGCAATTGCCACGCGGCACGGACCCTGATGAGCTTCTGCTGTCAGCAGATGGGGCAAAACAGTGGGAGGAACTGCGCGATTCGGCTTTGACGCTGATTGATCACGTAACAGGCGTGGTGTCCGCTCGCTACGACACGAGCACCGCGCGGGGCAAATCGGATGCAGTGGGGGAACTCGCCCTGTTCATACGTGAGGTGGGCGACCCTGTGCAGCGCGCCCACTATATCCAGCGCATATCATCCACATTGCGCGTGCCTGAAGACGCCGTGCAAGAAGCTGTTGGCCGAAACCGTGGTCAGGCCGGACGGAACCAACGCCGACCCATGTCCGACAACAGGCGGCCATCTGACGACCCCAATGCTTCCGGCCAGGCCGCCAATTCCGCCCTCTCGCCTCAGAACACACCCGAGGAGCATCTTCTCAGCCTGATACTGCGCTATCCTCAGACCACGTGGATGGCGGGCGCACCCCTGGCCGAGGATTTTACGCACCTCGAAAACAGGCTTACATTCGAAGCGATCTTGACTGCGGCCTCCTCTGCAGACAAGGCTTCGCCTAACGCAGAGGCTATACGCGAAGAAGCGCAGAAGGAAGTTGACCCGGTGCTTTTGCCCAATTTCGAGCGCATCATGTCTCACAGCGAACCGGAACTTTACCGTTTCGCACTTCCCTACGAATTGGAAGCACGGCTGAAGAGGTTGCGCCACTACAACGACCTTATGTGGAACCAGCAGTGCAGTCTGATGATCCGAGAAGCCGAACAATCGGGCGATACGGAAACCCTGGGCAAGCTTTTGCCTCTGTGGACACGCTCGCTCGCCCGCTACAAGCACTACAATCCAAAACAAAGTACGGTTTATAGAGATAGCAGAGATTAGGTTTGGAGGGTCGGAAGCAAGCGCTATGTGCTGGGTGACCGCCCTGTGATCCTGAACTCTTACGAGGAGGTAGAGATGGCGACAGCGGAATCGATCTATAGTATGGACGTGCCGGATCCGGCATCATCGACGCGCCCCACCAGGCGGGACAATATTACTCTCTTCCCGGTTGAAGACCTGGCTCTGCATCCCACGCACGAGCAGGAGGACTTCGTGGATGAAGCAGGCCCTGAAGGCGCTTCTGACCTGGAGCACGAGGCTGACCCTATAGTCGGCCTTACCGGTCACTTCATGGGCGCTTCATTGACAGATGATCCCCTTGGCCTGAGCGTACCTGACATCGCTGAGGAAGATAGTGACGATGATGATAACGCTGTCGAAGCCTTGCTCAATATGGAAGGGGTTGGCGTTGAAGACCACGTGCGGATGTACCTGCGTGAGATAGGGCGCGTGTCTCTCCTTACTGCCGACCATGAAGTGTCGCTTGCCAAGCGTATCGAGCGCGGCGAGGCTCTGGGCAACTTTTTGAGCGAGTTGCAGGACCATTATGGCTATATGCCTCCACCGGAAATCATTTGCCTGGAAGTATACGAGTCGCTGTATAACCGCTGGCGGATGCTTGAAGAAATCTATACCAGCCAGCATGGGCAACGCCCCCCTCAGTCGCGCCGCGCCCTCCTGGCGTCGTTGTCGCCCGCCGCCGAAGTTGAGCCCGACCTTGTGCGCAAGCTGGCTATCATGGCGGGATGTAATCCTGAACGCTTGCAGGATGTTCTCCGACATACGCTATTGACAGCAGCTATGCTACCTGAGCTCTTGCAGGAAGCCTTCGATGAGGGCGATTGGCCCGACAACGAAGAACTCGCGGGCATTGTCCTGTGTATGGAAGAGCATCTACAGAATTACTGGAAAGGGATCATGACCGATAGCGATGATGCTCGTAATCACCTGGTCGAGGCCAACCTGCGCCTGGTGGTATCGGTCGCCAAGAAATACGCGGGGCGGGGCATGAGCCTGTTGGACCTGATACAGGAAGGCAACCTGGGCCTTATGAAGGCGGTCGAGAAGTTCCGC
>DATINP010000162.1:0-13589 GCA_035474135.1 Chloroflexia bacterium | reverse complement strand
CGCTCCTGGGGCTGGGTTAGCCATTTCACCCATTATACTACACCGTTTGTTGGTGGAACAACGGTGAGGAACTCACCTACAAGCTCAAGGACCTCGCGGGTGGGCGGCTGATAAGTTACGTCGAACCTGTGCCCATCTTTGAAGCGGCGGAACCAGTTGGCCTGATGGCGAACGAACGCGTGTGTGTCCCACTTCACGCGCTGAACGGCGGCCTCCAGCGCGGCTTTGCCTTCCAGGTATTCGCCTATCTGTCGGTAGCCAATGCCGCTCATTGACGGCAGGTCGAAGCCATACCCCGACTCGCTTAGCTTGCGTACCTCATCTACCAGACCACGAGCTATATACTGGTCAACCCGGCTGTCGATACGCCCGTAGAGGACAGCTCGTTCACAGGTTAGTAAGATTGGAAGTATTCGGTAGGGCGGCGGTGATTTCGTCTGCTGGGCGCTTATCGGCTTTCCGGTTTGCTTGATAACCTCCAGTGCGCGCACTATGCGTCGCGTATTCGTGGGGAGGATGGCCCGTGCCGCAGCGGCGTCCAATTCGTGTAACCGCGCGTGTAGAGCTTCCGAGCCAGTCTCGTCTGCTTGGGCAAAAAGTGCGTCCCGGTACGCGGCGTCCGGTTCCACGCGCGGAATAGTCCAGCCCTCGAGCACGGCGTTCACGTAGAGCGGCGTCCCACCCGCCAGGACCGGCACTTTGCCGCGGCCCAGCACTTCGTCTATGACCGCGTACGCCTGCTCCTGATAGAGGCCGAGCGTGAAATTCTGATCGGGGTTGACGATGTCGATCATGTGGTGGGGAACGCGAGCCTGGTCGCCCCTGGATGGCTTATCGGTGCCAATATCCATATAGCGATAGACTTGCCGCGAATCGGCGCTAATAATCTCGCCGCCAAATGCCTCACAAATTGCCATAGCGAGGGCGCTCTTGCCCGATGCGGTCGGTCCAAAAATCGCTATTAGTGGTTGGTCTGTCTTGGATTCGGAAGACATGCTCCATTATACTTTGTCGGGTAACTGCTTGCTTAGGTCCACTTTGATCTGCTACAATTCCTCGTGGCTAGGAATATAGGAGATTTGAAACATTGCGCATAATAGGTGGTTTTCTAAAGGCAATAATCGCGGTCGTAATGATCAGCGCGGTCATAATTTTTGGCGTGTGGGTATGGAATGTAACGGGTTCCGTTAACCCAATAAGTCAAAGCGCGTGCCAGGGATCGCAGACGTTCGTCGTCAAACCGAACCAGACTGTTCAAGAAGTCGCAGATGCTCTGGCGTCAGCGGGTATAGTCGACAACGCCTTCTTCTTTCGGGCTCGCCTGAAGTTACTTAACGCGGAAACCAAACTTCAGGCGGGTACGTTCGTACTCGATTGCAAGCAAGATTACGACACCGTGATCCAAAGGCTGACTACTCCGAATGACATCGCAGCGGTCCACTTTCAGGTGATCGAAGGGTGGAGGTTAGAAGAGATTGCCGAGAAGTTGGGGGCGTCGGCCATCATCAGCCCGGCCAATTTCCTGCAACAGACTACCACACATACGGGTGCGAGCAGTTACATCACCGGGAGCGACGTCTTGTCCGCCGCTGGAATACCGGCGGATCATGGTCTAGAAGGTTTTCTCTTCCCTGACACCTACGATGCGAAGCAGGATTCGAGCGGCGATAGCACCGACGAAGTAATCGCAGTAATGCTCAACGGTTTTGAGGACCGGCTTAGCTCTTTGAGTGAGGATGGGATCCCGGGCGTCATGTCTGACATCGCCAAACTAAAGGTGGACGACCAGCCGGCGACTCTTTATCAGGTAATAACTCTGGCTTCGATTGTGCAACGTGAGGCAGCCGTGGAATCAGAGATGCCGGAGATTGCACAGATCTACTGGAACAGAATGATTCCGGGTAAGCTCGGACCCGGCGTACCTATGTACCTGGACGCAGACCCAACCCTGCAATATGCTCTAGGCAAGCCCGGAGCGTGGTGGCCCCAGATCACAGACACAAGCTTTACTAACCCGTATAACACCTATAACAATCAACTTCTTCCACCGGGTCCGATAGCTAATCCTGGTCTCGCGGCGATCAATGCCGCAATCCACCCATCGGGAAATGACTATCTCTATTTCGTAGCCAAATGTGATGGCAGCGGCGAGCACTACTTTGCCCGCACTCTTGACGAGCAGACCGCAAACCAGGCGAAATGCGCCGGGCGCTGATGCAGGTATTTAGCGGCACATCAGAATAGGTCTTGGTCCGCCAGGTCGCCGGAAAACAAGAAGCCCCGCGTTATAGGCGGAGCTTCCTGTTTCGAGGAGGGAGGTTGGCTTAGTTAGAAGCTTCCCCTTGGGGGTCGAAGCATTTTCACAGCACCCTATTGGCCAGGTGGCCTTTGGGCCAACGTAATATTTACATTTTGTTCAGCCGTCGAGTTGGGCTGTACAATCGTTAGTTGTATTGTGTCACCCACCTTGTAGGTAAGCAGCAACTCAAGCAGCGATGCGTCGCCCGTAATGTCGGTACCATTGAAGTTGGTAATTATTGTGCCCGGCTGGATGCCCGCGGTGGCGGCGGGGCTTCCTGCCGCAACGTCGGTCACCAGAAGGCCGCTGTCACGCGACAGGTTATAGTAGGCAGCTATTTGACGATTAATGGGCTGGTAGGATATGCCCATGTAGGGACGTTCCACCACACCCTTGCTAATTATTTCGCTCGATATTTGCTGGGCAGTGTTGCTGGGTATGGCGAAACCAAGACCTTCTGCAACATCAGTTCCGGTCGAGCCGTCGCCCCTCACCACAGCCACGTTGATGCCGATCACTTTACCCGTCAGGTCAAGGAGAGGCCCGCCCGAGTTACCGTGGTTGATTGCAGCATCTGTCTGAATAAGGTCCTTCATGGACGGCGTCGAACTGTTATCGTCGAGGTCACGGTGGATAGCGCTCACAACACCTGCAGTTACCGTGTTAGCGAAGTCGCCCAGCGCAGAACCGATTGCCACAACGGGCTGACCGGGTTCAAGCTGGTCGCTATCCCCAAACTGGGCGACGGCAGGAACAGCGGCGCTTACTTTGATCACCGCGAGGTCAGAGAACGGATCCGCGCCAACAAGCGTGCCGTCGGTCTTTGTACCGTCTGAAAAGATGATCTGGAGCGACTGCTGGCCTTCGACGACGTGGTCATTGGTAATGATAAAGCCTGCCGAATCGATTATGACCCCGGATCCCATCGCTGTGGCGGCCTGGCCACCGCCAAACCCACCGTTATTTGTGGTGCCGAGCTGATTCACAACGGTTACCACTGCCGGACCCGCGGCCCGCACTGCTGTGCGCGCGTCAATCACGCCTGCCTGGGCGGGAGGAGATTGAGTGTCTGCTGCGGTGTTGACGCTAGGTGTAGCAGTATTGTTGACGGTCGTTGTCGCCACCTGGTCGGGCTGCACCATAAGTGCGGCGGTGTGCGGTTGGAAAAACGAAGCTATGCCCGCGCCGCCCACTGCGCTGATCCCGCTCAGAGTCAACAAGGTTATCACAAGTAGTGTGGCAAAGAATATTCGAATTGCTCTGATCATTTCCCTGGCTCCCAAGTATCATGCATCGTTCTAATTGGCCCGTTTGTATTTGTGTATTAAGAAGGCCTCCCCAGCTTTCGCAGTTGCTGGTCTTGTGTCTCCGAACTAGGTCTCTGCCTCGCGGCAGTTTTGAGGTTCGGGAAGCCCAACGTGAGGGAGGCCCTATTGGTTTCAGATCTACGAGAGCACACATTACGACGACCGCGGCTAGGTCCCATTCCCTATTTCTATTTTTCGCTACCAGTGCCCTTACTGGTTCGTGCGCTCCCGTGATATGTTCATTATCGCGCCGCCAGGTTAAAGGAGGCTTAGACATTTATTAGAATTAGATTAAAGAGTTGGCGTGTTTCTAGAAGAGAAAAGCCGAACCTTTGGAGGTTCAGCTTAGCAATTCGAGCGGGATTTGTGGCTAGCGTTTCTTTTCTGGGTCGACGCCGAACCATTCCCATACTGCCTGGGACTCATCCTTCGACCAACCGTAGCTATCGGTTAGCACTTCCCATTCGTGCTTATTTTCGTCCGCATAGTGTCGCTCTAATTCCTCGATCTGGGTTTCACTTGCGTTATTAAGTACTAGCGGTCGTGTTTCTTCTTTTGCCATTGGTGGTTCCTCCTAATGATGCACTAAAATTCCTTGGTCGTTGTACTATATTTTACACAATCCTTCGGGATGCAAGAAGTGGGCCTAGAATACGCGCGCTCCGAGAGCTACGGACCGTTCCGGCTGCAGGAGCACGACGCTACCTTCGCGGACAATGCCCTCACCTGGCACTCCGAGCACAAGCACCTCTGACTTGAAGCCTGCTATCTTACGCGGCGGAAAATTGACTACGGCCAGCACCAGCTTGCCCAGTAATACGTCAGGAGTGTAGTAGGTGGTCAACTGCGCGCTCGACCGTTTGATTCCAAGCGGGCCGAAGTCAACTGTGAGCTTGAATGCGGGCTTTCGAGCTTCCGGGAACGCCTCACACGCGATAACCTGACCGACACGTATATCGACCTGTTCAAACGTGTCTATTGTGGTTTCTGTGCTTGTGTCAAGTGTTTCGTCCAACATGTTCCTCCAGTGTCAATCGAATTAAGGTACCAGCCCATTTTACACTACTGGTCGCCGATCATCACTGACCGTGACGCGGGCGAACCAGCTATACTCATGCCAGCGCAACTGATATAATCGATGGAGTTATGAGGATTGACGAAACTGTACAAAACGAGACTTGCCCACGCTGTGGCAACGCGCTTGCACGGGGCGCGGTCACGTGTCCAACGTGCGGCCTTACCGTAGCCCCAGCGAACAAGGCAGGCGAGCAAGGACAAGCGCCGGTACCGTATGCCATGCCGGGCAGTGTGCCTACCTGGGCAACGCCTGTGGGCGGCCAGTCAGGTCCTGCCGCCGGAGTCGCGGTGGCGCCGAGCATCGTAATCGCCCTGACTCCGAGCCGCCCTGCCACCTGGGCTTTCTGGGTTGGACTTGTGATGAGCCTAAGTGCGATTGTGTTTGCCATTTGTCCCTTGCTCCTGGCGATGGCATTCGCTCTCGACCCGCAGTCGGACGACCCGGCCAGTTTCCTTGGAAGCGGACTTCTGGTATCGTCGTGTGTGGTGCTTGGATTATTGCTGCCGGGCCTCGCAATGCTGTTTGCGGGCAGGCCGCGCCGAGTATAGCGTTTCTGAGCCAGGAAATTGTCTATATTGGCCCCGTTTGTTACAATGGTCATAATAAGAACGAGCGTTCAAGATGCCAACTAACAATTACACTCCACAGCCTGAGCGAGCACCCGGTTTTACCGAACGGCTGGCCGCATTGCCTCAGACGCCCGGCGTATACATCATGCGTAATCGCTCCGGTGAAATTATTTATATCGGTAAGGCGATCTCGCTGCGCAACCGTGTGCGCACCTATTTCCGGTCATTGCGCGGTCAGGTGCCCAAGGTGTGGCGCATGGTCGAAAACGTGTACGATTTCGAGTACATTCTCACTGATACTGAACTGGAAGCGCTTGTGCTGGAAAACCAGCTTATCAAGAAGCACAAGCCGCGCTATAATATTCGCCTCAAGGACGACAAGACCTATCCCTACATCAAGGTCACCTTGCAGGAAGAATGGCCGCGCGTCGTGCCCACACGCACTGTTCTCAAGGACGGTGCCGGTTATTATGGCCCCTATCCCGGCATGACCACCGTTTACGAAACGATCGAGCTGCTGGACAAGTTGTTCCCCTTTCGCACTTGCGACAAAGAGATCACCGGCAAGGACAGCCGGCCTTGTATGCAATACTTCTTGCACAGGTGCCTCGGCCCGTGCGCCGGGTTGGGCGATAAAGCCAGCTATGATGAAGCCATCAAGCAGGTGGTCCTGTTCCTGGACGGCAAGCAGGACACAATACTTCAACAGTTGCGTACAGGCATGGAGACCGCCTCGGATAGTCTTGAGTACGAGCGAGCCGCGGTCTTCAGGGATCGAATCCGGCGGCTCGAAAGTGTCGCCGAGCAAAAGCGAGTCTTTAGCACCGCAAACACCGACGAGGATGTGATTGCATTTGCCCAACGCGATGGCGAAGCGTGTGTGCAAGTATTTTTCATTCGCGATGGCAAACTGTTAGGTCGCGAACATTTCATGCTGGAAGGTACCAAAGATTCTGATCCGGACGAAATACTTGGCGGTTTCCTTGGCCAATTCTACGAAGATGTGTCGTATGTGCCCCCCAAGATCCTGCTCCAGCACGATGTAACCGATGCTGACATTATCCAATCGTGGCTGCGACAGAAGAAAGGCAAGAAGGTTACCATCAGCGTACCCAGGAAGGGCGAGAAACTGGACCTGGTCGACATGGCAGCACGCAACGCTGCGGAAACTCTGGAGCAATTCAGATTACGCTACTTGAGTGATGAGCAGAAGTCCACTGCCGCGCTCACCGTCCTGCAGGAAGTGCTAAAGCTGCCCGTCTGGCCCCGAAGGATAGAATGTTATGACGTGGCCCACTTGCAGGGCACAGACGTGGCGGGCGCGATGGTTGTCTTCGAGCAGGGTGTGCCCGCGAAGAAAGAATACCGACGATTCGGTATCAAAGGCGTATCGAACAACGATTACGCATCAATGCAAGAAATGCTAACCCGCCGCTTCAAACGAGCCGCAGCCGAACGATCTTCAGCCGAGCGGGATCGAGCACTGGCCCTGGCGCACATGGGCGTGCGCGACCACGGGGCGCCCGGCGCCGAGTTTGAAGCAGAGGCGCGCGAACGTGAGGAGTCGAGCTGGAATGAGGCGGAGCTTGGCGATACGGTCGGTGAGCTAGCGGCAAAATCCGAACGACTCGATCAGGACGGCACTTCGGACCAGGGGGCCATGGAAGGCGGCTGGGCTGTGCTACCGGACCTGGTCGTTATCGATGGGGGCAAAGGCCAGCTGTCGCGCGCGCAGGATGTCATGGGAGCGCTCGGACTTCTGGACATCCCAATGATATCCCTTGCCAAGAAGGACGAGGAGATTTTCCTTCCAGGGCGATCCGAGCCTGTAGTTCTGGAGTTCAGGTCGGAAGCGCTGAAATTGCTCCAGAGAGTTCGCGACGAAGCTCACCGCTTTTCTAACACTTACAACAAAAAGCTTGGGGCAAAACGAGGCATAAAAAGCAAGCTGGATAGTGTGCCGCATATTGGGCCGGTACGCAAGAAGGCGCTAATGAAGCATTTTGGGTCGGTGAAGGCGATAAAGGAAGCCAGCCTCCAAGATTTGCTCTCAGTGCCAGGTATGGACAGGGCGGCAGCTGATAGCCTACGGGAAAACCTGTAGTCAGATCAGAAGCGACACGCAGGGAGTAATGATGCAGACCGGTGGACTCGCCAGAGATATAGGTTTAGCTGACGAAGCGCGGTTCATTATCGAACTGAAGCGCCGCCGCGACCTTGTCTATGAATATCTCGACTCCTGGCCTGGGGCGGTGGACTTTAAGCCCGCTGACATCCACGACGCCTTATTCAGCTATGTTCGCAATAGGGGCAAAGGATTGCGCCCGGCTCTGCTCATGCTGTGCGCGGGGGCAGTTGGCGGCGATGAAGTACAGGCCCTTCCTGCTGCAGCGGCGGTCGAGATATTCCAGATCTGGACGCTGGTGCACGACGACATTATTGATCGCGACTTGCTCCGCCGTGGAAGCCCTACAGTGCACAGCAGCTATGCTCAGCAGGGGCTCGAACGTTACAGCCTGACCAAGACTGAAGCGGATCATTACGGCCTGTCGGTTGCAATCCTGGCGGGTGACCTACAACAGAGTTGGGGCTACGCACTCCTTTGCGACCTGGCGAACCGCGGCGTGGCTGCGGAGCTAGTATTGAAACTGATCAACCGGATGTCATCGTCACTGACGCCACGACTGCTGGAAGGCGAGATGTTGGACGTGCAGTTCTCGCTTAGCCCGGTCGAGAGCCTGACAGAAGACGATATACTGCGAATGCTGTCCGGCAAGACGGCGGCCTTACTGGAGTATGCGGCATGGGCGGGCGCGATGATCGGCCTTGGCGACCGCGAAGATCGAAACGGCTATGCCGAGCGTTTGGGGCGTTTTGCAGCGCTGTGCGGAACCGCATTCCAACTGCAGGACGACCTGCTCGGGCTGACCGCACATGAAGCCACGCTTGGTAAGCCGGTTGGCTCGGACATCCGCGAAGGCAAGCGCACTCTACTCGTTTACTATGCGCTCGCGTCTCTCGACGAAGCGAAGCGCACAAAGTTGTTGTCCGTGTTGGGCGCGCAGAAGGCGAGCAGCGCTGAAATAGGGGCCGCTGTTGACATAATCCTGGAGAGTGGCGCTCGTGAACACGTGGAAACATTGGCTAATTCATACATCAGCCAAGCGCTCAAGATCCTGGAGGAGATACCCGATAGTGAGTCAAAGGGCTTATTGCGCCAGTGGGCATCATTCCTGTTGGCTCGCCGGCATTAGGGCCATTCATGATCGAGCAAGCAAACATGCATTCGTGGGTAAAGGCCGCCAAGGCCATCCTAAAAGGCGACCTCGTAGCGTTCCCGACTGACACTGTCTATGGCGTCGGCTGCGATCCGTACAATGTTCTAGCAATTGAGAATGTGTACAGAGCGAAGGCGCGTTCTCACCTGAAGGCGCTGCCGCTCCTGTTGTCCGATATGTCGGTAATGGATAAGGTAAGCCGAGTTACGAACGAGCAGGTTCATCTCCTTGGTCGGGCGTTCTGGCCGGGTGCTTTGACAATCGTTGTCGCCAAGGCCGCTAATCTGCCCGATGAGTTGGGTAGCCCGACCACCATCGCGGTACGGGTGCCCGACCACACCGACCTGCGCAACTTCATAGAGCGATGCGGCGGCGCGATTGCTGCTACCAGCGCAAACATTTCCGGAGAACCGGATGCATTGGATGCCAATCAGGCATCAGCGTACTTGGGGAGATCGGTGGCATTAACCGTGGACGGTGGACCCGTGCATGGTGGAGTGCCCTCGACGGTGGTAGACTGCACTGGCGCTTCACCCGTCATTTTGCGCGCAGGCCCCATTGGCGCAGCAGATATTGCTCGTGTGCTCGGGCTGAACGGGAACGGGCATGGGTAACCGAACAGAGCGAGTCTTCATATTGACCGCGGTGCTCGTCGTAGGCCTTGCACTGATGCTGGCGGTGACCGGCGGTGGAGCAAACACGAATGGGGCAGGGTCGAATACCGTTTCATTGTGGATAATGACAGTGGCTCTGTTCCTGATAGCCGCTACCGGCGCGCTCTGGATCACACAGGGAGTGCGGGCCGCCGGCACGTCCGAAGGCTCCCTGCCTGCCACGTATCTCTGGTTCCTGCCAGTGCCTCTGGAAACCGTGTTACCTGGCCTGACTACAGTGGGCTTTGTTCTGTTCGTCCAGCTGTTCGAGGGTGGCGTGTCACAGGTGGCGGTCCTGGTGCTTGCTGCGTTGACACTTGGCAGCCTTTACTGGGCACAGTCCCATGCCCTGAACACCTCAGACACCTACTTTGGACTTGCGCAAACGGTTCTAAATGTTGCGGCACACATTTGCGCATTTCTCCTGTTCAGTACGATCTACGCGTTGAAGCTGCGCTCCCTTTACTCATCCACAAGTGCAGGTATCGTTACTTTCCTTCTGATATTCGAGTTGCTTTCAAGGGATGCTGCTTGGCACAAGGCACTTAAACAACCGGTTGCAGGCAGGCGCTCGACCATTGCCCTACTATCCGGTGTATCCGCCGTTCTTGTAGGGGAACTCATGTGGGGTCTAAACTATTGGGCGGCGCTGACAACTCTGGTGGGCGGGGCCTTCTTGTTGGTGGCATTCTACGTTATTTTCGGCCTAATGTCACACTATGTGGACCGATCGCTTAACCGGAGGATGATGTTGGAGTTCGGTGTGGTAGGGGCGGTGGCAATTGTCGCCGTTTTCGCATCAGCCTTTTTTGGACTGGAATAGGAGTTCCGAAATGGACGACAAAAGCCCTTACGATGAGTTTCTGGAACTTGAAAAGTTGGAAACTTTGCTCGAAGACCTTGAAGACGCAGGCGTGGAGGGGAATCTCCTTGCCCCGAATATGGACGGTGACCTGCGCGCCCGGCTAGATGATGCGCATGTTAGCAACGTCGAGGACCTCCGCGCTATGATAGCAGGATTGCACTCGCGCCTGGACGCACAGGAAAACGACTCATGTTGACCTGAATTCAAGGTGATAGGGGGCCAGCGAACGTCTCCACGAGCTTGAAAGCGCCGTCTAGAAGGCGGTAAGCACTCACGCGCCACTCGGTACGGTCGCCGGTCTCTGCATCGAAGGACACAGTTCCACTTGCTCCCTGGTAGCCGGCGGTTGCCAACACGGCTTTGGTAATCGCCGCTCGGTCGTCGCCTGAGGTTGTCACACCGTCGAGCACCAGGTTCGTAAGGTCATATGCGTTAGCTGCCAAATGACTTGGAGCAGCGCCGTATTTTGCTTCAAAGTCTCGAGCGAACTCCTGCGCTGCCGCGTCAACTCCCAGATCCACGTTGTTGGAGAGTATGTGCCAGTTTTGCGCGTCCTGAGCGTTAGCCGCAAGCTGCGGATCGAGAGCGGTGTCCGTAGCAAAAATCGTGATGTTTGTTCCCTCGAGCTCCTTGGCCACGGACACTGCGTTCTGAACGGTGCTAGGGCCGTAGAATAGCGCGTTGTAACTTGCAAGTTCGCTCCGTAGCCGACCAAGGGCAGGGGGACTAATCTCTATCCTGTCGCCTGCCAACTCGGCGTGACCCCTAGCCGCGCTCTCGAATCGTTGGGCAAGACCGATGCTATATGAACTTCCATCTGTCAGGACCGCAATGTGCGTTGCATTTGTTGCAAGCGCCCAATGCACAGCGGCATCGGCCTGTACACTATCGGGCGGCACCATTCGCACGAAGTTGCGTTGGCCGGTAGGAAAGTACATCGAGGGCTCGCCGTCGTTCCAGCCGACTTGGGTAAGCCCAGGCCAGGTAGCAGAGGGGCTTGCCTGCAAAAGGCCCGCCCGGCTCGTAATCGGCAGGGACACCATCGTAGCGCCGGAGTTATACGGACCAATATATGCTACGACACTTGAGTCGCTCACCGCTTGCTGGGCATTGGCCGCCTCTTTGGTGGGCGACCAGTCGCCGGTTTCGTCGTCGCTGTCATCCAGGGCGAGGTGTTCGACGCGCCAGACTCCTGCGGTTGCCGACCGTTGCTCAACTGCAAGGTCGATGGCCTGATCTATGACCTTAGACTGCACAGCGGCATAACCCTTGTGCGGAAGAGAAGAAACTATCCGCATGGTGCCAGCGGGTGCTGGCGACGGGACGCTGGCACGGTCACAGCCAAACAGCCCCAGTGCAAGCACCAGGGCCGTTAGCGCGAATATCGATTTTGACGATGTTTGGGACAAAGGTAGGGGACCGCTAGTCTTCTCCGAGATACGCCTTGCGCACCGCTTCGCTCTTGAGGAGATTCGCGCCGGTATCTTCGAGGACAATACTTCCTGTTTCGATGACATAGCCTCGATGCGCGACCTGTAAAGCCTGCAGGGCGTTCTGCTCAACGAGTAGGATTGTTGTGCCATTTTCCTTGTTGATATCACGGATGATGCCGAAAATCGTTTCTACCAGGATTGGGGATAGCCCCATCGAGGGTTCGTCCAGTAGCAACAACTTGGGTTTGGACATTAGCGCTCGTCCGATCGCAAGCATTTGCTGTTCGCCGCCCGAAAGGGTACCGCCTTTCTGGCCGAGTCGTTCACGTAGGCGGGGGAATATATTAAGCATTCGGTCCATGTCTTGAGAAATGCCAGCCCTATCGTTTCGTGAGAAAGCGCCCATCTCAAGGTTCTCCTGGACGGTCATGCGGCTAAATATCCGCCTTCCTTCCGGAGAGTGAGCTATTCCCAGTCGGACCATGTTTTCTGACGGTCCGTTATCAATACGCTTGCCTGAGAAGCGTACCTGTCCGCGCTTGGGCCGGACGATTGCGGAAATGCTCCGCAGGGTCGTGGTCTTGCCCGCACCGTTGCTTCCGATCAGTGTAACCACTTCTCCTTCGTCAACCGTAAGCGAAACGCCCTTCAGAGCGCGTATGTTGCCGTAATAGGTTTCAATGCCGTCAACTTCTAATAGTGCCATATGGTTAGTTCCTATGGGTAAGGGTCTCGCTGCTCACGTTGAGTAGCCGTGTCTACAAGTCGCCATCCCTGGTAAGGGAATCCTAAGCGTGTCCGGCGCCTTTGCCCAGGTATGCTTCGATTACTAACGGGTTTGCCCGAACCTCTTCGGGTACTCCCTCGGCGATCTTCTCGCCGTGGTCAAGAACAGTGATGCGCTCCGATAAACCCATGACGACCTTCATGTCATGCTCGATAAGAAGGACCGTAAGGTTCAGGTTCTTGGTAAGCTCACGGATAAATGCGATGAGCTCGCGGGTTTCGTTGGGGTTCATGCCGGCCGTGGGTTCATCTAGGAGGAGCAACTTCGGATCACTGCCGAGCGCGCGGGCAATTTCAAGGCGCCGCTGATCTCCGTACGGCAGGTTCTTCGCAGCCTCTTGTGCCTGGTCGTCGAGGCCGACCAACTTCAAAAGGGCCATGGCCTTTTCATTGGCCTTGCGCTCCTCCTCCTGAACGGCAGGCGAGCGCATCACGCTCCCAAAAAGACCCGCCTTCATGCGGCTGTGCTGTCCAACCAACACATTTTCGAGCGAGGTCATGTTGGCAAAAAGGCGAATATTCTGGAAAGTACGCGCAATACCAAATGTTGTTATCGTCGACGGAGAGCGCCCGGTAATGTCTCGTCCATCGAAGTAGAGATGGCCACTCGTTGGCTTGTATAGACCTGTTATTGTGTTGAAGAAGGTCGTCTTGCCGGCACCGTTAGGGCCGATGAGACTGACAATAGAGCCGCGGGGGATCGTAAAATCGATCTTGTTAACCGCGACCAGGCCGCCAAACTGCTTGGTCACCGCGACAGACCTTAAGAGCGTGGGGCTTTCGTTCCCAGTGTCATTCAGTGTGGTTACTGCAGCAGGAGGGCGGGATGTATTTGTAATATTGGCGGGTTGTGGATTGGTTTGCATTCGTATTATCCTTCCTGGCCTCCCCTGGTAGACGGGTCCTGACGATCGAGGACTGTTTCGTCATAGAGTTCGACATTGCTTTCCCGCCGAGCGATTTCCTCACTCTCTGGGTGCAATTCCGCCTTTTGACGCTCACTGGGTAGCAGACCTTCCGGTCGTATAAGCATCATGCCCACCAATGCAACCCCATAAATCAGGAACTTGATGCCGGAAAAATCAGTGTCGCGCAGGAAGCCGATATTGGAACTAATTCCGAAATCGTGTATCCATCCGGGGAGACGGGTGAGGACGTAGCTCTGGAGCATATAGAGTACTACAGCGCCAAGGATAACGCCTCGAATCGTACCTATACCGCCCAAGATGATCATGCAAAGCACGAATACCGAGACGTTGAAGTCGAATTGACCTGGTCCAATAAAGCCGAGCTTCGACGAATACACGCAACCGGCGAAGCC
>DATINP010000161.1:0-11378 GCA_035474135.1 Chloroflexia bacterium | reverse complement strand
CACCGCACGCGATATGTTTCGGTGACGACGGAGGACGGACGACCGACGACAGCAGTACCAACAAACGTCGTCGGTCGTCCGTCGTCCGTCGTCGGAATAGGAGGGCAATAAGATGGGAACAATCGGATATGCCGTAATGTGCGAGCAGTTCTCGCCCAACGACCTGATTGATTACTCGAAGGCGGCGGAGGACAACGGCTGGGGCTCGCTTATGGTGTCCGACCACTTCCACCCCTGGGTGCCGTCGCAGGGGCAAAGTCCGTTCGCTTGGAGTCTGATGGGCGCACTGGGGGTGGCGACCAAGTTGCGGTTCGGCACGGGAGTCACGCCCCCTGGCTGGCGCTACCACCCTGCGATACTGGCGCAAGCCGCCGCCACGCTCGAATCGATGTTCCCCGGCAGGTTCTACCTGGGGCTGGGAGCAGGCGAGGCCCTCAATGAGCATGTGGTAGGCAAGTACTGGCCCGAAGCGGTCACTCGCCTGGATACACTTGCCGAAGGCATCGAGGTCATTCGCAAGCTATTCACGGGCAAGGTCGTAAAGCACAAAGGTACCCATTTCACGCTTGAAAGCGCCCGTTTGTACACGATGCCCGCTACGCCGCCACCCATCTACGTGGCGACCTCCGGTCCGGTCAACGCCGAGCGCACAGGCAAAACCTGCGACGGCATAATCACAGTGGGCGCAGCAGACGACAAGCTTAGGCTACTGTTGAGCAGGTTCGAGAAGGGCGCGCTCGATGCAGGCAAAGATCCCACTACGATGCCGCGCATACTACAGGTGCACGTATCGTGGGCGAACACCGACGAAGCCGCGATTGAGCAAGCAGTGAAAGAATGGCCAAACGGCGGCATGAACTTCCCCAAGGCCGACATTCGCAACCCGGAGGACTTCGAAGCCATGCAACGGCTGGTACACCCCGACAACTTCAAGGGTCGCGTGCTGATGTCGGCAGACCTCGATGTGCACCGCGCCCACATACAGCACTTTATAGACGTCGGATTCACCGAGTTCTATATCCACAACGTGGGGCAAAACCAGGTAGAGTTCATAAAAGCCTACGGTAAAGAAGTGATCCCCAATCTCAAGTGGCCCCAACCCGCCCCGATAGTAGACGACGAAAGCGACCACTACTAAGAAGCTGTCTGAAAAGTAGGAAGAAGGAGACGAACCCAGTTGATATTGTCATTCTGAGCGAAGCGAAGAATCTCGTGGACAAATATAAGGTTCGTGCTTCTATATAATTTATGCTCAAAATGGCACAATAGCGAGGGATCAGATTCTTCGCTCAGAATGACAAAGCAGAGTAGGTCCGTTTCTTCGATATTGACCCTTTTCAGACAGTTTCTAAACAGGGGCAACAAGCGACGCATGACGTATGACGTATGACGCATGACTTACGATCTAAGATCTACGATCTAAGACTCGACGCGCGCGTGGCTCGACTTGCTACGGCTGATGCTGCGGGGCGGCCCTATGTCGTGCCTGTGTGTTTCGCGGAATCGGGCGGGGTTATCTATATCGCTCTGGACGCCAAGCCCAAGAGTGTGCCGCCTGCGCGCCTCAAGCGCGTGCGCAACATCCTCGCCAATCCTTATGTGTCCTTTCTGGTGGACACCTATAGCGACGACTGGAGCCGTCTGAGCTACGTGCAGGTAAACGGCACTGCTGCGCTCGCCGAGACTGGGAGCGAGCATCACACGGTGGCTATTCCGCTTTTGCGCGACAAATACCCCCAGTACATTGATATGCCCATCGAACGCGAGCCTGTGATCGTGATTACTCCTACGTCAGTGCACCGCTGGCAAGCAGTACCTAATAGTGAACCAAAGGGTGAGGAGGACAGGGCAGGCCTCGATTTCGCTGCGCTGGTGCGGGGGCGGCACGTCGTGCGCCGCTTCAGGCCTGCACCCGTCCCGCGTGAGCTTGTAGAGGCCACGATAGAGGCTGCGCGCTGGGCGCCCTCCCCTCACGGCGCTCAGCCCTGGCGGTTCGTGGTGATTACCCGGCCTGAGCTAAAGGCGCGGTTGTCGGAGGCCATGTCGGCTGAGTGGCGGCGCAATCTTGCTATGGACGGAGGCGACCGCGAGGCCACAGAGGCCCGGGCACGCGCTTCGCATGCCCGCATAGTAAATACGCCTGTGCTGATCATCCCCTGCCTCTACCTGGCTGACTCACAGGTTTACCCCGACCAAAAGCGACAGGAGGCCGAGGTCACTATGGCGGTGCAGAGTCTCGGGGCCGCGATCCAGAACCTGCTCTTGAGCGCGTATAGCCTGGGCCTCGATACGGGGTGGATGTGTGCGCCCCTCTTTTGTTCCGAGGTGGTGGCCGATGCGCTTGGCCTCGGCGAGGGGCTTATTCCTCATGCGCTGATCCAGATGGGTTGGGGCGCAGTAGACCCACTCCGCAGGCCCCATAAACCCGCTGCCGAGTTGATCGTGATGTACGAATAGGACGACTTACGAGTCATACGTCATACGTCATACGTCATACGTGATACCGTGATTGCCAGTAGGCCACCATAGAAGAGCAGAACCCCGTAGGGGGGTGAAACAGGTGTAGCCCAGGGCGTAAGCCCTGTGGATCGCCTTCACCATTCATAAGCCCCGTAGGGGCGACACAACCGTACTTACGACTGTCTTGTGCCGCCCCTACGGGGCTTGCTCTTCTTTATGCATTTGATCCCAGGGTTGACACCCTGGGCTACACCTGTTTCACCCCTTTCGGGGTTCCGCTCTCGGGTAATAACCTACTACCAATCAGGGTAGATCGTAAGTCGTCCTATTCGTACATCACGTATCACGTTGTCGTCTTACACCCTCACGCCCTTCGGGATCGTTGCCACCCCGGGGATGTTGATGGTAGGCAGCTTGCGCTCTAGATCGGCGCGCAAGCCTTCGTACTCGGGCGGTAGTTTGAGGTCGGACCCCAAGTTTTCAAGCGTTTCGTCGTAAGTCATGCCCGGCGTGTCGGTGGCTATCTCGAACAGGATACCACCCGGCTCGCGGAAGTAGATCGAGCGGAAGTACTGGCGGTCGCGAACGGGCGTGACGTGAGCTCCCACCCTGTGGAGTAGCTCGCGCCAGCTTTCCTGCTCGTCGTCGTTAGGCGTGCGATAAGCGACATGGTGGATTGTACCAGCTAACACCACGCCGGGCGCGGTGCCGGGCAGGTGCAGTATATCCGCATAGGTTCCTGCTCCGCCATCGCCGATCTGGTAGCGTACCCGGTTGACTTCCTCCGCCACAGCCTCGAAACCCAGCACATTCTCCATGAGCATGACGGTCGGCAGCGGATCGCTCTCGGCCAGGGTCACGCTGTGGAAGCCCCTGATGGCATACTGCACCGGTACCGGGCCATCAGGCCAGCCGGGGCGCGCTTCCGCGTCTGCGTGAGCCACAAGCTCTACAGGCATTCCGTCTGGATCGTAGGTGGTCAGTACGGTATCTCCAAAACGCTCCTGGGGCGCGTCCACCTTGACCTCTGCAGCAGTAAGGCGTGCCAGCCAGAAGTCGAGTGAGCCTTGCGGCACCGAGAATGCGACAGCCGTGGCCTGCCCTGTGCCCCTGCGCCCACGTAACGCACCCGGCCAAGGGAAGAAAGTCAGGATCGTGCCGGAGCTACCCATCTCATCGCCGTAATAGAAGTGGTATGTGCCCGGGTCGTCGAAGTTGACGGTGACCTTCACCATCCTGAGGCCCAGAGTGCCCACGTAGAAGTCCACATTGCGCTGGGGGTCGCTTGCTATCGCCGTTATGTGGTGTATGCCGAGTATTCTGTTATCCATATTCGCACCTGTATCCCTATGTAGTTTGCTTATCTATATACGCAAAGTGAGAAACGAGGGGTGCCCGTTTCTCACTTCTCGTTCAGTTCTGTTGGAATCTTACTGCTTAATTGCTTCGACGTCTATTTCGACTTTGATGTTGTCGCCGACCAGTACGCCACCCGCTTCAAGCGCGACATTCCAGTTGAGGTTGAAGTCCTTGCGATTGATCTTGGTGTTGGCGGTAAAGGCGAGCACCTGCGAACCCCAGGGGGTTGTGTTGTAGCCCTCGAAGTCGGCATCAAGCGTGACTTCCTTGGTAACGTCTCGGACCGTCAAGTCGCCCACGACCTTGTAGGAGTCGTCGCCTGTCTTCTCGATGTGCTTGCTGTTGAAGGTGGCTGTGGGGTAGGTCTCTGTGTCGAAGAAGTCTCCTGAGCGGAGGTGCGCGTCGCGCTTCTCGTCACGGGTTGTCAGCCCCGCCAGGTCGATCTTGACGTTGATGTCGGATTTGGTGAAGTCCTTGCCATCGAGTTGGATCGAGCCTGTTACTTCGCCAAAGTGACCGCGCACGGTTGTAATCATCATGTGCTTGGCCGCGAACTGCACGCTTGTATGCGCTGCGTCAATCGCCCATGTGGCCTTATCTAGTGTCTGTTCCGTGCCTGTTGTTGAATATGTTGTAGCCATTTTTATATTTTCTCCTGTCGTATATTTTTGGTGAGAGGACGTAGGTCAGCGATTTATATGTGTGATTAATCTATAGGGTCGGCGTGAGCGGGTTGTCAGGTAAAGATCTGTCGAGTTGTCTGAGCAGGCTGCGTAAAGTTGTTTGCTCTTGTTCGCTCAAGGCGTTCATTTGCTCTGCGACAAAGCGTTCCTGTTCGGGCATCACCCTCTCGGCCAGCGCCCGGCCCTTTTCGGTCAAGAAAAGGAGGTTGGCGCGCTTGTCGTTGGGGTCAGGCCGTCTCTTCACCAGGTCACGCTGTTCCATGCGCCCGATGAGGCCGCATACGTTGCCCTTGGTGACGAATAGTTTCTCAGAGAGAGCCTGCTGGCTGATGCCTTCGTGTGTGCTGAGTTGGGCCAGCACGTCGAACTGTGCGCCCGTCATGCCCAGACAGCGGATGTGCTCATTGGACAGCCGTTCCATCTTGTCACTGACACGCATCATTTGTAACCATGCCACTACTCTTGTGTCTCTTAGTCTCATATTCGCCTCGCTTTACCTGTGGCCCGCCTTTCGTGCTTTCCCTTTCAAATTAGTTCACATATAAACCTTATAGTATATGTATAAACTATTTTGGCCGATTTGTCAAGGGGTTTGGTCAAAATAGCCCGAAATCTGTGTTATAATGCCCTATTGTCGCCCAAAACTACCTCTAAAGGAGTTGCAATATGCTTCGTGGCTTCCTGTCGAGATTCTCTACACGATTTGCGCTATTCTTCCTTTCGTTCTCCCTATTATTTGTTCTCTTAGCCTCACCCGGACGCTCGAGCGCACAAACGCCGCCTGCCGCCACTCCTGACCCTGCCGCACCCACTGCTCCACCAACCACGGTTCCTGCCCCTGCGGGCTTCCTGTCTTACGTGGACGATTCTTTGCCTGCTCGTGCGCGTGACCTGTATGTGATGAGGGCCGACGGCACGGACAAAGTCCAGGTTACGCACGACATGAAGGTATGGTTCGCCACCTGGTCACCCGACGGCAAAAAGCTGGCCGTCACCACGGAACGCACGCAGGTTTACACAGTCAACCCGGACGGCAGCGACCTCACCCTGCTGACCTCGCACGCCGGTTCGCCCGCTTTCTGGTCGCCCGACGGTCACTTCCTTGCCTACATCGACGATTCGGGTTATGCCGAGCCGGTAGCGCGCGGCAACCTGACTATCATTCCGGCAGGTGGCGGCGAACCGTGGGTTGTGCCTGGCGGCGACAACATCCCCTCTCTGCCTCCCGGTGCCGCCGCGATCGCATGGTCGCCAGACGGCACGCGCATAGCGGCGGGATGGCCTGGGCGCATCTTTCATGTGGCGGATGGTGTGGGCGCGCCCGTGGGCATCGAGGCTTTGCCCGGTCCCAGCAAAGACTGGTTCGTGGTGGCAGGTGGGTGGGCGCCCGACGGCAATCACCTGGCGGTCACCGACGGCGTGGACTACGGCATACTGGACCTCACGACGGGCGACTTTGTGTCCATAGCCAAATCCGTCAAGCAGCGTATCAACGGCATAGCGCGCCCGGGAGTGTCATGGGCGGCGGGCATCAAGAAGGTGGCCTACGCGATCAACAGCGACGGCACGGATGGACAGCGCCTGTTCCTGGCCGACTTCGACGGGCATAACGGCAAAGTCATCCTCTCGGCTCCCCACTCGACCGCTTATCGCGGCGAGGTAAGCGATTATGGGCCGCCCAACTTCTCGGCAAACCCCGCCACGATGCTTCTGCGTGTGTCGCGCACCACGCGCGAGAATGATGGCTCACTGCTCTACACACACGAGTCCTGGCTGGTCAATACGGACGGCTCGGGCGGCGCGAAGATGCTGGACGGCTTCAACGCCAACTGGCAGCCCAAGCCGCGCCTCGACCTGCCCGACTCGGGCTTCTGGTTCCAGTGGCGCGTACCCGATCAGCCGGTGGCGACCGGACAGGTCGTGCGTCCCTACCTGTGGGGGCCAACCGCTATCTATTCGGCCACCGAACCCTTCGCCGAGAGTCCCGGCGGCCAGCAAGAGGTGATCTATTTTGACAAGGGGCGCATGGATCTGCCCGACCCCAACCCGCCCCAGCCCACACGCTTTCTGGTGGTGCCAGGCACGCTGGCCCGCGAACTGGTGACGGGGCAGGTTGCTATCGGGGCGACGCAGATGCAGTCGCGGGTATCTCCTGATGTGCCTGTGGCGGGCGATATGGGTGATGCGAATGCTCCCACCTACGTCACGTTCAACAAGCTCGGCGCGGGCACGGACGCAGGTAAGGCGCAAGACCTGACAGGTCAGCCCATGAGCGCCACCCTCACTAGTACGGGCGAACTGGGGCAGAACGCCGACCTGGGCGCAACCGTCAAGAATGCGGCCTTCGTTCCGGAGACGGGGCACAATATCCCTGACGTGTTCCTCAACTGGTTCAAGACGCAGTCGTGGGATTGGATCTACATAGCAGGCTACCCCATCAGCGAAGCCTACTGGTCGAGCGTCAAGGTGGGGGGCGAAACACACAACGTTTTGATCCAGATATACGAGCGCCGCACGATCACGTACGACCCACAGGCTCCCGAAGGCTTCCAGGTGCAGTTCGGCAACGTGGGACGCCACTACTACGATTGGCGGTACGGGACCAGATAGGGGGTAACGCGTCATACGTGGAGACGGCGGACGGCAGACGACGGACGACCGACGACCGACGACGTAGTACGCATGACGCATGACGCATTCCGTCGGCGGACGACGGACGACCGACGGTCCTCAAACTTTACTATGTCCACTCACACACTGGAAACCCTGACCTGGCGGCAAATCGCGGGCTGGCGCGCGAAGCGGCACTTCCTCGCCGAACGGACAAAGGCTGACGACCTGCTGGGTGTAACCTCGCGGCTGTGCGGATTGCATGCACAGGTGGCTTCTGCCGCCGAGATTTCGGCCTGGGAGCGCATGCATGCAGGCGAGCCTGATATGGTGAAATCTGCACTCTGGAAGGACCGCACTCTTGTAAAAACCTGGGTCTGGCGTGGCACGCTACACCTCGTTGTGGCCGACGAATTGCCCCTGTATATGGCGGCCAGAAGCACCGTTGAACGGCATCTCACCCCCGGCTACCTCAAATACTTCGACCTGACACGTGAAGAGATGGAGAGCCTGATTGAGGCTGTAGGAGTGGCGCTCGATGGGCGCTGTCTTACACGCGACGAACTGGCAGGGGAAGTCGGCAGAATCACCCGCCAGGCGCGGCTGGGCGACCTCCTGGGTGGAAGCTGGGGTAGTTTCCTGAAACCTGCCGCCGCACAGGGCTACCTTTGCTTCGGGCCAAGCCAGGGGCAGAATGTCACCTTTGTGCGCCCCGACCAGTGGCTGAATCGCTGGTCTGAGGTGGACCCGGACCAGGCGCTCGACGAAATCCTGCGCCGCTACCTTGCCACGTACGGCCCAACCAAACGTGAAGAGTACGCAACCTGGTTCGGCGCCCAGCTTGGGCGTATGCGTCCTGCGTTCGAGCGGCTTGCGAATAAAATAACAGAGGTGCAGGTGGATGGCTCAAAGCACTGGGTGCTCACCTCGACACTCGACGACATACGCGAGGTTTCGCCTGATGCCACCGTTCGGCTATTGCCCAACTTCGACCCTTACATTATCGGCCTGTCGCCTCAGATCAAACGGCATCTACCCGATGGGCAACTCCCGAGGGTTTTCCGGACAGCAGGCTGGATTTCGCCCGTCGTGCTGGTTGGTGGTGAGGTAAAAGGTGTGTGGGGCTACGTGCGCAACCCTAAGGGCTTGCAGATCACAGTCGATTTGTTTGAGCCTGCTACGCCACCCCGCGAAATCGTCAGGGGCATAGAAGCCGAAGCCGAACATCTCGCGGGCTTGCTTGGTCGCCCGTTGGAACTACACTTTGACAAGATAACCTTTGGAGGATAGACAGATATGACAGTAGCAAAAGTTGCGCCCTACGGATCGTGGAAATCGCCCATAAGCTCGGAGATGCTCGTGGCCGACCGTGTGGGTCTCGGCCAGGTGTCAGTAGACGGCGACGACATTTATTGGAGCGAGTCGAGGCCGCAGGAGCGCGGTCGCCAGACTGTTATGCGCCGTGCGGCTGATGGCTCTGTGCAGGAGTTTGTGCCCGCGCCCTTCAACGCTCGCACGCGAGTACACGAGTACGGCGGCGCGGCGTTCACCGCGAGCAACGGCACCCTCTACTTCTCCAACTTCGCCGACGGGCGTATGTACAGGCTGGATCGCGGCGACGTAACACCTCGGCCTATCACGCCTGAAGTCAATCTGCGCTATGCCGATGCTGTAATAGACAAGACGCGAAACAGGCTCGTGTGCATCCGCGAAGACCATACTGTCGAGGGGCAGGAAGCCGTCAACACCATAATCGCCCTGGATGTCAATAAAGACCCCACGGGCGGGACGGTGCTTGTGGAAGGCTGCAACTTCTACTCGTCGCCGCGCATCAGTCCGGACGGCGCGCGCCTGGCCTGGCTCCAATGGAACCACCCGAATATGCCGTGGGACGGCTGCGAAGTGTGGGTGGGCGACTTCGACGCGCAAGGTGGTGTGGCGAACCGCGTGAAAGTGGCCGGGGGCGCGACCGAGGCGGTCTGCCAGCCCGAATGGTCGCCGGACGGCACCCTGTACTTTATTGACGAGCAGACAGGTTGGTGGAACCTCTACCGTTGGCAGGACGGCAAGGCACTACCTGTCCACCCCATGCAGGCCGAGTTCGGGGTGCCCCACTGGGTGTTTGGCACGTCTACCTATGCCTTCGAGTCGGCTGATCGCATGGTCTGCACCTACGGGCAAAGAGGCGTATGGAGCATAGCGGTGCTGGATACTGGCACCGGCGAAATGCGAGAGCTTACTACGCCCTTTACAGACTTCGAGCAGGTGCGCGCTATGCCGGGCTATGCGGTGGTAGTGGCCGGATCGCCCTCGGACGATGCGGTGCTGGCCCGCATTGACCTGGATAGCGGCGCGGTCGAAGTCCTGAAGCGGTCGGGCGACCTGAAAATTGACAAAAGCTATATCTCGGTGGCGCAGTCTATCGAGTTCCCTACCGAAGGCGGGCGCACGGCCTACGGCTTCTACTATGCGCCCAGGAACCCCGACTTTGCCGCGCCCGAAGGTGAAAAGCCGCCACTGCTCGTAATGAGCCACGGCGGGCCGACATCTGCTACGTCAGACACGCTCAGCCTCCGCACTCAGTACTGGACGAGCCGGGGCATTGCCGTGCTGGACGTGAACTACGGAGGCAGCACAGGCTATGGGCGCGAGTATCGCCACCGCCTCGACGGCCAGTGGGGCATCGTGGACGTGGACGACTGCATAAACGGCGCGCTCTATCTTGTGCGGCAGGGGCTGGCCGACGGCGACCGTCTTGCCATCAGAGGCGGCAGCGCGGGCGGCTTTACCACGCTCAACGCTCTCACCTTCCACGATGTGTTCCACGTCGGCGCGAGCTACTATGGCGTGGCTGATCTCGAGGCGCTGGCGAAAGATACGCACAAGTTCGAGTCGCGGTACGGAGACAGCATGGTTGGCCCATATCCTGAGCAGCGCGACCTGTATATGGAACGCTCGGCGATCCACCACACCGACCAACTCTCGTGCCCCATTATCTTCTTCCAGGGACAAGACGACATGGTAGTGCCCCCCAGCCAGTCGCGCATGATGGTGGGCGCGCTAAGGCAAAAAGGCCTACATGTTGCCTACATGGAGTTTGAGGGTGAAGGCCACGGCTTCCGCCAGGCCGCGAACATCACGCGCTCGATCGATGCTGAACTGTATTTCTATTCGAAAATCCTCGGCTTCGAACTGGCCGACCCTGTGGAGGCGGTGGAGATAGAGAATATGAGGTAATAAGTCATGCGTCGTCTACTACCACGTATGACGCATGACTTATTACGCACGAGACTACATACACTTCACCATGTGCGATTCCTTGCCGAACGTTAGCGTGTAAGTACCGAGTATCGTATTGTCGTCGGTGAGGGTAATCGTTAGCTTGAGAGTTGTGCCGTCGAAGGTGCCTGTGAAGCGGGCAGGGCGTTGGGGCAGGGAGTTATCTGCGGCCACGGGCCCCCCGACCTCCTGCACATAAGTACCGCCCACATCTATCTTTCCGCCGCGGGCTACCAGCACTCCGGGTATATCCGCGTGGGCACAAGGGAACTCTAAATGTGACCTCGCTTCCTGCGTATTAAGGGTCAACTGATCGGAGTTCCACCAACCTACCTGCAGAATCGTTAGTTCGCCGGGGTCAGGGTCGCCGGCGGGATACTCCGTCCGGAACCGCTGGGTGCCTAGCTGGCTGAGCAACACACGGTTGTCTGCATCGTTTTCGGGGTGCAACTCAAACACCGCACGCTCGAAATACTGCACCGTGTAGCTCTTGCCGTCCAGGTCGCTCTTCTCGGTGAAGCGGCCCGATATTGGGTAACCCTGCTGGGCCAACCCGCCGTGCGTGTTCCAGTAGTCGAGGAACTCGCCCGACACGTACTGCTTGGTCTCCGGGAAGAATTGGCCGTCATCCGAGCCTACGGACGGTGGTGGGCCTGACGGATATTTATCCTGCATTGCCAGCGTGCCCAATAGCGACAGCATCACGTCGCCTTTCTCAGGCGTGTTCGAATGCAATTCAAACTTTGCACGCTCGAAATATTGCACAGGATATACCTTGCCGTCTATCTCAGACGCTTCCTGGAACTGCGAGGAAATCGGATATCCTTGCTGGCGCAAACCGCCGTGGTCGTTCCAGTATTGCAGGAACCACCCGCATACCGATTTGCCCGTTTCCGGGAAAACCAGGCAGTCTGTGCCCACTGTTTGCGCCGAGGCACGCTGGCCCCCAAGAGGTTGGTAGCCGAGAAGGAGCGCCAGAGTGGCGAT
>DATINP010000160.1:0-27015 GCA_035474135.1 Chloroflexia bacterium | reverse complement strand
CGCGCATCAACGTCCGCCAATATTTCACGTACAGCGGCACGACAGAGGCCGAGTGGCGAGAGTCCAACAGGCAGGACGCGAAAGAGCGCGTTATTCGCACCCAGGTGCTGTCTGACTTTGCTCGCCGCGAAGGCATCACCGTCGAAGATGAGGACATCGATCAGGAGATCAACACTATCCTTGAGCGATTTGAAGGCACCGAGCGCGAAGAAGCCGAGCGAGTGCTGGGTGACCACGAAGCCCGCCACGACCTGGAAGACAGGCTGTTCCAGCGAAAGATAGTCGAGCGGATGGTTGGCATCGCCGAAGGCAAGATCGAGGCCGCACCTGAGGCGTCGACCGAAGACACGCCAGCCGAAGAAACTGACACCGAAACTGACACCGCCGACGCCCTTGTAGAAGCAGGCGGGGCCGCCGAAGTGCTGGGCGCGGGTGCGCTAGATGCTGAGTCGGAGAACGAAACAGGCGATGCCCCGAAGGGCGGCACACCTGCCACTGCTCCCGGTCTTGATGAAGGGTAGAACTTATTAGTGAAAAGTGACTACCGAGTAGGCAGTCACTTTTCATTTGTGATCACTCATGATCAACGATGCATCCATCGAAGCCGTACAGCAGGCACAGTGGAAGCCGCATTTCATAAGGCCGCTGTACGGCTCATATTGCTTTTCGCGCATACCCAGTCTGTTGCACTCGCTCTTCTCGGGCGATGAGGCAGGCATCCAACAGCAATTGCTGGGGCCGCTCGCGGGGCATTACGATAAGGTTATACTCTTCTTCATCGACGCTTTCGGCTGGCGCTTCTTCGAACGCTATGCAGACAGCTACCCCATCTTGCGTCGTATCCTCGACGAGGGGTATGCCACCAAGCTGACTTCGCAATTCCCCTCTACGACGGCCGCCCATGTCACGGCGATACACACAGGTCTGCCTGTTGATCAAAGCGGAGTGTTCGAGTGGTTCTACTACGAACCCACTATTGACGCATTGATAGCGCCCCTTCTCTTCTCGTTCGCAGGCGATAGAGAGCCGGGCATGCTTTTGCGGGCAGGTGTGAAGCCGCAAGACATATTTCCTTACCCCATAGAAACCGTTTACTCGCGCCTGGCCGATATAGGCGTGCGCTCGTCGGTCCACCAGGACGCCCTCTATACGCCTTCGCCCCATGGCTCGATAGCGTTCCGGGGGGCCGATGTAGTGCCTTTCCATGACCTGGACGCAGGCTTGTCGGCCTTGTCTGAGCGCGTGCTGAACACCCCAGGGCGTAGCTACCACTTCCTTTACATCGATGAGATAGACGGCGCCGGGCACCACTATGGCCCTAACTCGCCACAGTTTGACGCGGCGGTGGATAGCACCATGCGCCGCATCGAAAGCTTCCTGTCGGGAGTGATGAAGAACAGTGGGGGCAAGACTCTGTTCCTGATGACCGCAGACCACGGCCAGACCGAAACTGATCCAGGTACCACTTTTTATGTCAACTTAGAGATGCCCGGCTTCGACCGCTTCATCAAGACGAACCGGAAGGGGCAGTTGATGGCGCTGGGTGGCTCGCCCCGCGATCTCTTCCTTTACATAAGGGATGAGTACGAGGACGAGGCGCAAGCCGAGCTAACCGCGCGATTGGAGGGCCGCGCCGAGGTCCACAAGGTGCGCGACCTGATACAGGGTCATTTCTTCGGAGAAGGAGAACCATCGGCCCGCCTCCTCGACCGTGTGAGCAATCTGGTCGTGCTGCCCTACGAAGGCGAAGGCATGTACTGGTACGAAGAAGGCCGCTTCTCGCAGGACTTCTGGGGCCACCACGGCGGCCTGACCCGCCCGGAGATGGAAACTATCTTGCTTGCGCTCACGTAAGTATGACAGTCGACAAGTCGCTCTCCCCGACAGTCGTCCGCGACAATTACATCAGAAGTCCGATGTGCTACTCCCAGCAAAGGATTAGTATGTAACCAACTATCCCATACGGAGGAGACAGTATGACAACCCCAACCACTGCAAAGCAAGATCTTGCGTTTAATTTGCGCCTCCTGACAGAGGCCGACCTGCCCACCTTCGTGGAAGCCGGGAACGAATGGGCAACTCTCGAAGACGTTCTGGACTCAGTAACCCTCAGTGAGGCGTCAGAATGGTTCCACAGCCCCCTCTATCACGATGTCAACGTGCTGGCTTTCGCATTGAACGATGCCGGGAGCGAAGAAAAGCTGATCGGCGTCGTATCGCTGACACAACAGCCGGGCGACGACCGAGCATGGTGCTGGCTGCACGTTGATCCTGACTACCGCCTGCGAGGCCTGGGCAAGGCCCTCTTTGCCGAGTGTTTACGTCGTGCCGAAGAAACAGGCGTCAAAAACATACTTTTCACACCGAGCAAAAACGCCACCCTACTAATACCCTTTCTTCAGAGGCGGGGATGGAACATTGAGCGTTATTTCTGGGACATGAGGCTGGAGGCCGACCATCCCGCGGAGGCCGCCACTCTACCCGATGGCTTCACCCTACGCACCTTCGTACGCGATCAGGACGAGGCGCTACTTACACATGTGCGCAATGTCACCTTTGCCGATCACTATGGCTCGGTACAGCGCACGGTGGAAGAGTTTACCGAGCGCACGAAAGAAGGCTGGTTCCATGATGACGGTGTGTTCTTTGCCTTTGATGGCGACGAGATAGCAGGCTTCTGCATGACCAGCCACGACGAGCGCGAATGGGAACGCCGTGGCGAGAAGGTGGGCCATATCGGTCTGCTGGGCGTGATGCCTGCTTATCGTGGACGCGGTTTGGGGCGTGCTCTACTGCTGGTCGGAGTAAACTACCTGCGTCCCTTTACGCCTGTCGTGGAGCTTGGAGTGGAAGGCAAGAACGATAATGCCCTCGCTCTCTACCACAGTGTGGGCTTCCATGAATACAAGGGCTGGGCCAACATGGTCAAGGAGTGACCGGTGACCAGTGGTCATGACTGGCGGCGTATCACGCATGAAGCGTTACCAGTCGTCCGTCATCTTACTGGTCACCGGTCCCTGGTCCCTGGTCACTACCCGCTTCTTCCGGCTCCTCGTCCGGTTCTACCTCGTCGTCTTCCCCCTTCAGGGCGCGGCCTATGCCCTGCGCTGTCACGACTAACGGACGGGTTGCGGCCTCGCGCAGGCGGCGCAGGTAGCGCAGTACACGGCGCGTCCACGTGCCATAGGTCTCAACGTACTGGTGGGCTGCTGTTTCTATGCCTATATCTTCGCCCGTGTCCTGGTGCAGATACCACTTATGGTCCATGATCCAGAGGTAGAGGTCGCCTACTGTACGGCCCGGGAAATCACGTAGAACCTCGGTGTTCTCTATGATATCGGCCAGCGGCTTATAAATGTTGTCGTACCAGTCGAGGACTGCTTCCTGCCAATCGATAGGGCGGTCCTGCTCTATGCCCATATACCAGCGGTGGGCAGAGATGTGCTCCAACAGGTTATCGTAGCGCCCCAACGTGGAGAACTTGATATCCACGCCTGGACGTAGCTCGTCCAATTTTGTAGCGTCGAGGAAGCGTGCATACTCGCCCAGGGCGAGCAGGTCGCGGGGATTGGTCTCCGGCGTGAGGTTGGCGTTGGTGGATAACTCTATCACCTCGGCGTCAATGTCATGCGCGCCCTTCTCGCGGGCGACGGATACTCGGTGGTTGCCGTCCTTCACAAAGTAGACGTTGCCCACCTTGTAAAGCTGAACGGGGGGTAGAGGCACATCGGTGAGGGCCGCGCGGTCCACGCTTTCCCAGCGAGGGCGTGTGCGGGCCTGGGTGGGCAGGAAGGCCCGATCGAAATCGTGGTAGCGGTCTACGCTCCCAACGATGTTCGCTACAGGCACTTCCTGCATACCCTTGTAGACCTGGCCACGAATGGGCAGGGCGCGCTCCACTTCTTCAAAGGCAATCAGCCAGTTGGGCCTGCCCGAGAGGTTCGCTATAAGGTCGTTGATAAAGGCTCTGCGTCGCGCGCGCTCAAAGTCGGCGCTGGCGCGAATCGAAACGGGGTTGTCGTATCTATTTTCGTCCATATGAGTTAGTTCCTGATTGATGCGACAGCTAATTGCCATGGCGAACTTGCATCGTCTCTGATCAGTTCTATTAGGACGTGGCCGTATGCATTGATTATTTCTGTCTTGCTGCGCGTCGAACGCACGGGCAGGATGGGGTTGTAACGGTGAGTATGGCCGTGCAGCAAGAGCACGGGCTTAAAGTGGTCTATTACCGGTATGAGCGCAGGCCAACCCAGGTGCGCCAGGTCCTGGTTGTCGTGTATGCCCCTTGGCGGGGTGTGCGATACCAGCACGTCGATATAGCGGCCCGTACGCAGCTTGTTGAGGGCCATGCCAGGGATCATGCGCATCAACGTGAATTCTACTGCCTGCTCGCTATACTGGTGCGGTCCCTTGCTGTAGATGGGACTACCCTCGATGCCTCCCATGAGCAACCCCCTGTACTCTACCAGCCGCCCGTTCAGGTTTTCTAGGCCGGGGTAGTCGGCTGAAGTACACTGCCTTTTGAGTGAGTCGTGCCCGACATAGCAGTGGTTACCTATGACATGAAACAAAGGCACCTGGAGGGTACTCATGAGAAAATCGAGGTAGCCGGGCGGGAGATCGCCGCAACTGATGATCAGGTCTACAGGCCCGAGCCACTGCGTTACTTCCGTGTTGTACAATTGCGGTTGCACCACGTCAGACACGGCTAATATCCGCAAAGACTCCTCTTTGGGTGCGGATATACCATTATTGTGCGGAGTGGCCATACTACATTGTACCATGGGTGCGCCGCGACCACGGCTAATCGCCGACGTATGACGTATCGCATACCACGTCCCACGTAAGATGTGCTAAAATAGGATCGCCCTGCAGCGGCCCCCAGCTTTTTGCTCTATTTATGGTAAGAAGGTTGATTCTCATGCCAAAAGCTCTTACGCTACGTTCATTCTATTCAGCTTCAGGCCCGATCTCACCTTCTCCAACCCATCCCATCCCTGCCGCGAATGGTGAGCAACCCGAAATCGCAAGTGCAAGTTCACCTATCGAGCAAGCCGCCACGCCCGAACGATCTCTGATCAACAGGCTGATTCGGCTACGCGATGGTTGGGGATGGGTGTTGGGCCTGGTGGCACTGGGTCTGGCATTCTTCGGCGAAAAATTGGCCGAGGATGCGCGCGTGGCTGACAAGGGCCTGGGTGTACCGCCTTTCCTTAGCTGGGTTATGTTTGGAGCGGCCGCGATTGTGTTCGTGCTGGGCATAGCGCCTACGCCTAGCGACCCTGCCCGGCCGACACCGCGTTTTTTCGCAAGCTTGCGTGCCATGTCGCGGCGAGTACGCGTGCTATTCCTGTCCTTGCTTGGCATCTCCCTGGTTTTGATTACTATGGCGGCGCCCCTGTTCATCGCCCTTAGTGGTAACCTGAATACTGAAAGTCAGGGGTGGCTTGTCAACTCCGGTTCATGGCTCTTTTTCAGTCTTGCGCTGATTTCGTTCGGTCTGGCCTGGGTAGTTTGGGAGAGAAGTGTGCCCGGTACGCCGCATGAGGCCTCGCCCGCCGCTGTTTCGTCCACCTTGCCCGCCCCACTGAAAATGCTGCGTACTCGGTACTCTGTAATCATCATGGGCGCTCTCTTCGTTTTGGCGCTCATTTTTCGCCTGCCAGGTCTGGATAGCGCACCTCCCGGCCTGTGGTTTGATGAAGCGCAGAACGGCCTGGTAGCGCAAAATCTCTTCAAGCCCGGCGTTGTTCACCCTGCCTTCATAGCCAGCCTGACACAGATGGGCGCACTCTATTTCTACGTTCTGGGTATCATCCTGAAGATCTTTGGCACGACCGCCATTTGGCCTTTGCGTCTGTTGCCCGCTCTGGGGGGAGCGCTGATTGCTCCCATGCTATACGCTATCGGCACCCGGCTGTATGGGTGGCGTGTTGGTCTGGTGGCGGGCGTGCTGGTGGCGCTGGGGGCCTGGAACATAACGATGAGCCGCTTCGGTATGGTGTCTCTTCCCACAGTCGCCGTGGACGTGGCAACGTACCTGTGCCTTGTACAGGCCCTCAAAACCGGGCGCTTCGGCTGGTGGGCGGGTGGAGGCGTACTACTCGGTATCGCTTTGCAGATGTACTACCCATCCCAACTCGTGCCTGCCGTATTGCTGCTGGTGTTTGTACACAGGCTCGTATCCGGTAGGATGGCCTTCTTCCGTGCCGTGCGCGCCGGACTGGTGGCCTTCATCGTCGGCCTGCTCATTGCTGTCACCCCTATTGCCACCTTTGCAGTGCAGCATACCGACGTGTATACGCAGCGAGCGGGCACCGTCAATATTTTCAGCGCCGAGGGCAGCGATGGCCGTCCGGATGCGTTGCAGGTAAGCATCGAGCGGCACGCGCTTATGTTCAACTACGCGGGCGACAATAACCCTCGCCACAACCTTCCCGGCGCGCCTATGCTCGACTGGGTAACTGCGGCGCTTTTCCTGGCTGGCATGGGGTTGCTTGTACTGCGTGTCTGGCGCTGGCAATACTTCTTTCCGCTTGTCTGGTTCCTTTTGACGATCTCAGGCGGTGTGCTATCGGTTGTGTTCGAAGCACCACAGGCACATCGTACGCTGGAAAACAGCGTGGTTGCCCCTCTTATAGCCGCGATCTTCCTCGGCGAACTCTGGGGCGCGCTGGATAGCCGCATAGTTACCGCCTGGTCGCGGAGGCTGGCCCGACGCAAAGAGGCTGTAGTGCTCGTGGGTGATGGGGCCGTTTCACCGGAGAGCGCCGCGCCTGCACCGCTCGCTTCCGCCCGCTTCGCGCTGTATGTGCCCCGCGTGGGTCGTTATGTGATCGCGCTGGCGGTGCTTTTGCTACTGGCATGGGTTGGTTTTGCCAATGTCGACCGCTACTTTAACAAGCAGGTAAATGACACCTCAGTTTGGATGGATATGGGCGGAGCCGAAAAAGCGGTTGGTAACCTGCTGACCGGCTATACTCCCGACTATCGTTTATACGTCAGCCCGATCTACGCCAACGTGCCCGCCACTCTTTATCTAGCGCCCGGTAAGCAGGTCGAGGTGTGGCCCGGCTCGTATATCCTGCCTTTGGTCGAAGAGCGTGATGTGGTTATCATATTTGACCCCACTGAAGAGGGTAATGTATCAGATATTGTTCGTATATATCCTCACGCGCAGGTGACCGTAGTGCACGCCCCAGCGAGTGACCAACCCCAGGCTTTCGCGATACACATTACCCCTGATGATATCAAGAGTGTGCGAGGAAGCCGGCGCCTGGACGATTCTCATGTCGCCGCATCCCTCCAGGTGGCCCAGTACGGCATGTACCGCTTCGACTGGCAAACTATAATCACCGGCACCGTCAGGCCTGAGGTGCTGGTCGATGGCGCGCCTACCGTCCTCGGCGACTTTATGCCGCTTGGCGCGGGCCTGCATAGCGTGGTAATCTCCGGCACACAGGGGATGAAGGTCGATTTCAGTAATCTGTTATGGTCGCAAGTCTCGCAGGCTATGTCTCCTGTGCCCGCCGCCAATCTGTTTGACCCGACCAAGGTTGAGCCTCATGGCCTCACCGCTTTCATTCGCGAGGGAGATACCTTTGCTACCGAGCCTGCACAGATTCGTATAGACCCGCAGGTATCGTTCTACTTCCATATAACCCCTCTGGAGCGCCCTTATACTATCGAGTGGGAGGGCAAGCTCTACGCACCTCTACAAGGCACTTACATCTTCTCGACTGAGCAGTTAAGCAGGTCACGTTTGATGATTGACGGCAAGGAAGTGGTTATCAACGATACGCCCAATAACGTGCAACAGGGTAGCGTCGACCTGCGGCCCGGCTTGCACGACATAAGGCTTACTTTTGAAGACCTCGATGGCTTCTCGCACATGTATCTCTACTGGCAACCGCCTACAATGAACGACAAATATATCATCCCGTCGCTATTCCTTTTGCCTAAGATGAGCCGTTACCCCGAGACTCCTGCCTCCGGCGCGTGGCCTACTATCGAGCAGGCTGATGATACAGTCTGGGCCAAAGCCGCTGCCAACCCTGAAGCGGGCACGACACAGTCACCACCACAGGGTAATTCCCCACCCGAATCCCAGCCTACTGCATTTCCTGGCAGCGTCATAAAGCCGGATTTGCTGATAGGTGGTCCCGGCACTGCAAATCTGCCGCTACCACGTGCGGTGGCCGCTGACCCCGACGGTAACATCTACATCTATACCGAAAGCAACAGCAGGATAACCAAGTACGCCCAGGACGGTCACAAAGTTACAGACTGGGCGGTAGCGGAAACAGACGGACGGCCCGTCACCGAAGGTGCGGCCTTGCTGGTCAGGGACGATAAGGTGTACTTCCTGGACGCCACCGGCTCTACTCTAACTTCCTATGACCTGGATGGGAAAGAAGAAGGAAGAGTTCTGATTTGCGGGTGCTACTTCCCGCGTGGGTTAGCATTCGCCAACGACGGCAACCTGTGGGCGGCAGATACCGGCCTGGCTCACGTCTTCAAGGTGGACTTGCGTGGGCAAACGCTCACGACCATCGGCGAGCAAGGCAGCGGCCCAGGCCAGTTTGTCGAACCTGCCAGCGTGTGGGAATCGCCCCAGGGCATCCTGTTCGTGGCCGATGTGGGCAACCACCGAATGCAGACCTTCACGTCCGACGGCAAGCCTCTCGCTCAGTGGCCTATCGGCGAGGGTACTTCTCGCGACAACAATCGCATCACGGGCACTCCTGACGGCGACGTGCTGGTCACTGAGTACACGAGCAGAGCGATAGTGGAGTATGACTCCAGGGGCACCGAAAGGCACACATGGACCTATGCCCCGGCGGGCGTATCGCTTGTGCCCGCCGGAATAGCACCCTACGGCGAAGGCAAGTATGTGGTGCTGTTCCCGTTCGATAATTCGGCCATTGTACTTGACATAACACAAAAATGAGCCGAGTGCAGGATACCACGACACTTCGGAATAGCTCGACGCGCACCATGCTTACACGGTTGTGGCAGGCACGTGGGTTCTTTGGTGGCATCGCATCCATCGGGCTGGCGTTCTGGGGTCAGCAAGCGCTCGTCACTCGGGGAGATACAGGCTCGGCCTGGTTACTCTACATTCTTGCCATCATTCTGCTGTTGGCGTCCCTCTCCCATCCCTCTGCGGGGTTGATCCGGCGCATGCGCAGAGGACGCGCAGGTGCGGGCGAGAGTGCGGTGGGAGCCGAAGTGTCTGCTCCTCCTCAGCCTGTGACTCCAAGCCCAGCCCAGGACCAGACAGTGTCCAACGGAGGCAAGCTGTCGCGCCTTCGTGCGCGGTTCGGCTGGAATCTTACGGTCCCCGGCCTGGCGATATCCATCGTGTTGGCTGTTGTGGCGGCATTCCGGCTGTGGCAAGACACTGCGGACCCGGTCGGAGGCTGGTTGTGGGCCGGCGCTCTCGTTGCGCTTATCCTATCCTTTGTCACTGCTCCCACTCCGCCCGCCGTCACTCTCCCCGACGACTTCTTTGCGCCGGGCGTGCCTTCACCACCATCGCCCCCCGCCCCTCGCCCGTCATCTCGCCTGGCACTCATCTCTTATCTCTTAGCACGCCACTGGGAAACCTTCGTGGTAGTGGGTATGCTTGTGGTAGCCCTCGTGCTCAGGTTGATTAACCTCGAAAACATGCCCGGCATCTTCGGCGACGAAGGCGAACGCGGCACGGACGCGCGCGCCATCAACGAGGGAAGCCGCGCTAACATCTTCGGCACCGGCTGGTGGGACGTGCCCAATCTCTATTTCTACCTCGTTTCGATCATGCTCCGCGTCTTCGGCGACAACATGGTCGGCGACCGCATGCTGTCCGTGATCAGCGGCGTGTTGGCGGTGTGGTTCGTATACAAGATAGGTAGGCTGCTGTGGGGGCCGCGTGTGGGCGTTATTGCCGGAGTGCTGCTGGCTATATCCCCTCTGGCCTTGCAGTTCAGCCGCCTTGCGGGCGAAAGCACTCCCACGGGCACTCTGTGGGCTGCTGGGTTCTACTTCCTCTTTATGGCCCTGCGCTACTGCCGTTGGCGCGATTGGGCGCTTGCGGGCACACTGTGGGGCTTCAGTCTCTATTTCTACGCTGCGGGCAAATTAATCATACCCATCGCCGTGTTGGCCGCCATCTACTGTATAGTCAAGGGATGGACGGCGGACGACAGACGACCGACGACACCTGACTCCCGCCGTCGGTCGTCCGTCGTCCGCCGTCTGATCTCCCATTGGTCACTACTTGGCATTGCTTTTCTGCTCACCTTTATGCCCTACGCCATCTACTCGTTCCAGGATAATTGGCAGGCCTTTATGGGCCGCGCCGCCGAAACTTCGATCTTTTCTCTCCAAAATCAGGCGCAGGCCTTCGGGCGTCTCGCCATACCTTATGACCCGACCTGGGCCAACCAACCCCTGCTACAAAATGTGTTGACCCACCTCTGGTCGTGGATACAACTCCTGTGGGGGCAGATGGGCCTCGCACTCGGCGTTATATACCACACGCCCGATCCCACACCTTTCTACCAGATACAGGTACATGGCGGCTCGATGCTACAGCCGTTGTGGGCGGCCATCGCCCTGCTGGGGTTGGCCTACGCGCTCTGGAAGGTGTGGGACGCGCGTTACGGCCTAATGAGTATATGGTTCTGGGGTGGAATGCTGGGCGCGGCCCTCACCATGGATACGCCCAGCGTGCAGCGTCTGGTGGGGTCCTGGCCTGCTCTCATGATCTTTCCTGCCGTACTGCTCGACCGAGTGTTCGCTGCAGCGTGGCCGCTCAACATCAGCCTGGCACGCAGGTGGGCGCTTGTGCCTCTCTCTTTGCTGCTGCTCTACTTCGGGGTCGACTCCTATCGCGAATACTTCGTGCACTACGCGTCATTATGTCCCTACTGCCGCGACACTGCTCAGGCGCGGTATGCAGAGGCGCTAGGACAGGACTACAAAGGCTACCAGTTCGGGATTGGCCCCGACGGCCTGGTCTTTTTCAACTATGGGAGCACGCGCTTCGCAGCCAAAGGCGTAGAGGGCGAGGATATGTCCTCACCTGCCGATTTCTTCCCGGTCACCGACAACGACGGCAAGGGCCTGGCCTTCATCATCTATGGAGGCAATAGCGACTACCTGCCGTTGATCAAGCTCTTTTACCCGACGGGTGTCGAGACGCCTGTACTGGGCGCCGACGGCAGCAAGCAATTCACCTCGGTCAAAGTTTCGCGTGACGACCTGGCGAGCTACCAATCCGTACACGCCTCTTACAAGCAGCCTTCAGGTGTAGTGCGCATACGCGACGAGCAAGTACTTGGCACGTTGGGCACGAACTCGAATGGCGTATCCGGGGAAGAAGCCTGGGAAGCCCCCCTCGGTCTGCAGTTTCCCGTGCAAGCTTCGTGGCAAGGCGGCCTGGTGGCCCCGGTCTACGGCAAGTACACCCTTTATGTGACAGGCAGCAACACCAGCCTGGAAATGGATGGTCGAACGATCCTGCAGGGCGGCTCGGGGGCGAATGCTTCGCAATCGGTGGATGTTGTGCTGGCAAAGGGGATACACGACGTAAAGCTCAGCGGCAATATGGACGATGTCCACAGCCGTGTTGAACTGCTTTGGTCGGGGCAGGGATCCGACCCGGTGGCGATTAGTACTCGCTACCTGTATTCCGGCCCCACGGGTGGTCTGAGTGGTGAGGTGGTGGCGGACTATGACGAGGCCACATTCCGCAGCGCTGACCCCCTGGGCGACGCGCCGCGCACACAGCGTAGAAGTGACCCTTTCATCGGCTTCCGTGAGGCTACCACCGCCCTGGGTGGCAATCCCATCACGGCACGTTGGCGGGGCACACTGATGATTTCTCAGGCTGGGCAGTATTCATTCGACACCGCGTCCAACGGCCCCAGCCTGGTGTTCATCGACGGCAGGGTGGTTGTAGACAACACTTCGTCGGCCAACCCGGGTGGTTCCGGCTCTGCAAGCGGCATCGTAGACCTGGCTGTAGGCCAACACCAAGTTGACATAAGATACGCCTGGCAAAGCGGCCCGGCGCGTTGGGAGTGGTTCTGGACGCCGCCCGGGAGCGAGCGTGCCATTGTGCCCACCAATGTACTTCTGCCCGCCACCCGAAGCTGGCTAGCAAGTGAGCTTTCTGACGCGCCTACTGCCCAACTACCAAACGGGGATGGCTCGTCAACCTCTTCGCGAACGCCCGCTGCCGTCTGGGGCGACGGGCTGGGTTTATCGGGCGGGCGCGGTGTGGGCGTGGACAGCCAGGGCAACATCTATATTGGCGATCGCGAGAACCACCGCATCGTAGCGGTATCGCCCGACGGCAAGATCGCGGCTACCTGGGGCAAGGCTCCGGACGCGGGCAACGAGGCCAACCCCAGCGCCGGCGAGTTCAACGATATTATCGACATGGCAGTTGATAAAGAGGGTAATGTGTACGTGATGGACACTGGGGCGGGCCAACTTCAGGTCTTCACGTCGAGAGGTATGCTGGTGCGCTCCCTCGGCAGAGATATAATAGCTGCGGGCGTGGCCGACGGCATTGATGTCGGTCCCGACGGCAGCTTTTATCTCGCCGACCCTCAAGGCAACGTTATCAAGCGCTTCACACCCATTACGGACAATAGTGTAGTCGATCCACCAGCCAATCTCACGGGCGGGGGCCAACTGGACCAGCCTGTGGACGTAGCGGTGGACCCTACCAACCCGGATCTCATCTACGTGGCCGACCTGAAAGACAGGATATTACAGCTGGATGCCAACGGCAACATCACCCACCAGTGGGGCCTGCCCGTAGGGCGCGAAGCGGGCGGCAGTCGCCTTGCGGTCAGCCCCGACGGCACCTTAGTGTACGTGACCGATCCCGACCGCCACAGGGTGGATGTGCTAAATGTGGCGACAGGCCAGGTCGAGTACCTCCATTCAACCGCGTATCCCGGCACTGGGTTTTTGTCGCCCAGCGGTATCGCAGTGGGTGGTGATGGTCGGCTCTACGTGCTGGACCGTGCCCTCAACAGTGTGCAGGTCTTTCCCTGGGGTAAGTAACGGGCCACCGGTCTCTAACTCGTGACCTGGGGTTGAACCAGCCTGACGATCACGCCTTCGTTGCCTCTCAATCTCAGGCTGGCCATCTCTTCGAGGCCCGTTCTATCGCAGAAGGTGGACAGGAGCACCCCACCATGCGTACTGAGGGTGCCCAGGTCCAACGTGTGTTCGTCAGCACCGAAGTTGAGAGCTACCAGTAGCGTGTCACCATTGTGCTCTCGCGTGTAGACCATCGTATCGTCGATGTGCGCATTTACTGTACTGTAGCTCCCGATGGACAGGGCGGGCGTTTCGCGCCGTAGGGCCAGCAGATCGTGGAAGAACGACAGCATCGAAGAGGGATCTTCGCATTCGACCTCTACATTCACCTTTTTGTAGTCATCTGCGATGGGCAGCCACGGCTCGACATCCGAGAAGCCTGCATACTGACTTGCGTCCCATTGCATAGGTGTTCGCTCAGGGTCGCGGCCCAAACCCATGCCCGGCATATTGAACTCCCAGGTGTCCCGTACCCTGTCGGGCGGGATCGGCACGTCGGCCATGCCCAGCTCATCACCATAGTAGCAGGTGGGTGTGCCACGCAGAGTCAAAAGGAGCATCTGGGCCACGCGCGCCTGCTGTAGCCCCGCGCGGGATGCGACCCGGTGGCGGTCGTGGTTGCCCAGCACCCAGTTGGGCCAGGCTCCCGGCGGCAACGCGGCTTCGTACTGTTCTACAAACTGTTGTATCGAGGCAGGCTTCCAGTCCATGAGTATCAACTCGAAGTTGAACGGGAGGTGCGCTTCGTCGAGGTTTTGCCCGTAATACTCCATCAGCGTTTCGAGTGGAAAGTAGGTTTCGCCAATTAGCACACGGTCCCCATAGCTGTCCACGAGGGCACGCATCTCGCGTATGATCTCGTGTACCTCGGGGCGATTATGATTGTAGAAGTAGAAGTATTTATTGAGCGGATCGTCCCCCTCTTTCCAATCCGGGTTAGGTGGGTTATCACGCAGTTGGTCGTCCTTGATCATGCCCGCGATCACGTCCACTCGGAAGCCGTCGATCCCTTTGTCGAGCCACCAGCGCATGACATTCATCATGGCGGCACGCACCTCCGGGTTGCGCCAGTTGAGGTCAGGCTGTTCGACCAGGAACGAGTGGAGATAATACTGGCCCGTAGATCCGTCCCACTCCCACGCCGAGCCACCAAAGTTGCTGTACCAATTATTGGGCGGCCCGCCGCCGGGCGGGGGATCTACCCAGATGTACCAGTCACGCTTGGGGTTGTCTCTCGACTTGCGCGACTCGATAAACCAGGGGTGTTGGAATGAAGTGTGGCACGGTACAAGGTCAAGCAGCACCTTCAGGCCCAGGCCGTGTGCCTCGGTAAGCAGGGCATCGAAGTCGTCGAGAGTGCCGAACAGGGGGTCTATGTCCTCATAGTCGCTGACATCATAGCCGAAGTCGTACATCGGCGATGGATATATAGGCGATATCCAGATTGCGTCAATACCTAGTCCCTGAATATAGGGGAGTCGTTTTGTGATGCCGGGCAGGTCGCCCACCCCATCGCCGTCGCTGTCCTGGAACGAACGCGGGTAAATCTGATAAATGGTGCCTTCCTGCCACCAGTGCAGTTTCTCGTGATCGGCTGGGTCAGAGTTGTTTGTCATGCTATGCGGTCCAATGCTTGAGGGTCGAGATCACCCGGTGGTTGATTAACAAGTTAATGTTCATACGTGGCGGGCTACACAAACGAAGTCCGCCTGCGCGGACTCGTTTGCTCGTGTAGCCGGTGATTCAATGACGGGGCGGTCTTTACGTTACGGTAGACGGCGGATCACAAACAATGATCTCTAGCCGTTGGGAGTTTCCTCCTCATCAAGGGTGTTGCTGTCCTGTCTCTGATCCTTGCTTACCGCGATCTCCGGTGGCGCGATGGTTCCGCTTGGCACGGTGCCACTGGCTGATGTACCCACGGTGGCGATAGGCCTCGGCACGGTTGGTTCATCCAATTTGTAGCCACGATTGTCGTCACCCGCATCGTCGGCTCGCACTCTCTTCTTGTCAGGATCGTCGTCGGGCAGTTCCTCGGGCGCGTAGACGCGCTCCAATTCGTCCATCCCTTGGAATAAAGGCTCTTCTTTTTCGCTCATGGTATTCTCCTTTAACTTCTACCCCTTGACCGAGCCTGCCAGCAGACCACGAACGAAGAAGCGTTGTAGCGCGAAGAAAACGATCAGGGGCACAATCATCGAGACGAACGCGCCTGCTGTCAGCAGATGCCAGTCTTGCCCACGTGAGCCTACTATGTCTGCCAGTTTCATCGTCAGCACCTGTCTTCCGGGTGTAGCGCCTATGAAGATCAACGCCACAAGGTAGTCGTTCCATACCCACAGGAACTGGAAGATCGCAAACGACGCCAACGCCGGGGTTGACAGGGGCAGTACCAGGCGTGTGAACACCGTGAAAGGTGATGCTCCGTCTATGTAAGCAGACTCGAACAGGTCGCGGGGGAGTTGGCTTATGTAGTTATATAGCAAGTATGTTGCCAACGGTAAGCCGAATCCCGTATGCGCGAGCCATATCGCCAGGAATGTGCCGTTGATCTGGAGCGCGTTGTAGTCGCGCAGGATGGGGATAAGCGCCACCTGGATCGGCACTACGAGCAGGGCGACCACTATTCCGAACAGCACCCGCCGGCCTGGGAACTTCATCCAGGCAAAGGCGTGGGCGGCGAAGGCGGCTATCAGGATCGGAATCACGGTAGCGGGTATAGCCACCACCAGAGTATTAAGGAATGCAGATCCCATGTCGCTGCCCTGGTCGACGGTGGTGGTGCCGTCGGGCGCGACGTAGGTGTATTGTTGGCCGGTCAGTACGCTCGAATAATTGTCGAGGCTGAAGTCGGCGTTGGAAATAACTTGCTTGTCCTGTATATTGACAACCCCGGTGCGGCGATTGGCCCATATCACCTGCTGCCCGTTAGGCAGCAAGTAGCCCGCGCGGAGCTGGTCGTCGGTGACGCTAAATCCGTTTACATCGACGGGGCCTGTGAGTTGGATGCCCGGCGTTATTGTTTCCTGGCTGGTTGTAACAAACTCCTGGTGCGGCGCTATCGTCCACCAGCCCGTTGTGAGGATATCCTCGCGGGTTCGAAACGACGAGATCATGAGGCCCATTGTGGGGATGGTCCATAACAGGCAGATCAGCAAGAGGGCGACATTTACGGCAATGTTGCCCCAGCGTATGCGGCGCTTGGGACTGTCAGGCGTAACACGAGCCTGTGCCTTTATAGTGGGTTGTGCGACAGCCATTAGAATCCCTCCTGCTTGCGTAGTTGGCGCAGATTGTAGTACATGACGGGTATGACCGCCAGGAATAGCACGATAGCAATAGCAGAGCCGTAGCCGAAGTTGCGGTTGGTGAAGAACTGCCTGTAGAACTGCGTTGCTACCACGCTCGAGCCGTACTGCCCGCCCGTCATCACGATTACCACGTCGAATATTTTCAGCGTGAAGATAGCGATTGTCGTTGTAACCGTGATAATCGTCCCCTGGATATATGGGATTATTACCCGGAAGAAGGACTGGATTTCGCTGGCCCCATCAAGACGCGCTGCTTCAAGTAGCTCGCCCGGTACGCCTTTGAGCGCGGCTGAGAATATAACCATAGCGAACCCGGTTTGTATCCATACCAGCACTACGATGAGGAAGAACGTGTTCCAGGGGGCCACCGTGAGCCAGGCCTGCGGTTGCCCCCCAAAGCTCACAACAAGGGCGTTCAGCACACCTATCTGCGGCTCATTGGGGGGAGCGTAGGCATAAATAAAGCGCCAGATTACACCCGCGCCCACGAACGAAATAGCCATGGGCAGGAATATTAGCGCCTTCGAAATCGACTCGAACCTGCTGCGGTCGGCGAGAACCGCGATCAGCAGCCCGAAAACTACGCACAGCCCCGTACCGATTATGAGCCAGATCAGGTTGTTGAAAAATGCTTCCTGCATCTGGCGGTCAGTGAAGACGGCAGAGAAGTTATCCAGGCCCACAAAGTTAGTGGAGTTCGAGTCGAAGAAGCTCTGGTAGAGAGTTTGCAGGGTGGGTAGGAAGAGGAACACACCCAGGAAGAAGACGGCAGGCCCTACGAAGATGTAGGGCTGGATGCGGTCGCGCCACTTGTTCGATAGCGACTCGACCAGGAGGTTAGCCAACGTGAAAAGAACGGCCACCCCTCCCACGCCCCAGATAATAGCAATAAGCGCAATGACCAATTGTGGGTCGGTGGAGGACTTGAGGTATTCGAACCCAAGCCAGAGGACAAAAAACAGTACTACCAGAGCGCCTAATGCAATCAAGAATCGCCCCGGATTCGCGGTACCCTCGGCTGGGCGCGGTGGGATGAGTTCGGTCGTTTCTTGCATCGAATAACTCCTATTCATAGGGCCGCATAACGGCCCAGCCACAATGTGCCGGAGGTTTTGGGGTTTTGCCCGGATATTGCCAGTTAGCCATTATGATAAGCGAAAGCCGATCATAATGGCTAGAGTATTCTGGTGGTAAGTGATGGGCGACAAACGACAGGTGATCAGTGATTACCGATCACCTGTCGTGTCTTCCTGCTTATTTCTTGACGTTAGCCCAGCCTGCCTGGGCTTCCTCTAGTGCCTGATCCAGGTCAACCGAGCCACTTACGTAGTCGGTCATACCCTTCCAGAATGTACCTGAGCCTACGGCACCAGGCATGAGGTCGGACGCGTCGAAGCGAACTGCGCTCGCGTTGACGAGCACCTCGGCTACCTTGCGGTCAAAAGGATTGGTATATGCGGACATATCCGAGTCCTTCTGAGGAGCAATCGCGCCACCTGCGGAGACCCAGCCATGTACACCTTCGAAGGTGCTGAAGAACTGCATGACTGCACGCACTTCGGGGCGGTCGTTGAAGGCGGCCATCAGGTCGCCACCGAACTCGACGGGTGCGCCGTACTGGGAATCCAGGGCGGGCAGTTGGAAGAAATCATAGTCCACGCCACCCTTCACACCGGGCTTGATGCTCTCGAAGAAGCTGGTGATGAAGTTGCCCTGGTCCATGAGCCAGCACTTAGGCGGGTCGGTGAACATGGGCTTGGGGGCATCGCCGAAGTTGGTGGTCACGATCTGGTTGCGGCCACCATATACATACTGGTCGTTGAACCAGATATCTGACCACTTCTGGACGGCGTTCTTCACGATAGGATCGGTGAAGGGCAGTGTGCCTGCGACCCACTTGTCGTAGTTATCGAGGGAAGTGGTGCGGAGCATCATCTGCTCTGTCCAGTCGGTTGCGGGCCAGCCGGTGGCTGTGCCGGACTCGATGCCGATGCACCAGGGGGTGTCACCGTCTTTGACGATCTGGTCCATGAGGGCTTGCAGTTCGGCCCACGTGGTGGGTTCTTTATAACCTGCGGCATCAAAGGCCTGCTTGGGATAGAAGACGAGGCCCTTGGCGTTCACGCGCTGGAAGATGCCGCCCAGGATCTTGCCGTTGGGAGTGTCTACTGTGGCAGTGTCGAGGTAGCCCTGGTTGTAGTTCTGCTTGAGCCAGTCGGGATTGATCATCTTGTTGGCGTCCTGGACTTTGCCGCTGGCCGCGATGCTGGCCATAAGGCCTGGCTGCGGGAAGTCGGCGATATCGGGCGGGCTTCCGCCTTCGACGCGCACGTTGATGGTCGTCTCAAACTCCTTGTCGCCCTGGTACTGGATGTCAATACCGGTGGCAGTCTCGAAGTCCTTCATCGAGTTGTTGAACTTTACTTCGTCGTCAGTAGTGAAGGGGCCGTACATGGATACCTTGGTACCCTTGTATGCGCCTGTATAGGCAGCGGCCAATTCGGGGCCTACTTTGCTGAGGTCCATCGAGCCGCCGGGCGTCGTGCTGCCGGTCATAACCGTAGTCGCGGTGGCCGCCGATGTAGCCTTGGTGGCGGTAGGTGCTGCTACTGCTTTTGTGGCGGTAGCTGCCGCAGTCGCGGTGGTGGCGGTGGGTGCTGCTACTGCTGTTGTAGCGGTAGGTTGCACAACCGTGGCTGTGGGGTCAGCGCCGCAAGCTGTAAGTAGCATTGAGAGCACTACCATAACGGCCATGATACTAAACCATTTCTTTGCCATGTCTTTCCTCCAGTGATCAAATCTTGATTGGTGGCTAGTCCACACCCGGTAAATGCAAAACGACCGGGTGACATAGCTGATTAATAAGATGGGTTGTCTTTCTATGGTAGGGGTACATATTACCCCGACCTACTCCGATCACCTCCCTTCCGCAGTTTTGGCAACCTTATATTCTGCTATCTTAGCCCAAATATTGAATATAAGGTTTCTATCAGCATGCGTTGTGCCAGGTAGAACTGTATCCCCTGCACATCTGGTTGGTCAAGAATGGGTTATTTGGTATTTAGCGTAGAAGCACACTCGTGCCCCATTGTAAATTAGACGGGAGCGAGATAATATGGTGTCTTCTAATTTAAAGGGGTAATGCCGGATCTAGCAGCTCATGCTAAAGGAGACAGCATTTCGAGTGCCCGGACGCATGCCACGTTCTGCATTATAGAACATTCCGGCACAAAAAGATAGTGTCGGGCGGCTTTGGACTCGCTCGCCGTTAGCTCCCGTGCCGGCCCGCAGAAGAGTTCGTATAGAGTTCTCACACCCTTAGTTAGATAGATGAAGGTAGAAGAAGCCTGGTCGAGCAACGCAAGAAGCTGAGGTACTTTTACGCCTCAGCTTCTTGTATCTCAGGTGACCTGAGAATTCACCTGTAAGTTCGACCGGCAACCGTACTTCTTAGCGGCCGCCAGGTGTCTGGCAGCCTGGGAAGAATGTGTTGGCGTCTATCTTACTCGTCTGCCCCCTCGTTGCATTGTCGTTGGGTCGGAAGTAGGGCAGGTTGGTAGGTCCGCATGGCTCGCCAGGCCCACCACACGGATACCCATTGATAATGCCGCGAGATGCCAGGCGTTGTATGAAGTCAAAGAACGTTGAGCCTGGGAGCACATCCTCGAACAACTGCGCACCTGGCGGGTCGTTATATCCTGCCGCATTCGACACTATCTTGGATATCTGTCCCCTCGTCGCGTTACTATTGGGGCGGAAGTACGGTAGATTGGTAGGTCCGCATGGCTCGCCAGGGCCTCCGCATGGGTAGCCACTGATGTACCCACGAGATGCCAACCTCCACACGAAATCATAGAAGGTAGAGCCGGGCAGTACATCCTCGAACTGCTGCGCTCCCGGCGGTTCCTGGAAGTCGGCGGAGTTAGACACTATCTTGGAGAGTTGGCCGCGAGTTACGTTGCTTTGCGGGCGGAACGTGCCATCCCCATAGCCCGACACGATGCCCCGGCAAGCAAGACATCTGATGTACGGATAGAACGTCGAGCCCTCCGGCACATCTATGAACTGGACAGGGCAAGCAGTAGGAGTCGACACCGGGGCGGTCGCCGTCACCAGGGGAGTATCTGTTGAGGTGGAGATCGCTGTCACTACTGGAGTGTTCGTTGAGGTGGGTGTCCCCGGAACAGGCGTGGCGCACGGTTCAAGCACCATCACGTCGTCAACGTACATGAAGGCCACATCACCGGCTCCGTCCTGGTGCACCAGGAATTGGACTCTGAGGGTCTGCCCGGCATAGGCGTCCAGGTTGTATGTCACGTTGGTCCAGGTCTCGGTGCCCTCAAGCACATGCATGACCGTGGCCAGTATGTTCCCATTTACGTCGGTGATATATGCGTCCTGCCAGTCGAACTGGATATTATCTCGTGAGTATGGGTAGTACCAGAAGGAAAGGGTGCCACCGGAAGCAGGCACGTTGAACTGCTGGTAGATAGAGGAGTTACCAGTCGGCTCGTTATTCGGCAGGCTGCCGAGGAAGGCGGCATGCGTGCCTGAGTGGGCGTGAGCCGTGCTCACGACAGGTGTAGGTTCGGTCTCGAGGATCGTCCATCCAGGAGTGAAACTTCCGGTCTCGAAGCCGCCGTTCTGAATCTCGGGTGCCGAGCAAGGTGTGCTCGTTGGTGTGCTGGTGGGCGCAATAGTGAGCGTGGGAGTGGCTGTGGGAGGCGTACCTGTTGCCGTGGAGGTCGGGCTAGCGTATGGCTGCACTACCAGCCAGCTAGCCGACACCGGCCCCCAGCTTTGGTGGCCCTCGTAGCTGGTGGCACCCCTACCTCTCACAAAGAGAATGTGACGGCCAACGGGGATGCTGTCTGTTTGTACGGTGGCATGCACCCCCTCAACGGGATTATCGAAGGTGCCGTCTACAGCCTGCATAGCGACAGGCGTGCCTCCCGCCCAGGGCGGCGTATCAAGGTAGTACTCGGCTGCGGCTACGTTCTGCATGTAATTGCTGTAGGCGCCATGATAATCCCACGCATAGTTGATAGTAGCAGATAGCTCCGATTGGATGCCCTGCGTGACTGTCATCGGTTCGGTGGATACAACTGTGGCGTCGGGGCCGCGCGTCAGGAGGTACGGCATACGCGATACCCTGGCCATGTACAGCATCATGCCGCGATTTTGAGGCCACAGGATGCTTTGTGTATAGGTGTAAGGCTCGAAGAAATCTTCGCCAATCTCGACGGCGAACGCAGCAGCACCCAATTCGCCGTATGCCCAGTCGTTAGATGCTCCATCGGCGATATACAGGCAAGAGCCGAACTGGCAGGGCGTGTAGTCGTTGCCCGGTGGGTAGGCGCTGGTAGAGCTCATGTGGAAGCCCAGGTTCTTCAGGTCCGTATCGTTGGGGGCCGCCGTATCATACATACCCCATGGGTAGAGATTGACATCAGCGAAAGAGTGCAGATCGAGGAAAGTGCCCGTGGTTGTTATGGGAGCGATATCACGAATGCCTGGGCCGCGCTGGTCTGGGATCAGTGTGCTCACCTCGTTAACAACTGCCTGGGTTTCGTCCTCCGATGCGGCTGCAGCGCCATGGTAGGCCTCTGAGCATGCAAAGTCGTTGGAGCCGCCGCAACAGTTCCACAGAAATGGGAAGTTGCGGTTGAGGTCGGTGCCGAACTGGTCGCCGATGTTGGGAGGCCAGGTGGTACAGCCGTTAGTGTCGTTGGCGTTCTTGCGCTGGTAGTATGGGCTTTGTCCTCCTCCGCCTGCTTCCACGATGTGGTGCCCGTCAGGGTTGAACGTCGGCACTACATAAATGTCTTGCCAGTCCACAAGCCAGTGGGCATCGGCGTCCGTGTCGTAGTTATCGAGCAGATAGCTGATATAGTCCACTGCTATCTCAGCCGGGGCGATCTCACGAGCATGGATATTGGCCTCCAGCCACAACACAGGCTTGGGGCCGGGAATGTTGCGGTTGGTAATATGCAGCGCCAGCAGGTCGTAGCCGTTGTTCGGCTCGGGTAGAGTGCACTGGCCGGGGTGGGCTTTGCACCACGAATCGCCGTAGTCTACTGTTTCGGCAAGGTTGGGGTGGGCCGACACTTCGTCGTCAAGAAACTGCTGTATCTCTTCAACGGTGTGATATCCACCAAAGAAGTTATCCGGTGTGTTGCCAAACTTAAGTGCCGCGTTGGCATTGGCTGTTTGCTTGGCATCGATCTCGACGCGCAAGCCACGCCGCCGGAGAGCGTCTACGCCGGCCTGGTCTGACATCACGGTAAGGTAGCCGCCGGTAGTGGGCACTTCCAGAGCATCTAGCTCAGTAGCCAGGCGATCACGCTCGGCTGTGTTATGGAAGTACACCCGCACCACCAGGCGGGAAGAGGGTGCCTGCCCTCCCACGGCCTGTTCTGCCGCCTGGGGCCGTACTCCCGCCTCGGCCAGGCTGCCACCTAGCAATAGCAATGGGAGCAATAGTAATAGCGCTAGACCGAACAACTTAAAGAATAGTGCTTTGCGGAGTTCTGTATGCGGTGCACGCATCGGATTTCTCCCTTCCGGGTAAGTGCATGATCGGGTTGCCTTAGCACAACCAAAAACGCACCTTCATTTGCCTATCGCTCCATAACAGGCAAACCTATACTGCTGGGAGGCAAGAACGCCGGATTGGAGCATCCGGCCAGTTCAAGCCCATATTATAGCATAACTAACCCGGGATTCTGTGTGATCTTCGGGATCGTGGTGTTGTTGGGCACGAAATAGGGCAAGGTGGCAGGTCTGCACTGGCCCTTTGCTCTCTGCATCTCTCGCCGCCACGCAAGGAAGCAGGCTTTGACAACGACCTCCTGGCGCGCTAGAATCATATCAGGTTGTGGTTCTGCGGCGGCCGCCGTCTGAACAATTGGTTGAATAGATACAAACAGGACGGGTGCAGCCTTTGATTCTCCCGAAAGAAAGAGACTCGCGCTTCATCACGATTCGCCGTGGTGGGTCGCTTACGGACTCGGACCATCATCTACTTGCTCTATGGGCGGCTGCATGTGCGGAGCACGTCCTGCCTCTCTTCGAGACGGTGCGGCCCGGTGATCTGCGCCCGCGCCATGCTATCGATCAGGCTCGTGCGTGGGTGCGCGGCGAAGTCCTGATGTCTGAGGCTCGCACCGCGGCGGGTCACGCCAACGCGGCGGCCCGAGACCTCAAAGGAGCCGCGCGCCATGCCGCTTATGCTGCAGCCCAGGCTGCTGTTGTGGCCCACGTCGCTGCGCACGAACTCGGTGCCGCTGCCTATGCGATCAAGGCTGCACGCGCTGCTGCACCCGAAGACCGTAGCGACCAGGCTGGCTGGCTGGAGTGTGCATGGCAGCGTGAGCAGTTGCCGGAGGCCATTCGCGAACTTGTGCTGGATGACCAGCGTCTGCGCAACGACATCTGCTGGTCGGTGTTCGACTGCTGAGCGTTTGCCATCGCGGGAGTGCTACGAATGCCAGGAGCTGATCTCAAAAGCAGCGAGCGCGCCCCCACAGGTGGTGCAGGTACTGAAGCCGCCCCTAATGCAACTCAAATCTTGATCATAGGCGCCGGGGCAGCGGGTCTCTCTACCGCAGGTGCTCTCAAAAAGATTGGGCTTGCCGCAACCGTGCTGGAACGGGACACGTCAATTGGCGGAACCTGGGCTCGCCGCTATGATCGCTTGCGTCTCCATACGATCCGTCAATTATCAGGCCTGGCCCATCTACCACTGCCACGACGCTACCCCCGCTACGTTGCGCGCGACCAGTTTGTGCGCTATCTCCAACACTATGCCACGAAGTTGGATCTGAACATAATAACAGGCTGCAAGGTACAGCGAGTAATGCCGCCGGACGGCACGGATGGTGCGATGGGCTATTCCTGGCGGGTCGAGACCGACCGAGGCATTTGGTACAGCCAGGTTGTCGTGCTGGCGACCGGACAGTATAGCGTACCTCGCTTGCCCTCGTGGCCCGGACGAGAAGCCTTTGCCGGGCAGTTTATCCATTCGTCCGAGTATCGCAATGGCCGAGCGTGGGCCGGCAAGCGAGCGCTGGTAATCGGGGTGGGTAATAGCGGAGCAGAGATCGCTACAGACCTGGCGGACGCCGGGGCATCATACGTTGCTGTCAGCATTCGCACTCCACCCTTCCTCACCCGGCGTCAAACATACGGGCTGCCGGTGCAACTTCTCAGTTTCCCGATGGGTTGGCTGCCCCCACGAGTGGCCGATAAAGTGGCGCGTAGCATAATGCGCTTAGCTTTCGGTGATATGAGCAAGCATGGACTCATGGCCCCTGGCTACTCGCCATATCAAGATCAAAGAGTGCCGCTCATAGACGTGGGCTTTGCTGCGGCAGTCAAGCAAGGCCGGGTAGCGGTACGGCCTGACATTGTCAGCTTCACCCCCACCGGCGCTATTTTCAACAACGGACACGCGGAGGCATTCGACCTGGTGGTTGCGGCAACCGGCTTCAGCAGCGGGCTTGAGCGGCTCGTGCCGATCGCGGGCCTGCTCGCCGAAGATGCGTACCCAGATTCTCCTTCGGGGGAGCCGACATCCCAACCAGGGCTCTACTTTATCGGCTTCACTCACAGCCTGCATGGGCATCTTTATGAGGCAAATCGTGCGTCGCGGCGTTTGGCAAAGTACATAGCCACGTACCTGGGGAAGGCTGCTGCCTGAATGGCGCTCAAGTAAAGCAAAGGCCCAGAAGCCTAACTCCTGAGCCAATTTCGTGCTTATATTCCAGAACAATTCCTGGTGGGCCCGGTAGGATTCGAACCTACGACCAAGCGATTATGAGTCGCCTGCGCTACCGCTGCGCCACAGGCCCCGGTCAACTGCCATTATAGCAAATGCGCACCCCTCCCCGCAACCTGCCAGAGTCGTAGATCGTAAGTTATACGGCTATTGCTAGCAGAGCGCCAGGTTCATCGTTACAGCTGCTGCGATAACCAAGCAAATGAGGCCTGGGCCACCCCTTTAGCTTTATCATTCTGAGCGTAGCGAAGAATCATCCTCCTCGTTTCTCTACTTGCAATTAGCGGGAAATCTCAGTTTTCCTCATCGTACCCACTACCTTGTGTTTTACGGGCCATTTCCTCAGCAGTGTGACCCTCATATCCAACACCCGCCTACCCAGGTTCAGCTTGAACCTTTTTTCAACGTCTCCCTGACGGTTACTCCGAAAACCGAAGTGTTCCAGCCCATATAATCGGGCCTGGTCTAGACAGTTCTCAAGTGCATCGAGTACTGCCTCGATACTTATCTCGCTTACCATCAACAACCCGGAGTTCACAAACGATAACTCCTTCCGCTCGTCCATATACTCTCGAACAAGCTCAGGAGTCCAGGCGCAAAACCCAAAAGCACGCCCATCCTTCAGTGTTACAAAGAAGTTGTAGTATCTGTATTCTGCAGTTTCGATCTGGGGATATAGCGTACGCTCTTCCAGTGTAAAGTCATCGGGAGAAAGCGCATAATATAAGTTTATCCCGGCGACTAGCTCGTTGATCAACTTATAACGCTTGGGGAACGACCTCATCGTTCCCGTACGCTTCATGGTTCTCATAGGCCTTGTTCCTGCTTTGATCTGTAAGGTCGCGCGAGCCTCAGCTATGCTTGATTGTACCTATTTCATACAAGTTCCGTGTCGATCTCTAGCGCAAGTTATATTTCAAATGCACCGTCCCATCCTCGTTCAGCTTCTCGACGCTCAACAGTCGTGCCCGCACGTCGACCTCTTCTCCTGTGAACAAATCGATGCCCACCCCGAAGATCAGCGGCTCAATCGTCAGCCATATCTCATCTACCAGCCCCGCCTTCAGGAACAGCGCGTTTGCCGCCCCCCCTCCCGCCATTACCGCCTCGCTGTAGCCGCGCGCTTCCAGCCCGGCCACGATCTCCTGTGGCGACCTGTCTGTATACTCCACCGCTCCCGGCACGTCCACCTTGTCCCGCATATCCCTCGTCAACACGACATGCAGTCTGCCCGGCAGCGGTGATGGGAACGTTCTGAACGTATTGTGCCCCACGATCAGCACGCCCGCCTTTCTGGTCGCGCTGTAGAACAGCTTCTTGTCCTCGGGCGAACTCCAGTCTACGAAGTGGTGCTCGTTGCGCGCGAGCTTGCCGTCAATCGTCACCACTGCCAGCAGAATGATCTTCATACGCTAAGCTCCATATCCCATAGGTTCTACAAATCGTATTAGTCGAACTCGACAAGCAGCGTCACGATCCCGTGCGGCGCGCACGTAAAGAACACCAAGTTCTCAGTTTGAGCTTCATTCGTTACCTGTTTCGCCTGTAGTTCCCTGACAGGCCTTTCCATCAGGTCGCAGATCCATACCCGGGTTACTGCCGCCCCCAGTTTAGCTGCGAACCCCCCGTGCATCCCTACTGCGTCCCAGTACCTAACTATGACCCCTGGCCCATCGTGCCTGGGACGCAGAGCCATAAGGATCAAACCGTCCCCAGGCCTCTTTTTTACTTCTAGGGGCATAACATCTGCTCTGAAAATTACATTCATCGAAAGCTCAGACATACGCGGCGAACGTAGCCATAACGCTCCCTTTCGCC
>DATINP010000159.1:0-32530 GCA_035474135.1 Chloroflexia bacterium | reverse complement strand
CAGCACTTCGTTTGCCGTACCTGCAAACTCCGGATGGTATTCGAACACTGCACGCTCGAAATACTGCACTTTATACGGCTTGCCATCCAACTGGTTTACCTCGATGAACTCATCGGAGATAGGATAGCCTTGCTGGCGCAGGGCACCATGTGAAGTCCAGTAGGTAAGGAACGTGCCGCCTACCTTGTGGCCGGTTTCAGGGAAGAGCTGGGCGTTTGCTTCGACACTGGGTATCTGCCCTGTTGCGCCTCCCGGGTAGCGTGACTGGTAGAAGAACACACCCAGTAGCTGGAGCAGCACTTCGTTAGGTGTGCCTGCTAGCTCAGGGTGCTCCTCGAACACTGCACGCTCGAAATACTGGACCGTGTAGATTTTACCGTCTGTATCGCTTGTCTCCGACACGGGTTCGGTAATGGGATATCCCTGCTGGGCCAGAGCGCCATTGTCGGTCCAATATTGCAGGAAAGTACCGCATACCTGATGTCCTGTTTCGGTGAATGTGCGACAGGTAGCCTGGGCACTAGCGTGTTGTGCGGCGAAGGCAGGCAACGCCAGCATAACGATCGCTATTAGTTTAAGCCAACGCAAACCGTGGTATTTCATTTCTCCCTCCATCTCCTAATAATGCACTACAAAGACTGTTAATAGGCCATATGCGCGCGTCGAACCTCCACACTGTAGGTAGATTTTCGCTGTTCGCCCCGTTGCCTCGCTTCGAGAGAGATTCGGTTAGAGCCTCGCTGGGTGCCTATGAACGGGGTCGCATCAGCCTGATATGGCCACGCATAGCCTTGAGAGCATATAGGCGCACCAGATGTACACTTGCCCCCCAGGCGAAGAAAGTATAACAGAAATAAATGACGTACGCAAGCACCTAAATCCAGATTAGGACTACTTGCTCCAATAGTCTGCAACGGCGGCGTCGGCTACTATCGGCACTTCCTTCAAAATGGCTTTGCCGGCGTCAAGCATGGCCGCTTCCACCAGGTGCTTCACTTCTTCAGCCTGGTCTTCGCGGGCCTCAACCACGATCTCATCGTGGACAGTGTTGACGGTGCGAGCATCCCAGCCGCTCAGGGCGGCGCGCAGATTGATGAGTGCCAGCTTGGTCATGTCGGCATTAGCCCCTTGGATGGGAGAATTCTTCCCCTGGCGCTCTATCGCGGCGATTTGCTTGCGCCAGTCATCCTCGCTGCTGCGCTTGAGACTCTCGTCCGGGAGGTTGTAGAACCGTTTGCGGCCCAGTGGGGTGACGCTGTAGCCCAGGCGCACGGAATCTTTGGCTGCCTTGTCCAGCCATTTTTGTATGCCTGGGTAGGCGGCGAAATAGCGCGAAATCAGCGCCTTGGCTTCGTCCAGAGAAACACCCAGGCGCGGGGCAAGACCCCCCGGCCCCATCCCATAGGCCAGGCCGAAGTTGATCGCCTTTGCAGCCGATCTTTGAGGCTTCGCGACGTCAGCTACTGCTACGCCGAACATCTGGGCTGCCGTGAGAGTATGGAGGTCCTGCCCCGACTGGAAGGCCTCCACGAAAGCCGGGTCACCCGATAGCTCGGCCAGTACGCGCAATTCACATTGCGAATAATCACAGGTCACCAGCTTATAACCGGGCGCGGCGATAAAGCACTTGCGGAAATCGGAGGTAGAAGGGATCTGCTGGACGTTGGGCTTGGTGCAGGAGAAGCGGCCCGTATCGGCCCCGTACTGGTTGAAGTCAGGGTGTATCCGGCCCGTGAGAGGGTTGATCAGGCTCAACAAGTTTTCGCCGAAAGCCGACAACGTTTTTTCGTGAGAACGATATTCCAGCAGTTTGGCAACCACCGGGTGGTCGTACTTGACCAGCGTCGCCTCCATCGTGTCGGGCATATTCACGCCCAAGTGGTTGAACGCTTCCAGCAGTTGCACATTGGAATTGAGATTGATGGACGACACACCGAACATCGTGGCTTGCATGGAAGCAGGCGCGAGAAGCTCGGTTAGTTCTTCTGCCGCCTTTTCACGTTGGACAGCCACACCGGCGATAATATTGCGCCAGCGCACAGTGTCGATTTGCACGCCTGCCAGCTCCATGTCGCCCACAGCAGGGATGCACTTGAACTCCAACTCAGCGACGGGCATGAGGCCGTGCTTTTTCAGGCCGGGCAGCATCTGCTTCCAGATGGGGAGCATGATAAAGGCGTCACGCGCTGCGTAGTGGAGCTGTTCGTTAGCAAGATAGGCATCGCCGATAGCAGCCAGCTTATAGAAGCTCTCGCGCACGCTCTTGTCGAGCACGGCTCCAATGTACTTCTGAGATATAGCCTTGAGAGATATTTCGCGGCTGATACCGGCGGTTAGTAAACGCTCGGCAAGCATGGTGTCGAATATACCGTTGAGGGTGATGCCCACCTGCTGGCGCAGCATCACATATTCGAACTTAGCGTTCTGGGCTATTTTCATGATGTCGGGGTTTTCCAACACCGCCTTGAGAGCCAGTGGGACTACGCGCTTGCAGTCGACAATATATACCTTATCAGTGGTGGAGATTTGCAGGAGCAGCAGTTCAACGGTATAAGGATCGAGGCCCGTGGTCTCGGTGTCTATACCCAGCACCTTTTCGCCAGCCAGCAATTCGGCGACCTGAGCTAGCCGCGATTGGTCCTGGATCAATTCATACTCGAACTCGTTGTAGTTGCCTGCGCTTACCTTTACGTGCCCGGCGTCATCGGATGCTGCGGCAACAGGCTCGGCATCAGGGAAAAGCATTACCGGCGCACTTTCAGACACCGCGAGGTCTACTTTGGTCGAGGCATGGGCGTGGGCCCCATTCGTATGCAGGGCATGACCGTTACCGTTACCATTGCCATTGGGCGAAGCATGGTCGGCGACATATTGAGGCAGGTCAGCCGGGTAGGGAGGCTCGTCCGTCATGCCGTTGCCGGAAGCGGTAGACGCAGGCCCGCTGCTTGCCACATCGAGTTCGCCGCTATCAGTGTCAGCTAGAGATTTGTCGCGGAAGTCTACGTAAAGCTGCCAGTAGTACTCATCGCTACGCTTCTTTGGGCGTCGCTTCTGTGCCTCTAGACTGTACGACTCGCCCTCTTCTTTCAAGATAGAAGGATCGGCGCTCACAAGCACGCTGTCCACTTTGAACGGGCATGCTTCGTAATCCACGCGGTGGTAGCGCCCACAATCGGGGCACATGCCGTAACGGCTCTCGGCATAGAGAAGAGGCGCAGAACAGTGGGCACAAACAGGTTGGGGGCATGCGCCCGCCTCAGTCGGCGTGCCCAGGTCGGGCGAGAGCGGGGTCCATTGTTGGCAGTGGGGGCAGAGGATATTCATAGCGTTGATTCAAACAGATGTCGTGGTCTTATTATACCTGTTTCCCATGATCGATTCCGCACAATCCACCATGCAAAACAAAACACCCCACCTCGAAAGGCAGGGTGTCTCGTTTTTACTCGCCGAAAATTTCTAGTCCAGATACTCTTTCAAGCGTCCGGTCTCTTTGGACGACCGCAGCTTGGTTAGAGCTTCGGCCTCGATCTGGCGTACACGCTCACGCGATACGCCCAGTTCGTCGCCCAGTTCAGCCAGGGTACGGTTGTAGCCGTCCTCCAAGCCATAGCGAAGCTCGATCACTCGGCGTTCGCGGGCTGTCAACCCTTCCAGCATGTCCACTACTTCTTCCTTGAGGATTTGCTGGCTGGCTGCCTCGGCGGGCGCGATAGTGTTGCGGTCTTCGATGATGTCACCCAGCGAAGCGTCTTCTTCCTCGCCAATGGGCATCTCAAGGCTTACCGTCTGCTGTGATGCACCCACTATCTGGCGCACCTTGTCAGGTGTGATATTCATCTCTTCAGCTATCTCATCGGCCAAAGGCTCGCGGCCCAGCTTCTGCTGTAGCCTGTGCGAAACCTGTGTAAGCCTACCTACTGCTTCTACCATGTGAACAGGCAGGCGAATAGTGCGGCTCTGGTCGGCGATAGCACGCGTTATGGCCTGGCGGATCCACCAGGTTGCATAGGTCGAGAACCTGTGACCCTTGCGGTAGTCGAAGCGATCCACCGCACGCAAGAGGCCGAAGTTGCCCTCTTGTATCAGGTCAAGCAAGGAAATACCACGGCCTGCGTACTTGCGAGCCACACTCACTACCAGTCGCAGGTTGGCCTCGATAAGGCGGCGTCTGCTGGCGCGACCTCTCGCTTCGTCAACCCTCAGCCTGCTGAGTTCTTCCTTGGTCATATTTGGTTCTTCCGAAAGGCGCTCGGAAGCACGCTTGCCCTTTTGCATAGAAATAGCAAGGGCAATCTCTTCGGTAGCAGAAAGCAACGAAACGCGACCAATTTCGCGCAGGTACATCCCAACGGAGTCCTCTGCACTCTTGTGGTCGAATCCGGTCGCGCCTTCATAGCGCAGGATGTCGTCTTCTCCCAGCCCGCCGAGAACGGTTGTCTGGTTTGCATCCAGATTCATATTTTCGCTCTCCTCTCCAGCTAAAACCAGTTCCGCCATCTCAGGTTCATCGCCGTCGAATTCGCGAATGTCCAGTTCCATATCCATAACGTCAACGCTATTGGTTCCCCAGCTGACGTTTTCTTCTCGAACCGAACGAACGGTCTCTAATAACATATCCACACTTCCCCTCCACCTCCACGCATATAAGTTCCTATAATTTACCTCCAGGTCTGAGGCCTCCGTTCCAAGCGTTCCAGGTGGTCAAGCCCCATTTTTTCACGCATTACCAGGTTTGCTGTGCGAGGAATTTATATCTCTATATCTATGACGTGAGGGAAGAAGGCAAAGCACTTCCCATATATATTAACGCGCTCAGGTGGCATTAAGTTTCAAAAACCAGGCGCGCCTTCTTTTTTATCCTCTTGCACGAAACTCGGTAAAGTAGGGAGCCGGAAAAAGTGTCTAAGAGACAAGTCGGCGCGGCTCCAAACACCTATGTGTGGGCCGCGCATCAGGCTAGTTTTCCGCTGAATACTCCCTTATTTTTTGTGTAAACCTTTTAGTCCCTGACTCATATTTGTATCATATTTCACAAGCCTTGTCAATACTTCAACATTAATCTTATATGAGAGTCCGGCCGAAATACTCCTTAAGACGTAGCCCTACAGGTGGTGGACGGCCCGAGGCCGGCGATAGATGGATGCTTTCTCGTCAGCCGTCGAGGCGTTTTCTGATATAATTGCACTATTATCCCCAGGAGCAAAGCAAGATGAGTGTGCAAGAGCAACAGGACAAGATCAAGGTGGCCTCAATCCAGATGCAAGTGATTTCAGCCGAGCCTCTAAAGAACATGGTTCGTGCCGAGGGCTTTATCAACGACGCTGTATCGGCAGGAGCAAACGCACTTTTATTGCCCGAACTCTGGACCACAGGTTATTCGCTCGATAGGTTTGACGCACTGGCCGATGAATTCCACGACAGCACATTAAGCTTCTTGCAGGACGCCGCCAGGCGATACCATGTCTCCATCATAGGCGGGTCGTTCCCCGAGAAGCGCGCTAACGGAGTCTATAGCACCTGCTACTCTATCGGACCGGACGGCGCAGTGCTGGCCTCCTACAGCAAAGAGCACCTGTTTCCTTTATTAAAGGAACCCCAGTATTTGCAACCGGGGGTTCCCGGCAGCGTGACCCAGACACCGGCTGGCAGGTGGGCCTCCCTCATCTGCTTCGATATCCGCTTCCCGGAAAGCGCCCGCGAACTGGCTTATCGTGGAGCACGCATCCTGTGGGTTCCTGCCGAGTGGCCGCATGTACGGCTCGAGCACTGGCGCACACTCTTGAGAGCACGCGCCATCGAGAACCAGCTATTCGTGGTGGCTTCCAACCGGTGCGGCACTGGCGACGACACACGATGGGGAGGTCACAGCACCATCATTGACCCCTGGGGCAATATTATGGTAGAAGCCGAAGAGGACGAAACCGTGTTGGTAGCCGACCTGGATATGGCTATGGTGGACGAGGTGCGCACGCGCATTCCATGCTTCGAGACGCGGGTCGTTGCTGATAGGTCGTAAGTCGCGAGCAATGGACGACCAAAGAAACATGAGTCGTGACTTATCATCTGCGATCTATGACCTACGGCTCACAAAGCTGACTATCGTCATCCTCAATTGGAATGTGTCGGGTTTGCTGGCGGGGTGCCTGCGGTCGCTGCCTGCGGCCTGCGGTGCGTGGTGGGATGTCTCGGAGGTCGTCGTAGTGGACAACGCCTCTACCGACGACAGCGTGCCTATGCTGCGTCGCGACTTTCCTGATGTGCGCGTGATCGAACTGGCCGAGAACACAGGCTTTGCGGCAGGCAACAACGCGGGTCTGCGGGCTTCGCGTGGCGGTTACGTCCTGTTTCTCAACCCAGACACCATAGCCCAACCCCTATCTATCGCGGCGCTAGGCGACTACATGGACAATCACCCAGACGTGGGGATTGCAGGACCGCGCCTGCTCAACGCCGACGGCACGACTCAATCCTCGCGGCGGCGTTTCCCAACGCTCACCACGTCTCTTATCGAATCAACCCCTTTGCAGCCCCTTTTCGGCAATGTGCAAGCACTTAGACGCTTCTATGTGCTCGACCGGTCGGACGAGGAGGAGCAACATGTAGATTGGCTGAGCGGGGCAGCATTGATGTGCAGGCGGTCGGCACTGGAGCAGACGGGACCCTTTGACCCTGGATATTTCATGTTCAGCGAAGAGGTAGACCTGTGCAGGCGTATGGTCGGCGCGGGGTGGCAGGTGGCATACGTGCCCCAGGCCCAGATCACGCATTACGGCGGGGGCAGCACGGATCAGGCAGTACCCGAGCGCCATATCAACTTCAACACAGGCAAGGCGCGCTACCTGCGCATACACGAGGGGCGCGGCATAGGCTGGCTAGTGAGGCTCTACCTGCTGGCGACTTATGCGGCCCAGACGATGTCGGAAGGGGCAAAGTGGGCGTTGGGCCACAAGCGCGACATTCGAGGGCAACGCATTAGCGCCTATATCAACGTGCTGGGGAGCAGGCTTCGCGAACGAGCAAGGCACAGGCGCCTGTTACAACGCCCGGTAATGCTCATCACAGGCGAGTTTCCGCCTGCGCCCGGCGGAGTGGGCGATTATACATGTGAGCTTGCACAGGCATTGCAGGCGAGTGGGATGGACAGCAGGGTGGTGACACCTGCGACGGAACATGAACGACGGACAACCGGCGGCTACAAGCGCAGGGCCAGGGTGTACAGAGTCGCGCGTATCACGCTGGGTGCTGTTTTGCGCGCACTGAAAGGTGCGCGGGCGCGGGTGGCGCACATTCAGTATCAGACCGGCGCTTATGGCATGAAGCCCACGGTTAATTTGCTGCCCCTACTATTGAGGTCACTTTGGGGTAAGCCTGTGGTCGTCACGTTCCACGACTTACTCGTGCCTTACCTGTTCCCAAAGGCTGGGCCTGTGCGCGAGGCAGCCAACCGCCTTCTGGCGCGCCCCGCATCGGCCGCGATCGCCACCAACCACGAGGACGCCGCGAGGCTGCGAAGCTGGGGCGTTCGCGAGGTCGAGGTGATACCGATAGGGTCAAACATACCCAACAACCCTCCAAGCGACTTCGACAGGGATCGATGGCGCGCCGAGCATGGGATCGGCCCACACACGACTCTGGTCGCCTACTTTGGGTTCCTCAACAGTACCAAGGGGCTGGACGATCTCTTGCGAGCGCTCAGCTTGCTCAGGGACAGGACGAGCGACTACAGACTGATGATGGTAGGCGGCGGGCTTGGGTCGAGTGACCCGACCAACAGGGCTACGGCACGCGCGCTTGATGCGCGGGCGGATGAGTTAGAGGTAAGCGCCGAGCTAATCTGGACAGGCTACCTGGAGCCGCCCGAGGTGTCCGCGGCGCTATTGTCGGCTGACATGGCGGTGCTGCCGTATGCAGATGGTGCGTCATTCCGGAGGGGTAGCCTGCTCGCGGTGCTGGCCCACGGTCTGCCTGTCATCACAACCACACCTGGTACGTTCAATAGGGCGCAGGCGCCGCAATTCGAGCCAGGCAAACAGGAAGCGTGGCCCGCGCTTGTGGATGGCGACAATGCGGTACTTGTACGGCCTGGCGACGTAGACGGGCTGGTGCTCGCCATCGCGAGAGTAGCCGAGGATGCAGAGTTGCGCGGCAGGCTGGCCGAGGGGGCGGCGCAGCTCGCGCCCTTCTTTAGCTGGACGCGGATCGCCGAGGCCCACAGGGCCCTCTACAGACGGCTCAGCCAGCGAAACTAGGTGGCATTCGGCGGCCAGCCTTAATCGTCTCTTAATCATTCTCTCAGACGGCATTAATCTTACCCCATTACACTGGTATGTGGGGGCAACATACGGGGCGGACTTGTAACTTCCTACGTAGTAACAGAAGAAGCAAAAGGGGTTGCAGTGCTATGGCAGCGTGGTGCCCTTGTAAAGAGGGCTTTGTTAGATGCGGGCATTTTGCAGCCGGATAGAAACGAGATATTAGAAAGTGAGGATAGGTTAGTCATGATAGGGTATATGAAAAGAAACGTAATTGGCACAAAGCTCAAGCGTACAGCCTTGATGGGAGTGGTGGGAGGTCTCGCCATGGTGGGTTTAGCAGCGTGCGGTAGCCCTGCTGCCACTCCGGTGCCGCCGGCGGCCACCTCAGCGCCTACAACGGCGGCATCTGCAGCGACAGCAACAAAAGTGCCTACAGCCGCATCAATCGCGACGGCTACCTCGAAGCCAACTACGCCAGCAACCGAAGTTATGCCGGTGGGTACAGCAACCACCGAATCAATGATAATGGATATGCCCACCGACGTGCCTGTCGAGGCACCGACACAGGCCGCGGTTGTACCCGAAGCCACTGCAACAACGGCATCAGGCCAGAGCGCGGGTGATACGGCGGTATCGGCGGTGCTACGAGAGTGGGCGATAGACCTGAGCACGAGCGAGGTACCGGCGGGCGACATAACCTTTACCGTGACCAACAAGGGCGTTATGAGCCACAACCTGACCGTAGTGGACAGTACAGGCTCGGTAATAGGTGCAACGCCCACCTTCTCCGGCAGACAGGGTGCTCAAACGCTCGAAGTGACTCTCGCGCCCGGCACCTACACTCTCCTGTGCAGCCTGCCCGGGCACGCAGCCCAGGGGCAGAAGACGACACTGGTAGTAAAGTAAAGTAAGGCTAGTAATTAGCGCTTAGTACCGGTTGGCAAGCGTCGGAATGCAAGTGGTCTATCAGGTCGTGGAACATGGCGGTCGCTACGGGGTCTTTACCCAGACCCGCCTCCAGCCTGAAGGTCGTCATGATCACCCGGCCTTTGCCATATCGGAACTGTACCGTATGGACGGCCGGGTGATCGACCCAGCCGGATACCATGCCCGCCAGAAAGTCGCCTTGCATGGCAGGGTCTTCTACCGGCAAGCCCAGCAGCGTTCCCCCCGGCATTACGTCGCGGAAGGGCAAACCGAGTGGGTTCTCGACGTACAGCCTCTTGTGAACATCGGGGCGCACCCAACTATAGCTCGTCAGCCACGAGCCGCTATAGGCCCCGCCTCTCGACTGAACCCAGAAGAATGGGCTGGGGCCGTGCGCGATAAATAGCAGATCGCCCCCCTCGCGCACCCACTCCAACAGCTCCGCTGTCGGGTAGTCCGAAACAGCCACCTTCACGTCCTGCGCTAAACCGTCCGTCGTTCTGTAACCAAGACTTCGCAGCGACTCTTCGAGAGGTGATCGCGGCGACCCACTAGCGCTCACCCCATCCTGCTCGTCCGTAGACATTGCGACCACAGCCACTTCCTCGCTGAGCCGAGCACGGCGGTCAGCCGATGGGAATACTACCAGCCCGACGCTATTTCGCGCCAACTCGCTATCCTTCTCATCACGAACCGAAAGCTGCAACTCCACTTTGCGTGCCCGCTCCACCGTGGGTAGCTTCCACCCCTGCCTGCCCAGGTCTTGCACTGTGCCTCTCACCGGGGTCGTCACATCGATTTCGCCATCGCTCTCCTCCAACGACCAACGCAAGCGCGCGTTCGACCATTCAGTAGGGCTATATCGCGAGATGTAAAGGCGGGCAGTCGCCTGTTCGTCGTCCCAGTAGGCGTACCTGTGGATGGTGGGCACCATCACGTCCGGCGAGTTGATTGAGGCAAAGAGTGCGTGATAGGCCTTGGGGTTCCTGTAGAAGTCGAGTAGGCCATTGCTCTCCCAGTAGATATCGGCCAATTCGGTAATAACGTAGCCCGCTATGCCGGGTTGCCTGCGCATAGCTTCGATCTCAAACTTGAGAGCTTCGTACTGGTGCCATTGTGTGGCTTCGGCAAAAGCATCATAATTACCCCAGATGGCCCCCAGCCCCAACCGTGCAAAACGCTCGTCGACGCCCCGCGGCCAGCCCGGTTCACCATCCCATGTGCTCCACCAGGGGCCCAATGCAAACCACGCTGGGTCTTTGCCCCCTGCCGCACTGCGCAAAGCCGAGAGGTTCGGCAGTCCCCAGTTGCCAAACTCGGACAGCACTATAGGCTCCTTGCCTGTGCGCTTGGCTTCCCCGTGGCTAGAGAAAGTCCACACCGGCCTCAGGCCAAACTGCTCAACCGTTGTCTCCCACGAGGCCGCCTGATCAGGGATATTGGCGTAGAAGTGGAAGTCGTCAAGGTCCGAGTGGACATGAATGTTCGGCCCCCAGGCGTGCGGGCAGGGCGAATTGTCCACCACCAGCCGCGTGGGGTCCAACTGTTTGCACAGATCGTACATGCCCGAAACCCACTCACGATCACTTGCGCTGAGCGGCAGAGACGTGCCCCAATCCTCGTTCACAATCGTCCAGATTATGACAGAGGGATGGTTACAGTCGCGGCGTAGCATCTCGCGCAGGGTCCGTTCTACGCGGCGTTGGATGGTCTCAGGCAAGTCTAGCTGGTTCTTATGGATGCTGCCGCGCAGGTAGAAGGTGCGCCACGACGGGATCTCGGCCCACACCAGCAGGCCCATCTCGTCAGCCAGGTCGAGGTATATGGGGTCGGGCGGCTTGATGTGGCAACGCAGACAGTTAATACCCAGTTCCTTCGCCTTGCGGAACTCATCACGCAGGAACCCTTCGGAAGGAACCGTGTAGATCGTGTCCGCGTACATATCCTGGTCGAGAGCCGATAGTAAATAGATAGGCTCACCGTTCAGGAGGATTCGACCGTCCTGCGTGGATATTTCGCGGAAGCCGAAACGCACGCTCATCTCGTCGGCCATGCTACTATCGCCCTCGATGCGGGCGACCGTCAGAGTGTATAGATAGGGGTCGTTAGTATCCCATAGGTGAGGGTTTGCCACCTGTATTGTCGCGACGTAGTTATCCTGCTGAGCGTCAGTGGCTAACTCAACCGAGACTTTCTCCTGCCCTCTGATGCTCACCCGCAGTGCCTCGCCCTCTTGTCTGCCGGGTGTGCTCGCCAATTCTATAGCCACCGTGGCAGTGCCCGTATGTATGTCGGTGGTGACCCGCACATGCTCAATCCAACGAGGCGGCACAGCCACCAGCGTCACGTCTTGCCAGATACCGCCCGCGTTGACGTACCACTCTTGTTTCCCGTGAGGGATATCCTCAGCGTTGAAGGGCGGGCCGTTGTTCCCATTGTCATCAGGATAGTCGGGCCACCTCGGGATGAAAATCCCGTCCTGCACCGAATCGTACACCTTCACGGTGATATCGTTGGAGCCTGAGTGCAGGTATTGTCGCACAGGTAGGCTGAATGGGGTGTATCCCCCTTCATGCTCGCCCGCGAGTTGCCCGTTGACATAGACCTGGCACCAGTAATCCACGGCGCCGAATTGGAGCAGCACCTCGCCAGCAAGCCAACTTTCATCAAGCGTCACAGAGCGTCGATACCAGGCATAACCGCTGTATTGTTGCAGATCAGGGAAGGCCGCCTGCCACGGCAGTGGCACCGAGATCTGCCGGTCAAGCACGAGCGAAAGGGGGTCGGCTGTGCCATCAGGATCGACCATGAATTGCCACGTACCCGCCAGTGATTGTTGCAAGCGCATCTTTGAGCCTCCCTTTAGTGACTGAGTGTGCTAAGTGATAAGTAGTAAAACATGGGTCGTGCTGTCTACACTAACTTAATGACGTAAGCAAGCCACAACCGGACGGATTTTGTGTAGTCTTTTCGGGTACATTTTCCGCATATCTGACGGGTTATCGCCCTCGCAACACCTGTGGCACACATCGTGCTAGCCTATGATCGAATCGAACTTTTATGATTAATAAGCGATTTTCGGTATCCCTATTGACACGAAACGGCATTTGACGTATACTCTGCGAAATCGATCTATATTTTGCTGTGTCGATCTGTCTTTTGTCAAGGTCGAAGCGGGATCGGTCTAAGATACCACATGCCGGACGGCACGGCTGATAAAGGAAGTGCGATGTTGCACGGTAAGAGCTTTCATGTGGATGTGGACACGCCGGACGAGACGATAGTGTCTCTGCTCAAGGCGCTGGGTTCGCTCCCGCGTTGGCATATTTTGCAGGCCCTCTCAGAGGGTAGCCTCACCGTGATTGAAGTGTCGCAGGCCCTTGAAATGCCCCTTTCCACCGTGGCCGCGCAGATCAAAATCCTTGAGGACGCGGGTTTTGTGCGTACCGAGCTTCAACCCGCCAGTCACGGCCTCCAAAAAGTGTGCTTCCGTACTTATGATAGCCTACTACTGCAACTTCCATACCTCCCACTTGTGCCGAGTAATAGCGTCGAGGTGGGTATGCCTGTCGGAGCCTATACCAGCTTCGAGGTGACGCCCACCTGTGGGCTGGCCTCTTCTACCTCGGTTATCGGTTTCCTCGATGATCCCGTTAGCTTCTATGAGCCTCGACGCGTCGAGGCGGGCCTGGTCTGGTTCCGTAGCGGCTTCGTTGAGTATACATTCCCCAATCGCCTCCAGAAAAGCTCTGTGCTCACCAATATATTAATTAGCGCCGAGATCTGCTCTGAAGCGCCTTTGCATAACGATAGTTGGCCTTCCGACATCACCCTCTGGATCAATGGCGTAGAAATCGGCACGTGGACTTGCCCCGGCGATTTTGGCGGGCAGCGCGGCCGGCTCACCCCGGAATGGTGGGACAGCAAGGATTCCCAATATGGCGTACTAAAGCGCTGGCTGATCAACTCGGAAGGCTCCTTCATAGACGGCTACCAGCTTTCCAGGGTAACGCTGAGAGACCTGGGAATAGAAGGCCAGGCTGTCATCACCATGCGACTGGGCGTGAAAGAAGACGCGCAGAACGTAGGCGGAGTCAACATCTTCGGATCTACTTTCGGCAATTACCCACAGGATATTACCCTGCGTATCGAACAGATGCGCATGACACCATCGGGCAAAAAACCAGCCCTCAGCTTAGTGGCTGACGGCGCGCAAGAAAGGAGGTAGCAGACTCTAAGAAAAGAAACGAACAGGGAAAGTAAGAGCAGGACAAGGCATACTTAGAATGCCACGGTCCCTTTAAGGCTTATATCAATCAAGGAGGAAACGACTATGTCGTCAAGAACAAAGAAATGGCTCAGCACATTGGCGTTGATGGGCATTCTGGGCACAAGCCTCGCAGGTTGCGGTGCTGACGCTACCCCTACCACGGGCGCGGTCGCCACAGCTACTACAGCCACGGCAGCCGCCACCGCGACAACCGGCACAAGCGCCGCCACGGCCACCAAAGGTACAGTAGCAACTGCAACTACCGCCACGAGCGCCGCCACCGCCACCAAAGGTACTACAGGCACAACACCCACCACAAGTGGCATGAGCTTGCCCCCGGGTTGCTCTGCCGTAACGGTCAATTATTGGAACTCCTTCAGTGGGCCGGACGGCACACAGATGCAGAAGTTGGTGGACGCATTCAATGCGGCCAATCCCGATGTCCAGGTAGCAGCCAACACCACACAGGGCGTCGGCAGCGACTACGACACCCAACTTGACACCGCCCAGGCCTCGGGCACCCTCCCGGACGTGGCCGTCATTAACGAAGACAAGCTGGCGACCCGCGTATTCAGGAACACCCTGCGCCCGATCGACGATCTGATCTCGGCCACAGGAATCAGTTCCAGCGACTACCCGAAAGTAGCCTGGGGCACAGGTACAGTGGCAGGCAAGCAATATGGCATCCCGCTGAGCTTTGTCGCCATGACAATGTACTACAACAACGACCTGCTAACAGCAGCAGGCCTCAGTGGGCCTCCTACTAACAAGGATGAATTCGAGAAGGCGGCAGCCGCCATGACAGCCAATGGCAACAACGGCTTCTTGATTACGACAGGCTTCCCTGTTCAGCAGATCTTCCAGCAGTTGCTGCACCAGTTCGGCGGCAGCGAGTTCAGCGCCGACGGCACCAAGGCAACCTGGAATAGCGACGCCGGCGTGCAGGCTCTTACCTGGATGAAAGAAGCCAGCGACAAGTACGGCCAGCCCAACCTGGAAGTGGACGCAGACCTCAACGCGTTCAAGGCAGGCACCGTGGGCATGATCTGGAACGGCATCTGGCAGCTTACCAGCCTTACCGACCCCGGTCTCTCGTTCAAGGGTATGGCCACTGCACCTCCTCAGATCGGCACACAGCCGGCTGTGTGGGCAGGTGGACCTTTCCTTACACTCGCCTCGCAGACCAAGGTAGACCCGTGTAAGGACGCAGGCGCAGCCATGTTCATCAAGTACCTGGTAGACAACTCCGTCGAGTGGGCGAAGGCAGGCAACATCCCCGCCAGCAACAAAGCCCGCAACAGCGCTGAGTTCAAAGCTATGCCACAGTCCGTGCTCGCGAAGGCAGTAGAGAACCCCGTGTTCCCGCCCGCGATCCCTGGCATCTCAGACGCGTTCACCCCGCTGGGCAACGCAGTAGGCGCAGTCATGGGTGGCACGCAGACCGACGTCAAGGCCGCCCTGGATGACGCCGCCAACCAGGCGGACCAGGTACTGGCTGAGAACAAGGCGAAGTACGGAGATACCCCAGGCTCATCGAATACATCGAGTACCCCTGCAGCCTCGGCGACTCCGTAGTATAATCCAGGCACAGACGGTTAGAACGACTTTCTGTGCGTTCAAGAGAATAGCGGCGGCGTGATAAGCTGCCGCTATTCTCCACACTTTATTCTCTCCTGTATACGCGATACCTGGATATCTCGGAAAGGTGAGCGCATATGGCAACAGTTGCACAACCACAAGGGGCCGCGACGGCTAGTGCGCCGAAAGCCACGAGTGTAAGGCGCAAGTTTAGTTGGACGCCCTACCTGTTTATTCTGCCCCACCTGTTAATGTTCGCCGTGTTTGTCGGCTGGCCCTTTATCAACGGGCTCATAATCAGCTTCCAGCAGTACGACATCCTGCGGCCCGAGGCCAACAAATTCATAGGCCTCGACAACTATACCAGTTTCTTCGACCCCAACAATTTGCATTTCAGAACTTTCTGGAACGCGCTGATCAACACGGTGCAGTTCGTCCTCTACAGCGTACCCCCGCTTGTGATAATCGCGCTCCTGCTGGCCGTAATGCTCAACTCGAAAGTACCCGGCGTCAACCTATTCCGTGGCATCTACTTCGCACCCTGGGTCCTCTCTGTCGCCGTCATCGGTATCCTCTGGTGGTGGATCTTCCAGAGCCAGGGCGGCATGATCAACTACTACCTGGGCAATCTCGGATTCACCCCACCTCGTTGGCTCTCTTCCCTCCCCTGGGCCTGGATAGCCATAACCATCGCCACCGTGTGGTGGACGGTGGGCTTCAACATGATTATCTTGCTGGCTGCCCTCCAGGATATCCCCGACCAACTCTACGAGGCGGCTTCTATTGATGGGGCCACCGGCTGGCAGGCGTTCACACGTGTCACGCTGCCCATGCTCCGCCCCGTACTGGCCTTTGTAGTCACCATAACCATCATCGCCTCCTTCAACCTCTTTGGCCAGCCTTTCTTCATGACAGGAGGCAACCCCCCCGCTCCGGGCGGCGGGGGCGGCACTGAGCCCATCATGTACAGGATATACATCACCGGCTTCACAGGCTCCGCCGACCAGGGCCGGGCGTCCTCGATGGCCATTATGGTCGCGATCATGATGATAGTCCTTTCTTATGTCAACTTCAGACTCTTCCGCGAGCGCAAGTAAATGGAGGGAGAACTCTAATGGCAACTGTTGCTGGCGATTCCACCTCAACTACCCGTGTACAAACCGAGACAAAGCTCGCCGACCCTAACCGCTGGTGGCATGTCTTAGAAAGGGTCTTGCTATATGTCATCCTCATCCTGGTCGCGCTGATCTTCCTGATCCCGCTTTTCTGGTTGCTTTCCACGTCCCTCAAACCAGCAGCCCAACTATTCACGCCCCAGATCGAATGGATACCGCGGACCTTTACTCTCGAGAACTACACCAAGTTATTCGGCAGCCCACAGACCCCCATAGCGCGCTGGTTCTTCAACAGCCTCGCCATCGCCACGATGTCCACCCTGCTCATCCTCGCTGTTGACGCACTGGCTGCATATGCCTACGCGCGCATGGACTTTCGGGGGCGCAACACTATCTTCGCCATAATGTTGTTGACCCTGTTCGTGCCTGGCTTCATGTTCATCATCCCCAACTTCCTGACCATAAACGCCCTGCACCTGATCAACAACTGGGCGGGGGTGATTCTGCCCGGGCTGGCAGGAGTATTCGGCGTATTCTTCCTCAGGCAGTTTTTCGAGGGCCTCCCCAGGGAGTTGGAGGAGGCCGCCATGATCGACGGGGCCAATCGCTTGCAGGTGTTCTATAAAGTGGTGCTGCCCTTGTCGCGCCCCGCGCTGGCCACGCTCGCGGTCATCACATTCCTGGCCAGTTGGAACGACTTTCTCTGGCCGCTCCTGATCCTGAAGGACCGCAATCTACAAACTCTGCCCCCCGGCCTGCGCACCCTCCAAAGCGCCTATACCTCCGAGTATGGGCTGATCATGGCGGGCGCTGTCGTGGTCGCCATCCCCGTGCTCATTCTGTATATGATGCTGCAGCGCTACATCGTGCAAAGTATAGCCAGCACGGGATTGAAGGGATAACCATCATGCTTCGCGCCCCCTCACCTGCCATGTACTATCGCGCCGCCTATGTTCCTATTTCGTTGCTCCTGCTATTGCTGCTGGCGGCCTGTGATAGCGGCGGCAGCACTCCGGCCCCCACACCGCCCCCAACAGAGCAGGCATCCGCAACACCTGCACCCGCCAATCCCACACCCACTGTAGAGCAGGCGACCGCCACCCCTGAAGCGAACCCTGGCCCGACAAAAATACCAACGGCAGGCGCAGGCGAGTTCCAGAACCCGGTGCTGCGCGCGGATTTCGCTGATCCCTTCGTTCTGAAGAACGGCGACACTTTCTACGCCTACGCCACTAACGGCTCGAGCAAGAACATACAGGAGGCTACGTCGACTGATCTGGTTCACTGGACCGTGCTATCCGACGCGATGCCCGCCCTAGCCAAGTGGGCGCAATTGGGCGGCTCATACGTGTGGGCGCCCGAAGTGATGAAGATCGGCGACAAGTACGTGATGTACTACACCGCGCGCGACAAGACCTCCGACCGGCAGTGCGTGGGCGTGGCAACGTCTGACAAGCCCGACGGCAAATTCATGGATACGAACGCACAGCCCTTAGTATGCCAGGCAGATCAAGGCGGCACGATCGATGCATCGCCTTTCCGCGACGGCGACAAACTGTACCTCTACTTCAAGAACGACGGTAATTGCTGTAACAAACCCACCTACCTCTATGCCCAGGAATTAGCCCCCGACGGCCTCAGCCTTGTGGGAGAGCCAACACAGTTGATCAAAAACGAGCACTCCTGGGAAGGAGCAGTTGTAGAAGCGCCTACAATGTGGAAGCACGACGGCAAGTATTACCTCTTCTTCTCGGCCAACAACTATGCGGGCTTCGACTACGCCGTCGGCTATGCAACCTGCGACTCGCCGACGGGTCCCTGCGAGCAGGCCGCCGAAAATCCCATCCTTCAGAGCCACAGGACGCTGCCCCTGGTCATTGGCCCCGGCCACCAATCCATCATAGAGGTGAACGGCAAAGATTGGCTCGTCTATCATGCATGGGAAGTAACGTCAGCGGGCACGCGCGGAAACAGACGCTTCATGTGGATCGATCAACTTGAATGGAAGGACGGCAAACCCACAGTAAACGGCCCCACTATCGGCCCGCAGGCGATACCGTGATACGTGGACGACAGACGACAGACGACAGACGACAACAGTCATACGCCATGCGTCATTTTACTAAGCCCTCAGAACTCAGAACTCAAAACCCAACATGCCAGCAGAACCAAGACACTTCAACCTGACAAGCGATCCCCATCGCCGATATAACCCTCTCAGCCGCGAGTGGGTGCTGGTGTCGCCCCACCGCACTCAACGCCCATGGCAAGGGCAGACAGAGCAGCCCCCGCAAGAGCACCGCCCACGTTATGACCCGGCCTGTTACTTGTGTCCGGGCAACGAACGGGCGGGCGGCATCAAGAACCCCGACTATAAGCACACATTCGTGTTTACCAACGACTTCTCAGCCTTACTCCCCAACACACCACCAGGCAACTACAACGAAGGGGGGCTCCTGCTCGCTGAAAGCACGCGGGGGATATGCAGGGTGGTGTGCTTCTCGCCGCGCCACGACCTCACATTAGCCCAGATAGACCACGAGTCGCTGTGCAGGGTCGTGGAGGCGTGGGTAGAGCAATACGAAGAGCTAGGCGCGCACCCATTTATCAACGACGTACAGATCTTCGAGAATCGCGGCGCGATGATGGGTGCCAGCAACCCTCACCCGCACGGCCAGATCTGGGCAAGCGAGCACATACCTCTGAACGTGGCACGTGAACAAGAGGCCCAACTGGCATACCACAATGAACACGGCAGCACTCTCTTGAGCGACTATCTGGCGTTGGAAGAGAAGGACGGATCGCGGCTCGTGTGCAGCAACGACCACTTCGTGGCGCTGGTACCCTTCTGGGCGGTATGGCCTTTCGAGACTATGGTGATAAGCAGGCAGCCCGTGGCGGCCATGCCCGACCTCACGGACGATGAACGCGGCGGCCTAGCCGACATACTCAAGCAGGTGACCACTCGCTACGACAATCTCTTCGAGGTGTCGGCCCCTTACTCGATGGGCTTCCACCAGTGCCCAACCGACGGCAACCCCCACCCCTATCATCACCTGCACGCGCATTTCTACCCGCCTCTTCTGCGTTCGGCTACCGTGCGCAAGTTCATGGTGGGGTACGAACTGCTGGCCGAGCCTCAGCGCGACATCACACCGGAGAGCGCCGCCGAACGTCTGCGTGAGTTGCCCGCCCAGCACTACTCTGCACGAGATGACACGACGAGCAAGACCGAGTAATAGGTAAGGTTCCTGACCCATTACCGGAAGCACTTTTGCGGGCCACAGGCATAGAAGAAACCTTTGTACGGCAACCCAGGCCAACATGGTTCCACCTGCTATCGCAGCACCAGTTGGCACGTTACCCTCTACCCCAGCACCAGTCTACTATCAATAACGCCCTACTCAGGAGGCCACCCTATGCAGCAATTCAAAAATGGCACGGGCGATGCGCCACTCGCAGAAGCACAGCGTGCCGAACAATTGAGCGTGGCTTTCGCAGACGCCTTCGGCACCAGGCCCGAGTTCATAGCCCGCGCGCCCGGTAGGGTCAACCTCATTGGCGAGCACACCGACTACAACGGCGGTTTCGTGCTGCCAGCAGCCATAGATCGCACGGTTCTTATCGCCGTGAAATCGGTCCCAGGGTCGCGGCAGGTGGAGATGGTGTCCGGCAACTACGGCAACAGGGCGAGCTTTGACCTGGACGACATACAACCCACGCACGATAAGCACCTGGCCTGGAGCAACTATGTGCGCGCGGTGGCCTGGGCGCTGACGACAGGTGGCCTGGTTGACGCTAAGGCAGTAAAGGGTGCGCAGATGGCAATCGAGGGCAATGTACCCACCGGCTCAGGGTTGAGCAGTTCGGCCGCCGTAGAGGTGGCATCGGCGCTTGCGTTTACGCGGCTGGCGGGTGCAGAGATAGCCGGCGAGAACCTGGCGCTTGCCTGCCAGCGTGCCGAAAATGAGTTTATTGGCGTGAAAAGCGGCATCATGGACCAGTTCATATCGGCACTTGGCCAACCCGACTCGGCGTTGCTGATAGACACGCGCAGCCTGCAATACGAAGTGGTGCCGCTCGGTCTGGAGAGCATTGAATACAGGGTGGTGGCGGCAGACAGCGCCGTGCCGCGATCACTGATCACGAGCGCATACAACCAACGCCGAGCCGAGTGCGACCAGGCGATGATCATACTTCGTCCCCTACTGGGTCTTCCACAGGGCGCACAGTTGCGCGACGTGACGCTCGATCAACTGGAAATGCACAGAACGAACTTGCCCGATCTGCTATACAAGCGCGCCCGGCATGTGGTCAGCGAAGATGCACGTACACTGCAAGCGGCGAACCTGATGCGGGCAGGTCTGGCCAGGGGCGACAACCTGCATCTATTCGGCCAACTGCTCGACGCCTCTCACGCCAGCCTGCGCGATGATTACGAGGTAAGCTCGCGTGAGTTGGATCTGCTCGTAGAGTTGGCGCAGAACACCCCCGGCGTGGCAGGTGCACGTATGACGGGCGCGGGCTTCGGCGGATGCACGGTGAACATAGTCGATGCACGCTACCTGAGCAACTTCCAACAGCAAGTAGTAGACGAGTACAGCCGCAGCACCGGCCTCGACGGCAAGATGTATATTTGCAGGGCGGTGGGGGGTGGGTCCTATTTGGCGTGAGTTAGCCCACAGGTGCACTTCTCACACGTGTGGCAAACCAAACAGAATAGCAGAATTTGACCGCAATATCCATGCCCCCACTAGCGCGACTGCTGTGATAGTGGTACTATACCCATGAACTATTTTTACAGCTCGTACTTAGATCATAACCTAACCTGGTATTCTGCAGTGTAAACGGAACGAAGGAGAACCCGAGGAATAGCTTTCATGAAGTCTGACAGTGAGGAAAATAAGTACCCGCCCAGTGAAAAGCGAACAGCTAAAGACTTACCCACTATCGCGGTCCCTGCACGTCTTGTGGTGTTATGTTTCACCATAACCTTCCTGATATATTTTGCGTTTATTCCGCACTTCGTAAAATACGCATCGCCCCCTACCGGTGACCAGCCATTTTACCTGATGGACGCCATCAGCCTGGCCCAGGACGGCGACCTGAATGTAGCGAACAACTACCAGAATCACGATTACGACAAGTTCTATTCACTGGCTCCCAGACCGCCTGACTTCGTCGGTATGGATGCGCCGTATCCTTTGCCCGAGCAATTGGCGATCTCTTCGGCCAGGCCGCCCGAAGAAGAGTACGGCTTTCATCCCCCTGGGCTTGGCTTTTGGCTGGTGCCGGTCTGGCTCATAGGTGGGCTGTTTGCCCTGTGGTGGCCCGCTACTATTGTATTCATGTGCGCCATCGGCGCGCTGGTTTGTACCAACGTAGCCTTGTTCGCATACGAGGTTGTCGGAGGCACCCGTACCGGTATCGGCATAGCCGGCGCTGTATGGGCAACCATGACTTTCAGCGCGCCCATCATGCCCTATTCCTACCTTATTTTCTCGGAACTGCCTGCCGGATTGTTACTTATCTATGCGTTCCGAAGGTTATCCTTCGGCTGGGGCGCGAACGGGCCGTGGCGGATCCTTGCTGTAGGGACGTGCATCGCTTACCTGCCGTGGTTAGCCACTCGCTACTTGCCGATTGCAGCAGGGCTTGGTCTGTACGCGCTTGTGCAATGGTGGCTATCAGCAACCAGAGAGAAGGGAGAGATCACCCCCAACACGCAAGCAACTGAGAGCGGTGGTGATCGCTGGCAGGTAAAAGAGAAGCTACGCGTCCTGTTGGCGCCCGGGCACTGGCAAAGGTTCGCCCTCTTCCTTGCTCCAATCGTGGTTCTGGCGATTCTGATGGTAGGCTATAATCTCTTCCTCTACGGCGGCCTTATTCCGCCAAGCGATGAACGTGGCGGAGGAGGGGTCGGCGGGTTTCACTGGCCGTGGGTGGATATTCACGAACTTACGCGGTTTACGATGGGCGTGTTCGGTCAGCTTTACAGCCAGCGTTACGGCCTGTTGACATACGCTCCGGTCTATATGCTCAGCCTGGTCGGATTAGTTGCCATGTGGCGCACAGGACCCTCATGGGCACGCCGTATGGTAGTCGCGGGTGCTGCGGTTGTGGCCCCATACTACATGTTTATTTCGGCCTACGATGCTTGGGGGGGAGACTGGGGGCCGCCTGCGCGCTACCCCCTGACGCTGATAGTGCTTTGCGCGGCGCCCCTGGCTTACTCGCTGTTTTTGCTGGGGAAATACCTTATATACAAGTTTATCTACTGGATCTTCGCCGCTATGGGCTTTATCTGCATGTCCGTTATGCTCTATGATCCGCGCACTATGTTTTCCGATGCTCAGAGCGCAGTGTTTACGTTTTTTGCGGAAGCGCCCGTTTTGCCCGTGCACTTCGACCTGAGACCTTTCATGCCACGCTCTTCATATTGGAACGACTCCCCGGATTGGGCGCTGCATCCCATCCGAAGTGGGTGGGTACTGTCCGTTACTATACTTATCCTGGTATTTTGCATAGGGTTGTTATACCAGCGGCAGAGGAAAGCCACGGGAGCAACATCTATGTTCTCGCAACTGGTGTGGAGTGGCGGGCTAGTAGGTGTCATAGGGTTGGTATGGTTTTCCTCAAATGTTGAGTTCCTGCAACCGCAGACAAATTTGCAGTATGTAAATAGTTGGGATCTCGATACGCCTGTCTATAGCATGGGGGGTATCGAATATCTGGACAATAAGCTGTATATCCCCGAGTATGGCGAGCGGACTGATGTGGGCTTCAATCAGGGGTGGGTAGGGGTGTTTGATGTGCAAGCCGCGCAGTATACACACCTGAAAGCAGTGGATCCCGCCCAGGGGGGAGTAGTGGTGCCCTGGGCACATCCGGGCGACGCCAAGGTGGGGCCGGACGGGTATCTGTACGTGCTGAACAATGGCCGAGGGCAGGATGCTCTGTGGGCGCTCGATCTGCAAGATAGCACAGGCGGTTCCTCTGTTATTTCCCCTACAGCCCGTATCGTGCGCAAGATAGCGCTTCAACAGAAATCTGAGCTTGGTAAAGGGCTTCAGATAGACGCTCAAGGGGATTTCTATGTAGCTGACCAGGTGTCAGGGATCATATTCAAGTATGGACCGGACGGTGGCGAACCCCTACAAAGATGGTCGGGCGAGGACGGAATACTAAACAACCCGCGCAGTCTGGGCATAGGGCCGGATGGGAGCATTTATACGGGGGAGAGCTACAAGCGCATCCAATACCTATCTGTGAACAACGCTCTGCTGAAACAATATACCCTGTGGTGCCGGCCACGCTACTTCGCACAATCTTCGGACGGCGAGTGGCTCGATGTTACCTGCAGTACAGGCATGTTCTCCATCGATACTGTCAACGGCTCTATGCAGCTAGCGCAAGTTGATGGCGGACCCCTTGTTACCGCACCCACCGGTGTAGCCCACGGGCCGGGCGATACTCTGTACCTGATGGAGGACAACCGCATACTTGAGTATGTCGTTGCGCGCTGAGGGGGTAGGCTAAATCCTGTGCAATCTAGGGATCCCCGCCACCCCTTGGGTTAGTTCCGGAACTACCTCAGTACTGCAGCAGCACTTAGCTGGAAACTGTCAGCCCTGCCTCTCAGCCAATACTTTGACGCGCTCCAGTGCCTTGGGGAAGTTGACCTTAAACTGTTCTTCCAATTCTAGCGGAACACCAAATGCAACGGTCAAAGTCGTAATGCCACCTCTCTCTGCCAGGGAGTATCTTTCCTCGCCGCCAGTCCACTCGTCGTCACGCTCACGTTTTCCGTCTTCCTGCGTATCTGCACGGTGTTTGAGCAACAAAGATTCGCCTGCGACGACCTTTTCAACCAAACTTGTTACGCCGTACCCGCTTGAACCAGAGATAAACTGTATTTCATTGCCTTCTTTCAGATCACCAACCATGTATGTTTCCGGGTCAATGATGCTTGCCCATTCGCGAAATGTTTCGTCTTGCCACAAAGTATCCCAAACCCTTTCCTTGGTGGCATTTACCTCAATTGAGAATTGCAATTCTTTCATGGTTTCATTCTAGCACAAAGCTTACGTATGCACCTTCTGTAAATAATCCTATTCTAAACTAAGATTTCCTCTGTTTTATCTCTCGTAATAGAGATTGCCAAAATTCCTCGCCGTGTCTACCGTTCTCGGCAGCTGACCCACCAGCAGAGGTTTTGCAATGGACTTTGCTACTACAGCCGCAGTCATTTTGGTAGAATAAATCCTCAGAAGAGAGGAGGTGGTGAGGCTCAGCTAACAGGAAGAGCGCCTTGAAGTGACCGTTACGCAACGACCGAAAAAAGGAGAAACCGATGGCAGAACGAGAACCTGTAGCAGAACAGTTGGCAACCCCCAACGCCCCCACGATTACTTCGATGATAGCGCCGTGGGCTGAGATACGCGATAAACTGGTCGAAGGAGGAACCACCTGGCTAACGACGGTACGGCCCGACGGACGACCCCACGTGGTGCCTGTGGGAGCGCTCTGGATAGACGGCGCGTATTACGTCACGACAGGGCAGGGCACCGTGAAAGGCAACAACCTTGACCACGACCCTCACTGCGTCATCACCCTATCGAGTGGGGGCTTCGACATGGTAGTTGAAGGAGAAGCCGCCAAAGTGAGCGACGTAGAAAAGCTAGAGCGCGTAGCTCGCGTGTACGCGAACCAGGGGTGGCCCGCCTACGTGCATGATGGCGTCCTCGATGCTCCATACAGCGCCGCCACGACCGGCCCCGCTCCCTACGATGTGTACGAAGTCGCTCCCAGTGTGGCCTTCGCATTCGGCACAGGCGAGGAGACTGTCAACAGGTCTACGCGCTACCGATTTTAGAGGCAAGCTCTTCTATGGACGAGTTATGCTATTTGCGCCGCGGTAGTAGCCCGTGCATGGTAGCGATGGCACATACCACTGGAGCGGCGATTGCTACAACTGCAACGACTGAATTGCGATTGCCAAACCTAGCACTGCCACTATAATGGCCGAAGCCATTGGCAGACGGGCCATAACCGTGCCGGCGATCTTGAAACGTCCGGTGACGTTGCGCCTGCTCAATAGCCCACGACCATATACGGCCAACAGGCCAAGCCCCGTCAACACTGCCGCCAGACCCAGGCTAAAGGCGAGTATCCACACCAGTCCGAGGGCTAAGCGGTGATATGCGATCGCCGCCAGCAGGACCACGAGGGCTGTAGGACACGGGATGATGCCGCCCGTAATACCGAGGGCTAGCAGGCCCTTCATGGACATCTTCTGCCCATCTGTGGGCAGGTGGGTGTGAGGCTTGCTGAATGGGCCATGTGAATGTGGGACGCCCGGGTCATCATGATCGTGCGTGTGCCCATGATCGTGGTCATGCGTGTGAGTATGCTCGTGATCATGGTCGTGATCATGGTCGTGGTCATGCGCATCGTGTGTATAATCCGACGGGATTGCCTGGGTCTTTGCGCTACGCCAGGACCTCCAGCGCTGAACGAACATCACGATGCCAAGTATCACGATTGAGCCGCCGGATAGCGCCCCAACTATGGGATAGAGCTGGTCCGGCACGATGAAGTTGGCTGCAAACAGCACCACCAGACCCAGAGCGAACACTCCCAGAGTGTGACTGATAGTGACCGTTAGGCCGAGAATGGCGGCGTGCTTGGCTGTGCCCTTCGTGCCGACAAGATAAGCGGCAACAACCGTCTTACCGTGGCCGGGCGAAAGGGCATGACCTGCTCCCCAGAAGAACGCAACCACCAGTCCGATGAGCAGCGCACCAACAGGCAGATTATCTTGCGAAATGAGGGAAGCCACATCGTCTATGCGCTGCTTGGCCCAGTCGACCGCGCCCTGTCCCTCCTGTGTTGTTTGCGCGACGGCACCACCTGGCACGGCTATCGCTGTGCCAGGCGCAAACGTAACACGGGCCTCTACTTTATCGAGCGGGCTGCTGACGGCGGTGGGGCTGTATTGTGTCAGAGCATTAGTAACGTCTGTCTGCGGCACGTCCGACTGCTGGAACATCGTGCCATTAGCCGGAACAGCGATTACCTCTTTCCAGCCTACGCGATCAAGGAAGTTGGTATCTTTGTATTCGAGGTCGCCCTTCGCCACCCCACCAAGCTGCGCTGTGTAATAAATCTCAAGCCTCGTGGTAGGCAATCCACCGCTGCCGGCCGGAAATGTGAGAACGGTTTTTTCTACATTCAGCATCAGCGGGCTGCCATTCAGGGTGAGCGACAGGTTCCTCGAGATATCGGCCACTTTACCGCTGATGAAAGTGGTGCGCTGGTCGGACGTAAGGTCGGTCGAGTGATCAGGGCGAATGTTACTCAGTTCCTGAAAGGTTGGAATCTCCGCCATATCTAGCACAAAACGGATGTCCACCTTGTCCTGCCCGATGGTAAGGGCGCTGTACTGGTTGATGCTAAAGTTGCCCATTGGGTGTGCGCTCGCCTTTCTCGGCGACAGGGTAAGCGACAGGGTCAACAAGATCAGCGCAACAAGGCTTAGTTTAGTAAATCGCTTCATCTGTTTAATTCCTCACAAAATCCTGAGCGGTCTTCATATATTGAATGCTGAAGAAGGGGTTTATATCTAGCGCCTTCTGAACGTTTGCCTTCGCGTCGGTGGCATCGCCCAGCTTATCCTGGATCATTCCGAGGTGGAAGTAGAACAGCGCGTTCAGGGTACCCAGGCGCACGGCCTTTTGCTCAGCCTGCAACGCATCCTGGTAGCGTCCCGCCTTGTAATAAACCCAACCCAGAGCGTCCATCGTGTGGACGTCCTGTCTCACGCTCGCGGCGCGTTCGGCGAGCGTCACAGCTTCCTTGAGGTCATTGTCCCCGGTCACGTGGTCGGCAAGGTACGCCGACTTCTCCATGTCCACGTTTACGCCGCCCGCCTGGAATACCTGGTAGATATAGAGGACGAGGTCCAGTTGCTTTTTGGCGTTGGCTGTGTCGCCCATCGCGTTGTATAGATCACCCAGCGATGTCAAATACTGGGGAAGCGGCACATTAGCGACCGACTGCTGGTAAAGTTTTACCGCATCGTCGTCGCGACCCTGAGCCCAGGCCACCAGAGCTAACCCCGCCTCAGCATGCAAGTAGTCGGGATAATTGGATAAGGCATCATTGTATGCCTGTTCGGCTTTGTCCAACTGATTACTGTTGAAATAGAGGTTGCCGAGTTGCACACGGCACCATGCGGTGTTTTCTTGTGCCGGGGCCCCTGCGTTCACCGCCTGCTGCATGGCCTCGATCGCGCCAGGAACATCCCCATAGAGTTCGCGAGCGTAAGACACCCGGGAATAGGAGCTAATGTCGGGGCGGAGGTCTACCATCTTCTGGAAGGTCTGGACTGCCTGATCGTAGCGGCCAAGCTCGATCTGGGCGTCGCCTATCACTCCATAAGCATAGGCAGAGCTAGGTTGCTGAGCCTGGGCTTGCAGACCCCAGTCGAGAGCGGTTACGAATTCGTGGCGTGATAGATTCAGTTGTCCCAGTCCCGCCATTGCCTCATAGTAGTTGGGTTTGAGGGTGAGCGCCCTCGTGAGAGCGTCTTCAGCCTGGACATAGAAATTAGGATCGCTGGTTTCGCGGGCCTTCTGCTGGAAGGCGTATCCCAGAGTTACGTAGGCCTTGTAGTCGTCGGGGATCTGCTTGATTTGCTGCTGGGCCGTGGCGATGGTGCGATCAGCAATGCCCGAGTTTGTACCGGTCCCGGCGGCGAGGATCGCAGAGGGATCGTTTATGATGGCGCCGGAGCTAGCCGCAGGCCAGCCGTTAGAGCCAAAGAGCCGGGCCGCTAATACGCTGCCCCCGGCGAGCACGAGAGCAATAGCGATCATCAACACCAGATTGCTCCCCAGACCCTTCGCTACCTTGCCCACCATTTTGCTCCCTGCTGAGTTTTCGTAAGTTGCTTTCATCGTGCTGTTCCCCTGGACGTAAATGTGTAATAGATGGCCGCTGTTTGTACCAAGACTGACAGAATGTTTGGGGGACAGGGGCGAGACACCTCTGTCCCCCAAAACTGACTTATTACTTCTTGTTGTTTAGTTCCACACTGGTTCTGCGACGGATCGCATAGCCGGCGAGGAGTAAGATGCCACCCAGGGCTACGATACCGCCCAGGACGACAGGGTAGATATCACCCAGGTCATTGATTGGCGCACCCGTTATAGGCATACCAGGGGCCTGGCCTGCCGGGGGCTGCGATGAACCAACTGCTGCGGCTTCCACGCCGTGCGGTACTGATGAGGTGCCGTCGTGTGCCACTGCCAGGTAGGGGAAGCTATTGCGGAATGGAACATCGTTGGCGTCCACACCATCGCCAAGTTGGGCGGCCAGAGGATCAGCCTTGAAGTCAGGGTGGAACAGCGGGTAGGCTGCGCCGGCTACTGCCTTCAGGGAGATATCGGTCACGTCGTCAGCGAGGCGGCGGCCATCGGGATAACCTGCCAGGTCGCCACCAACCACGCCCAACGAGTTAGGATTGGCGGAAGGCGGAACGGCCATGTTGAGGCGCAGTTCTTCAGCGGGCTTCTGAGTAGCAGTCACGGGCTGGGTCGCGCCGGGGATACCGGTGAGGAAGATCGCCACCAGGTCATCACGGGGTGCGGGAGGAACCTGGATGTTGTAGAGAGCGTTGAACAGGTGAGCAAGCTCGGGATCGGTTACGCCACCGAGGAACTGACCATCGTCAGCGGGCGTGCTGTTGTTCCAGAGGTCTTTGGCTGCCAGGGGCACTACCACTTCGTTGACGAGGGGAGCGCCGAGGCGGCTAATCTGGATCCAGTCGCCACTGCCTGTAGGAGCACCACCGCCGTTCTGGAGAACCTTGGTGGCCTGGCGATAAGAAGTCGACCATACGCCGATCACTGCGTTTCCATCTGTCGCGGCTGTGGGGGCCTTGCCATCCTTGGACAGCATAGCCTTCGGAACCTGGATCGCGATGCTCTGGACGTTGTAGCCCTTCAGGCCGTCCACGCCGCCGCCCATATTGCCGGGGAGTTTGCGGATGCTAAGAAGGTCGAACACGTTGAGGTCAACGAAGAAGGGATCATCGGTCTGGCCGGCGAACACGGTCGCGCCATCGCTCAAACCCTGGATGCCTGCGTTCGAAAGAGCCTCGTAGTTGGGGGTTGACTTCGCGCCTACATTTACCGGCGGTACCATGAGGCCTGTGCCAACCTGGGTTGTTACGCCGTCCACAATCTTGGTAACGGCATAAGTCTGCTTGACGTTCAGGTTCGCAGAGTTGATGCTTTCTACGGGGCCGGTATTGTAGAGGAACGTATTGCCATTGCCGACCTTGGTGTTGAAGCGGAACTGGTATTTGATGTGAGCCTGCGCGTCGCCAACGTTGTCGATGTCGATTTCATAGAGAACATCGTCGCCGAACTTGTAGTAGTTTGGGCCGCCCACGGGCTCCTCAAACGGGTACCAGTTCGTGATGATTGTCACAGTGTCAGGCTTATCGGGGCTTACAAACGCGTAGGTATCCGTAGCATCTGCTGCCGGATCCGCCGCGATCAAGGGAGCCTCACGGTGGCTCGATGCGCTGGCCCTACCGGGGCCGGTGCCGAATGCTGCGAGGCCCAGAACCATCAGGCCCACTATTCCAGCATTAAGTACTTTAGTTGCTTTCATCGGAGTTTTCTCCTAATTGCCCGGTCAATCTCGACCGAGGCATACAAATTGATTTTTGAAGTCCAACGTCACGGCTCCCAGCGTTCTACTCCCTCCTGATTCGTTACAAATGTAGAAATCGTATGTGAGCCTGACAACGAAATGATTCCCTCTCTCTGACATTTCGGCGCGGGTTGCCTCCCGGCCTCTTTCACCTCCCTTCAATACGACCGTGTCTTGTCGACGGCGCGCTTAAGTGCCAATCGTTTCAGGGACAGGGAGCACGAAAGATGCTCACACCTGCGGGTTCCTGACTTCGCATCTGGGCGTCAGCCGGGCTACTTGTTAGTTCGCCGGTTGAGTGCCTTGCTCCAGAGTTTACGGTTGGGTCGACAGTTCAGATTAAAAGGGGGTTAAACATCAAAATAGCAAATGCCCGGTGAGCACGGATCGCTCCCGGCAATACAGAGAGTGACGGAGGGAGAGCAGAGACATGCTACATAACGACGCAATCGGCACACAGATTCAGGGTAAGCGATGCCGAGCCACACATTTGCGGGCCTTGCGTGTTGCAGCACTCATTCCGTCCGCAGAAAATGTGATCGTCCGGGAAGAGATGCAATACGCAAAGAAACTAGCCGATTGTACAGCAAGATGGAGGAGTCGAGAGCAGGCTTGTGCTAGAGCGCAACCGGACACATGTTAGCGCGTTGCGTGCCTCAGCAATCGTATTGGTCTTACGTATCCCGCTCCGACTTCATAAGGCTCAGGCCCAGCCAGATGTACCAGACCGGGTTCACAACTAGACCCGCCACAGCAGCAGGCAGCAGCAAAGCCAGATTGTTGGGATCAAGTATGATCAGTCGGCCCAGATAGATGACTATCAGCAATGCTCCCAGCAAGTATCCGACGTAAGGGAGAGCTTTCGGGAAACCGGTGCTGCGCGACATGAGCCAGGCCAGGCCCAACAGCGCCAAGCCGGCGATCCCGAATGTAAGCAAGCCACGGGGGTCAACCTGGCTAGGAAGATCGGTTGCGCTGTTCGGTGGCGGATTGATCGCGTTGCCCAGGTCAAAGCCTGCATGAACAGCCGACCCCAGGGCCGCGATAACGCCAACGAGCAACCCAAGCTGCGCTATGCCGGGTTCCACGGATTGCACCCGGCGGTACAAGGCCACGATCACGACTGTGGTTGCCAATGCCCCAATCAAGAGACAGATCGAGTAAAGAAGCTGGTTCTTGATTATCACAAAAGCAACCGAATAGAGCAGCCCAAACACGCCCGCAGCGATTGCTGACATCCCGGCAAACCGGTCAAATGACATCGAGCCGGTGCCTTGTACCTCTATATTTTCCGCCACACTTTGACTTGCCATTGCTTTGCTCCTTACAGGCTAAAGACAAACGACCGCTGACTTGCGAGTACCCTCTCGTTTCTCACACAGCACAAATAACCTCCGGCGAAGTTGCAGGCTACAAATTACGAGTTGTGGGGTTGAGCAATTCGTAGGCGGCGTCTTGTAGTTTTTCCGCTCTGAACCCATCCGCCTCCATGCAGATATATACTGATCAGGCACCGGGCAAGGGGCGGCCACGCCATAATGGCAAGCACCACTCTCCGCACCCCGTCAGGCATCAAGGCAACCATCCCCTGCAAATACAACAGGAGAGTATGGAAGCCGGCTTTCCTGCGCACGAGAGTTGCGTATCGCTTGCGCGCCTCATCTGCTGAGATTGGTCCGTCAAGGGCAGACGCGACAGCCTGTCCACATGCCATAGAAAAGTAGATTGCCTGCCTTATGCCTTCGGCCCATAAAGGCATACATTGTCCGCAGGCGTCGCCGACCGCGAAGAGCTTGCCGCCTGGGCCATCCGAGGGCTGTCGTAGTGCGACAGGCATAGGCCCGCCATGAGTAACGCCACGTTGGAGGCCGAAGAGGTCCAGGAAAATATCAAGTACGGGGCCCAGGCGCACATCTCTATCCATGCTGCACACGCCAATCCGAACACGTGCTCCGCATGGAAATACCCAGGCATAGCCACTTCGCACTATCCGGTTCTCAAAATAGAAATGGAGGCCGGGGCTGAGAGGGAGGCGCACAGGTAGCTCAGTTTCGACGCCGTAACCAAGCCGAGGAATATCCCGTGAAGGACCCTTGCGCACAAGAGATTGCCAGCCGGACGCATCTATCACAAATGAAGCGCTTGCGGAGCCACGTGTGGTTGAAACCACGCCGTTTTCGTAGCCGGTGGCTTTAGCCAGCCAAAGCTCGACATCCGTTTGGGCCAGCATAGCCTGACAAAAGGCATAATAGTCGAGGGTGACATACGGCTCATTGAGCTTGTACCGATATTCTCGTCCAGCCGTATGGATGACGGCGTAGCCATGCACCTCCTGTATCGCGCATAAGGTCCCGGTTGCTTGCGCAGTCGCTAATGGAATGGCACAGGTGGAGGTCTGGTGTGTGCCTATAGGCCGCTGGTCTATCAGCAGAACGCGGAAACCCCTCAGTTGGGTAGCTGCCGCAAGGCCTGCAAAACTGCCGCCAACTATTATGGCGTCAAATGGGCCGTCAGGTATCTTGCGGTCAATCGCACTCTCTTGAGCGGCCATCAGGATTGCCTTGCTTGCTTGCTCGGACACGGAGTCCTCCCAATTGCCAAAGCCTGAGTAGTAGCGCGCAATGAGCCTGGAGTATAAGCAGACTCAGATGCTGAAGTGC
>DATINP010000158.1:0-4935 GCA_035474135.1 Chloroflexia bacterium | reverse complement strand
AGAGTTGGGCCTGGACATCGTGAGTGAAGCCGAGACCATAGGTGGATATGTGTTCGAGGTGCTGGGCCGCAAACCCGAGTTGCACGACGAGATACAGCACGGTAACTTTACCCTGCGCGTTGAAGAGCTTGACGGTCTCCGTATCGCCAGGGTGCTCATCACCCAGAATCACCCTGGACAGACTCCCACACCGGTCACGACCGAGCACGACGAGTAGTACGATTAGTGCCGGACGGAAGGGATTGAAAGTGCCCACGGAAACACAAAACACCGGGAATAGTGAGCGTCTGCAAAAACTCCTGGCACGCGCCGGGGTGGCCTCGCGCCGGGCCGCAGAAGAGATGATCGCGGCGGGACGTGTGCGTGTCAACGGCGTAATAGTGACCGAAATGGGCACGCGGGCCAATCCTGCCACCGACAAAGTTGAAGTAGATGGGCGCCCCCTCAAGGCGCCTCCTATAGGCAATTCGGCGGGGCAATACGCCTACATTCTGCTCAATAAGCCCGCAGGTATAATAACCACCGCCCGTGACACGCACGACCGCCCAACTGTCCTCGATCTGGTCTACGGAAGGTTATCGGGCGACAACCGGCAGAAAGCCGAGGCAGCACAGAGCAAACCTCAAAGTCCACGCGAAGTATCAACGCGCGCTAAACAGTCGCCTGCGCGCAACAAGAATCCCCAGCCCGCTATCCCCAGAGTATTCCCCGTAGGACGGCTCGATGTGGACACGACCGGCCTCCTTTTACTCACCAATGACGGCGACCTGACTTTTCGGTTGACGCACCCGCGTTTCGGTATTGAGAAGGAGTACCAGGCACTCGTGCGCGGTCGCCCATCCCCCGCAGCCATGCAAAGCCTGCGGAAAGGGATCGATATCGAAGGCGAGATGACGGCCCCGGCCAAAGTGGACGAAATCAGACACGAGGAGGGCAACACCCTCCTGCGGATGGTTATCCATGAGGGTCGCAAGCGGCAAATCCGCCTCATGTGCAGCGCGGTCGGCCACCCTGTGCTGACCTTGCAGAGGGTGCGGTTCGGCCCCCTCACGCTGGGCACTGTCGAACCAGGCAAGTGGCGCTACCTGGCCACACACGAGATCCATGCTCTACGCAGAGCAGTACGGCTGATGCGTTAAGCCAATTGGCTTATACGCCATGGTGCGTATGCATTTCCTAGCAGGATTTCCGCCTGGCGTGTGAAGATCAAAGATTACGCATCAGTTTTATTCCTGCGTCCCTCGATTCCCACCACAATCAACTTTGCGTTACAATGATGTGAGCAAAACGACAGGAGCAAACTGTGAGCACACGTCATCACGCGCAAAGTTCCCTTCCACAGACCATCGCGATTGACGGCCCGGCGGGGGCAGGCAAAAGCACTATTGGACGCCTGCTGGCCGAGCGCCTGGGCTACCTCTTTCTTGATACCGGCGCTATGTACCGCGCGGTGGCCCTCGCCTCTCTGCGGGCGGGCATCGCTACCACGAACGAAAAGCTGCTCACCGAACTGGCCGAATCTCTGCCCATCCACATCGAACGCCCCGCCCCTGGCATAAAGGACGGGCGCGCCTATACGGTCCTGATAGGGGATGAAGACGTCACAGCCGAAATCCGGGAGCCTGAGGTAGAGGCAGTCGTGTCGGGGGTGGCGGCATGGCCGGGGGTGCGCGACGCGCAAGTGCGGCAACAGCGACGCATCGCCCGCCTTGGGCCTGTAGTCATGGTAGGGCGCGATATCACCACCGAGGTACTGCCCGATGCCGACCTCAAAATCTACCTCGACGCTTCTCTGGCCGAGCGCGCTCGCCGCCGCTACGTCGAGCTAAAAGAACGTGGGCGCGAAGTTACCATCAAGCAGGTTGAAGAAGAAATCGCCCACCGCGACGACCTCGACATGCACCGGGCCGCAGGAGCCTTGCGCCGCGCCCCCGATGCGGTCCTGGTCAACAGCGATGGCCTGTCCGTCGACCAAGCGCTGGAAATAGTCCTAGCCACTGTGATGGGGAGTCTTAGATCATAGATCTTAGATCGTAAGTCGGACGACAGACGACGTATGGCGCATGACGTATGACATACGATCTAAGATCTATGATCTAAGACTCCTTACCGGTCGTAGACCCGCAGCGACGGCACCAGTTTGCCTATCAGGGCAGTTACAACCAGTACACCTATGCCGCCAATGGCGATACTGGGGCTGAGGCCGAGAGCGCTCGCACCCAGACCCGCTTCTAACTGACCCAGGCGCGGACCTCCAATATAGAAGATCATATTTACGGAAGTGAGCCTGCCCCGCAATTCATCGGGCGTATTCAACTGGCGTATCGTCTGGCGCATGACCATGCTCACAGTATCGGCAGCGCCCGTCCCCGCCAATGCCACGAGCGTCAGCCAGTAGTTCTGCGACAGCCCAAATACAAGTGTCGCCACCCCGTAAGCACCTACCGACCACAGCACGATCTTTCCCTGGTGGTGCACGTTTCCCAGCCACGACATGGCCAGTCCTGCCACCAGCGCGCCCATAGCAGGAGCCGCATACAGCACCCCCAACAGCGACCTGTCCACATGCAGCACCTGCTCGCTCAGCGCAGGCAAAAGCACGCTCGCCGCGCCGAAGAAGGTCGCGAAAAAGTCGAGGCTCATTGTGGACATGATGATGGGCGTGTTGCGCAGGAAGTGAAAGCCCTCAAACACGGCCTTCAGGCTCACGTTGCGGTTGGCCGGTTTCTCTGTGCGGATTCTCATGAAGAATAGAGACACCAGCACAGCCCCGAAGCTGACCGCGTCGAGGGTATAAATGAGCGCTAGGCCGGAAGTGCCGGTGGCAACCAGTATGCCCGCCAATGTCGGCCCGCCGATAGTTGCCATTTGCCCTATGATAATGTTGAGGGAAAGGGCATTTGCGAGGTCCTTACGCGGCACAAGGTTGGGCACCAGGGCCGAACGCGCTGGGTTGTCGAAAGCAGTGGTGGCCGCGCCCAGCGCCCCTATCGCGTACACCAGCGGAGCCGACACCCACCCTTGCCAGGTCGCCAACGCCAGCACCACCGACGACAGCGCATACGTGGTCTGCGTGATCATCATCATGTGGCGGCGGTCGAATGCGTCGGCCAGTACCCCGCCGAACAGCGAGAAGCCCAGTAGAGGCAGCAGTTGGAACAGCCCCAGCAAACCCACCATGGCGTAGCTGTGGGTCAGGTCCCACAACTGCACGTCGATTGCCACGATCCGCATCTGGCTGCCAAGCTGGGATACAAAGCCGCCCGACCAGAGCAGGCGGAAGTCTCGGTGGCGAAGAGCCGCCCAGGGTGAGTCGCTATCTATATCGTCGACGGGCTCGGGCTTAGCCTCCTCTGCTTCGCTCGTCACCTGTCCTAGTTCCTCTAGCTCTCCAACCTTCCCCTTCTCGATAACTTCTTGTGCGCTCATAGATTAAGTAGTGCCGCCTCTGTAATTAAGAATTGCATCCTATGATTATATAAATATCGAACCGTAAATAGCAATGCAGGAACCACGCGTTTGTGATACATTGTCTGTCAAATAACGCTCTCCTGTACAACGAACTTATGGTGCCCCCGGTTCATAGGAGATAACATTATGTCTATCCAGGCTAACCCAAAAAGCGAGAAACGTGCTACGACTCCGCCCTTTGATGGCGCACGACTGGCATATCTCGAAGTCGCCGGGCTGAAGGCTTATTACGACCGTCGTTGGTTCGCGTGCTTCCGCTATCTCTACCGGATTGCCAGCGAGCAATTCGCCCTGTCCCCGTTCAGGGCACTACAGAACGCCTACTACTTCACACGCGCGTCCGTAGCCTGGGCGCCCGTAGACCACAAGGCCGAAGTCACGCACGACTACATCCGCAAGTTCTACCACGTGGCGAAGAAGTACGGCAACCACGGCAAAGGCATGCCCTACAGCGAGAAGAAGGTGGCCGACGTCGAGTTCCAGTACTGGATACTCCACCGCGAGCGCGGTAATCACCCCGATGGCGACGTCGCGCCGTATATCGAGTGCCTGGCCGCCCTGCACAGCGCCCTTTTCGGCCTCACGCCCGACCAGACCCACCTCTCTGCAGTGAAACGCGCCGAGGGCACCGACCACATAGACCGCGTCACCGGCCACCGCTCGACGGACATAGAAAGCGACTGGCAACAGGCAGAACGCGCGCTCTCTGTGGCTTACTCCGACCTCGCCCGGCAGGTTTAGGCTTATCGTAAGGTATAATACCAGGAGAGAAACATAGAAAGGCAAATCGCTGAAACCGGAATCCCAAAGCACGTCACCCAACAAGCCCCCTCACAGAAAACCGCACGGCCCCTACGCGTTCCCACTGGTGGGCGCGCTCTATACATACCTGGAGAACCCGCTCGACTTCGCAATGAAGCAGTACAGGCGGTTCGGCGAGGTAGTGGGCGTCGATATCATGGGCATACGAGGCGCTGTGCTGCACGGCCCTGAGGCCAATCGCTACATACTTGTGGACGCAGTAGACAACTTTCTGGTGGCCCCGCTCATTGACAAGGTGCACGCACGCTGGATCGTGGGCGACGGGCTACTGTTCATCGATGACCCCCGCCACAAGCGCGAACGCAGACTGGTGATGCCGGCATTCCACCGTAAGCGCATTGAGGAATACCAGACGGTCATGCGCGATACAACGAAAGAAGTGCTCGACACCTGGCGGCCCGGCAAGCTGCTCAACATCGCCCATGAGATGCACCGTGTGGCCTTGATCGTGGTGGGGCGCACCCTGTTCGACATGGAACTGGGAGGCGATGCCCACGAACTGGGTGATGCCGTAGCTACCGTGGTCGCCACAGTGGGCAACCCCTTCAATATCGCGCTGGGCCACTGAACCTGTTCATGTTTTCCATGCTTACGCTCATCCTGGGGAACAACTACGCCTTGATGTTTGTGGGATGGGAAGGC
>DATINP010000157.1:0-10119 GCA_035474135.1 Chloroflexia bacterium | reverse complement strand
GTTTGCGCAAGTTGGCATCAAAGGTCTTTATCCGCTTGGCCTTCGTGCGCAGAATAGGATCTGGGTCGTACTTCACATCCAGTTTCGCCATTTAACTTCTCTCCTGGTCTAGGTTCTACATATATGATACCAGAAAGGGGTTAGGTGTCAGGTGTTGGGTGTTAGGCGCGTTCGCCACTCATCCCTCTCTACTAACGCCTAACACCTAGCACCTCTGCCTTCAAAGCAGGCTCATGGGGTCAATATCGAGCGTCCAGCCGGGACCGGGGTTGAAGCCGTCGAACAGGGGCAGCAGCTTATCTCCCCGCACGAGTATCTGCCACCTGAACTTCCCCCTGATCTTGTGCACGAAGCAGGGCGCGGGCCCCAGCACATCGAGGATCGCGCCGTCTAGCGGACCGCCAATCTCGGCGGACATGCGTTCGGTGCGCAGGCGCAGGTGCCGGGCCACCACGTTGGCAGTCTGCTCACATTTCTCATTGTTGAAGCCGGTATACAACAGCCGAGCCAACTGGCCGAAGGGCGGGTAGCCGTGCTCGGCGCGGAAGCGGATCTCGCCCCTGTAGAAGCCCGTGTAGTCGTGGTCGGCGGCTGCTTGCACGGCGTAGTGTTCGGGGCTGAAGGTCTGTACGATCACCCGGCTGTGCGAGCTTTCGAGGCGCCTGCCTGCGCGGCCCGCCACCTGCATTAGTAATTGCAAGGCGCGTTCGGGCGCCCGGAAGTCGGGCATGTACAGGCCCGTGTCGGCGCTGATTACGCCCACCAGCGTCACGCGCGCGATGTCCAGCCCCTTGGCGATCATCTGGGTACCCACCAGCACATCGGCGTCCCCCCGCGTGAAGGTGTCCATCATATCGCCGTGGCCGCCTTGCCGCGAAGCCGTATCGCGGTCCCAGCGCAGAATCCGGGCGTTGGGGAACATCGCCGACACCTCGTCCACCACCTTCTGCGTGCCCGTGCCAAACCAGCGTATGCTGTCACTGCCGCACTTTGGGCACTCACGAGGCACCAGCGAAAAGGCGTTACACCTGTGGCAGAGCATCCCGTGTATGTCGGCGTGAAATACAAGAGGCACGTCGCACCGCTTGCACATGGGCACGTAACCGCACTCACGGCACAGCATGAAGCTGTGACTGCCGCGCCTGTTGAGATAGAGGATCGCTTGCTCGCCCTTCGCCAGGGTCGCATCAAGGCCTGCGCGCAAGGCCCTGCTGAACAGCGCGCTATTGCCAGCCTTTAGCTCGGCGCGCATGTCCACCACCTGCACAGGGGGCATAGGCAGTTCTACCAGCAGTTCGGTACCGTCGCGCGCCTTGCGCCTTCCAACTCGATAGGGCAGGGGCAGGAGGCCCAGTTCGCCCACCTGCGCCCGGTAGTAGGTCGCCACATCGGGCGTGGCGCTGCCCAGGATGCTCACAGCGCCAACCAATTCTGCCCGCTTCAGGGCTACGTCGCGGGCGTGATAGCGCGGCTGGTGTTCGCTTTGCTTGTAGGCCCACTCATGCTCTTCATCCACGATCACCAGCCCCAGGTTGGGCAGGGGCGCGAACACAGCCGAGCGCGACCCCACCACTATATCGGCCTGCCCGTCACGTATACGCCGCCACTCGTCGAATTGCTGGCCGGGCGACAATTGGCTGTGGATCAACGCCACGCGGCCGGGGAAGCGTGAGGCGAACCTGTGCACAGCCTGTGGAGTAAGCGAAATCTCGGGCACAAGCACAATCGCCTGTTTGCCCATCCTGAGCGCCATGCCAATTGCCCGCAGGTAGATCTCTGTCTTGCCGCTGCCTGTTACCCCGTGCAAGAGGAACGAACGCATAAGAGGTGTGCCCAGGGGGTCGGGGGGCGCGGCAGAAGCCCCACCCTGACGCAACGCCAGGGCGATCTCGCGCCAAGCAGCAGCCTGCGCCTGCGTCAGCGTGGGTGGCTCATCGCTCGCTGATGACGTGATGTGCGAGGGCACAGGCCGCCGGAACACCGGGCGCTCGTCCAGTTCGACATAGCCCTTCTTCTGCAAGGCAGTGACCGTGGAAGAAGTAGCGCCGGTATGCAGATATAGCTCGCTCAACGGGAGCCAGCCCTCGGCCAATCCCTTCGGCGCAATGTCGTCCACGTCAACAGCATCAGCGCCATGCCGTGGGCCGCCGGGCAGGGCGCGCTGGTCCTGTGTAGAGCGCTTGATAAGCCAGTCGAGGGCGGCGGCTTGCAGGGGCGCGCGCTGGGATTGGGCGTTCATGTACGTTCGAGCTTCATCTTGCCCAACACCCAGGCGAATGATGCGCTCGGTCTGTGGGCGCGAGCGCGGCTTTGGCAGCGCTACATCTCGGGTGACCAGCCCCTCGCGCTCAAGACTGCGCAAGGCCGTGTCCAGTCCTGACGAAGCGCCCGTGTACCGGCGCTTGAGGCGGCCTATGGTGAGTGTTTGTCGCGGCGCGTCTTCTAGCAGCGAGACGACCTGTCTCTGCCGCCTGCCCAGTGCCGACAACAGCGCCCTCGACCGCGCGTTTCCTGCCACACCCGTGGCATCTGTCGATGCCGCACCACGCGCCGGGGCCGACAGGCTGAGTGTGGTAACCGCCCGCCGCGCCACACCGGGCGGCAGCATAGGAGAGATCGCCTGCCACAACGTGCAGCGGTAGTACCAGGCGATCCAGCGCGCCAACGCGAGCATGGGTGCAGGAAGCACAGGCCGCGCATCAACCACGCGCGAGATCGAGCGCATGTCCTGTGCCACGATGGGCGTGTCGTCGGCCAGTTCGACCACGATGCCATAAGTCGGCTTGCCGCGCAGAGGCACGACCACCAACTGCCCCGGCTCGACCCCATTCGACATGGCGGGAGGCACGCTGTAGTGCAGGATCAAGCCCAGCGAGGGATCATCTTCAATGGATAGATCTTCCGCAGCAGTGGGATCCTGTTTCCCCTGGTAGTTCGATGGCTCAAGAGCCACCAGCGCGTACTTAGCCATATATGGAAATTATACCTTTTCAGCCCAGAACGATGTCCATATTTGCCGGAATTGAGCAAGGATGTGCATAACTGGGTGCGATAAAGGGGCTATTGAGTAAGCTTATTGAGTAGTATTAAGGAGCGAGAAAAGGATTATGCGCTCAATATTTGGTAACAATTGCGCCCGAGGGTGCTTCATTTATGTATTTGCGGTGGTGGCAATCGTGATTGTGGCCTCTATGGGTCTGGGCGGGTTGCGCGCCAAGTTCGGCGGCGCAGAAGTCGAAGGAAATCGCCCCCAGTACACAATTCAAGGTACTACAGATCAAACTGCAGGCCAAACCCCCGGTGGCACAGTAGCAGCCGATGTTCAACAGCCCGAAACGACCCTTCCCGACGTAACAGCAGGTGGCGGAGGTGGCGCTGCTCATACACCCACGCCCGTACCGATCGCGCCCATACAGCCCATTAGCAACGCCACGCCTGCCCCAGTTAAGGGTCAGGGCGGCACAATCACGGGCGACGGCGGCGATTCGTTTTATGTTGTACAATCGGGAGACACTCTCTGGGCAATAGCGCGCAACTTCGGGGTTGACCTTGACGCGCTGACTTCCCTTAATGGCCTCAGTGATAGTATTATATATGCAGGCCAGGTGCTGCTTCTGCCCACATCGAACCAACAGACGGTCGCCCAACCCACACCCCAGGCCAATGGGGCAGGTGGCGGCGATAGTGGGGAAAGCAACGCTCCCCCGATACCAAGCATGCCCGACACGGGCATCAACAAGAAACCCTGATCTCGGAGATACCCCTGTCTATGCGCTCGAAGTTAAGCATAGCTTTTTGCGCCCTGCTGGTGCTTGCCCTTCCCATTATGGGAGGTTGTGGCAGCGCGGGCGGGTCCACAGAAACGGTGCACGTGGTGGTAACGCCCGTGCCCTCTCCCACCCTGCCGCCGGAGGCTATGCCTACCCTGCCGCCCGTGACCTACACTGTCAAAGCGGGGGATACCCTGTCGGGCATAGCAGACCTGTTCGGGGTGACGGTTGACGACATAGTGCGCGCCAACAATATTGCTGATCCCAATTCGCTGGCGCTCGGTCAGGTGCTGACAATCCCCGGTCGCGCGCCCACGCCCATCGTGACGTTCACTCCGTCGGGCACGATCAGTACGACCCAAATACCCATCACTGCCACCATAACTGTGACCATAACAGCAACTATGGTGGTGACGGGCACACCCACCAACGTGCTCCCCCCGCCCGACGTAACACCCCCGCTCGGCCCCACAGCCAGCACCAACGCGCCCTGACGAGTCTTAGATCATAGATCGTAAGTCGGACGACGTATGACTTACGATCTATGATCTAAGACTCAAAGTTGATCCTAAGCTCGCCGTTGTCTAGCTTAGCTCCGGCTACTTTGAGGAGGGCGAGAGCGCGGGGGAGGATGATGTTGCGCTTGTAGTCCCCTACTTGCACCACCAGTTCGTCGCCTGTCTGCAAAAGGTCGATCTGGTTCTTGGTAGCGAGGGGCAGCGGGAACCTGAGAGTGTAGCCGGTGCTGGTTTGTTCAATCGTTTGCACTTTGCCTTTGAAGAACACGTCACCGGGGTCTCTTCCGCCAAAGAGCGCCTCGCTCATCTTGCCAAGCATTTCCAGGCCGACCACCTCTCTATCGAAGAAGGGCACGTCGAAGATCGGGATCGGCGAAAAGCACTCCTCTACGAGCGTGTGGTTGCGTTTCTGTATATCGTGCCACATATCAAAATATTGCCCATCAACCGAGGCAGGGAATATACGGTTGCACACCACCACGTCCGACGTATAGCCGAACAACGACAGGTACGTATATGTGCGCTGGGCTTCCTTCACCACCATCTTCTCGGCGTTCAAAACAATACGCACCGATGTCATTGTCTGGTCGGCCAGCAGGTCGTGTATCCTGTCTAGCTGAGTAAGCAATTGCTTGATCGACTCGAACACCTCGTCCTGCGGCATCGGCATATCGGTAACGGCACGCGCCAAAGGGCGTATGAGCTTGGCAGCCTGGCGCTGGATCGGAAACAACTTCTGGAGCCACCAGCGTGCGATCTCAGGGAAGGACAAGAGGCGCAACGTGTCTCCGGTCGGAGCGCAATCTACCACGATCGCATCATACAGGCCAGAGTCGTAATGCTTGACGATCCGCACAAGACCCGCCAGTTCCTCGGCACCGGGCAAGACGGTCATCTCTTCAGCAACCACTTCCTCCATACCCCGCCATGACAAGAGATCGCCCAGGTACTTTTGCAATGTCATCCAGTGCTTGTCCACTTCGTGCAGCACAGAGATTTCCTGCGCCCACAGGTTATCAGCCACTTTTGTAGGCTCGTTTCCCAAAGGCACATCATACGAGTCGGCGAGAGAATGGGCCGCATCGGTACTCATTACCAGCGTGCGGTGACCGAGTTTGGCGAGGCCAAGGGCGGTGGCGGCAGACACGCTGGTCTTGCCCACGCCTCCTTTGCCTGTGTACAGGATGATCCTCATCTTTCCTCACGATCTGTGTGTGCACAACGGTCACTCAGGAGAGGGCCGTTGCGTTTGCTACCAAAATAAGGCAGTTGTAATTCTCATCTCTCGCAACGTATCAATAGGTAGTATAGAAACGCACAGGTCAATTGTCAAACACCCGAGTGGCTTGCATATTGGACAAAAAATCCCCGCAGTGGTATCATGATACCCCAGAAGACGTTACGCGCAGAGGGGTAGAATCGGCACATATATTCCGACGTAACGACCACACAACCCGCCGATATGCCGGTAACAGGGGAGAGCAGCGTCATGAGCGACGAAACCACCCAGAACACGAGCGAAGACTCGTCGGCAAGCAGTGGAAGCACCAACAGCAGGGACTATATCGACTGGGCAGGCGAGGTTGAAACCACCTTGCGGGCAATGCTCGGTTTGCCTGTACAAATACTTACCACTGTTCTACCCGACGAAACCGTCCAACACCTCAAGGCCGCAGGCAGAGAAGGCTTGTTGGCAGCCTATAGCCTCTGGCGAAACGTGGACAAGTCCATGAACAACCAGTCCGGCGAAAAGGTTCGCAAGCGCATAGAGGTGGAATAAAGAGGTAGCAAGGAAGATGCCCAAATCTACGACCCGCCACAACGATTACCCGGAAGACGAGGGGAAACCAGTCGCAAGGGGCCGCAACACCAAATCCGATTTGAAGAACAGCGGCAACGGGAGCATAGACGCATCTAACGCTCCTGTGGCTGAATCGCGCCCCGAAGGCGCAACCGACAATCCCCCGACCCCCATCAGTACGAGATCACGTAAGGGAGCATCCAGGCGCGTCAGCAACGACGTCAAACCAATCCTTTTGCCTGATGACTCCGGGATTTTCGACGAAGATATCAATTTTGCCCCCAAGGCAGATCGTAATAACGCCGCTATGGACGACTTGGACAGGGCGGAGCGCTTCGACCTGGACGCCACCCAGTTCAGGAATGGCGGCCGCTCAACAGATAGCATTAGCATAGTCGAAGTGATAGACGACACATACGACAACCTTGGCCTCACAGACGACGGAACCATCCTTCCCAAACTGTCACGTTCAGGCACGCGTGCAAAGCGCACCGGCCGGGGCACGCCCATTGAAGCACTGGCGAACAACCATAGTGAAGACGATGAGGCGGAAGATATACTTGAGGTGGAGATCGAAGTCGTAGATGATGCTGATGAGACCGAGGAGGAGCCTGACGCCATAGAACTGGCCGATGCCGCTACCGAGGTCGAAGTGGTGGAAGTTGAACACCCCGACGAGTTAGAACGATTTATCGACCGCGTCCTGAGCATGGAAAGCGTATCTGTGGACGATCCCGTCCGCATTTACCTACGCGAAATAGGCCGCACCGCTCTCCTCAAGTCGCCCGACGAAAGCGCACTGGCCCAGAAAATGGCGGTCGGACAGAAGGCTGCAGCCGAGCTTGAAAAAATGGGCATAAACCTGAAGGGCCTCGAAACCCTCGTAGTACGTCCCGCTCTCACCGACGATGAGACCCGCATCCTGGAATATCTGAACGCGCGACTTGCACTGCCTGAGGATGACCAGCAACTAACAGACGAGGAATCCAATAGTCAGAAAGACCTGAGCATACGCCAGCTAATGGCAAACGAAGAAACCCGCAGCCATATTCTGGTGTACCGCGAAGGCCGCGCCGCCAAGCAAAAGCTGGTACAGGCCAACCTCCGTCTCGTAGTAAGTATCGCCCGGCGGTATATAGGGCGTGGTCTCTCCCTCCTCGACCTGATTCAGGAAGGCAACATCGGCCTGATGAAAGCCGCCGATAAGTTCGACTACCTCAAGGGCTTCAAGTTCTCTACCTACGCGACCTGGTGGATACGACAGGCCATTACACGTGCTATCTCAGACCAGAGCCGCACGATACGGCTGCCTGTCCACGTCACCGAAATGGTCACACGTCTGCGCCGTGCAGCCCACGAGCTACAACAAAAGCTCCTGCGCGAGCCAACCGAGGAAGAATTGGGCCAGGCGCTTAACATGCCCGCCGAACGCGTCCGCAAGATCCTCGACATGGCGCGCCACCCTGCCTCACTCGATGCGCCAATGGAAGAAGGAGAAGATAGCTTCCTGGGCGACTTTATAGAGGACGAGCGCACGGGTGGACCGGAAGAAGAGGCTTCCCGCCAGATGCTCAAGGAGCAGGTGGACGACATTCTCCGCAAGTTGACCGAGCGCGAACGGCAGATACTGCAAATGCGCTATGGGCTCGTTGACGACCGCCCACGTACGTTAGAAGAGGTAGCTAAGGAGTTCGGTATAACTCGCGAGCGCATCCGCCAGATAGAGACGCGCATTCTGCGCAAGCTACGGTACGCACGCTACGGCGCAAGCAAGCTCCGCGGCTATCTCGACTAAATTTCTGCCCTCGGAGCTATAGGGAGATTTAGGCAAATGGCTAATACCCACTTGCCTATCTTTTTGTGGATATATCGCCCGACGGATTTGAGCCAATCGCGTTCATTAATATGCAGTTAGAGGACCCTTATTCATGAGACTTCTAGGTCGAAGAAACACTCTTGTGATTGCGCTCGCCGCACTGGTCCTTTTTGCACTCCTGGCTCTTGGTTACGCTCTCTTTTCTCCGCGCGCTACTACCGGGCCTGCTCCCGCCCCGCAAAGCAACATCGCGCCCAACGACTGGCCCGCCTACATGTACGATATGGCGCGCTCGGGCTTCAACAGCCAGGAAATACGCCTCTCGCCCGACAACGCTTCCGGTCTGCACCTCCAATGGAAGCAGCCCCTAGGCAAGAGCATGCCCCTCGCCGCCCAGCCCATAGTCTTCTCCAACACCCTCTACATGGGTTCGTGGGACGGCCAACTTTATGCCCTCGATACACAGGACGGTTCGACCCGGTGGACCAAAGACCTCGGCACCACCACATCTAAACTGTGTTCGCCCCAAACAGCAGGCGTCACGTCCGCCCCTCAAGTCACAAACGATGCACTCTACATAGGCGGGGGCGACGACAAGTTGTACGCCCTCAACCCCCGGACGGGCGATACCCTCTGGACTTTCAAGACGGGGGACAACAGCGAGGCAGGAGGACTGTACAACTGGGTATCGCCCATACTCTACAACAACCGTGTTTACTACGGCATAGCCTCGTTCTGCGACAATCCATTTGTGAACGGCAGGATGTGGGGCCTCAATGCACAGACCGGCGCGGTTGAGCAAGAAGTACATTTCGTACCCGACGATCAACTCGGCGGGGGCATCTGGACGTCGCCCACTATTGATGCCGCTACTGGGGATGTATTCGTCACCACAGGCTCAGGCTACTACTACATACCCTACAGCTACAGCATGGTGCGACTGGACCCCAACACGTTGCAGGTGGTCGACTACTGGCAGATACCGCTCGCCAACCAGGTATTTGACGGCGACTGGGGAACCACGCCCACTCTCTTCAAGGACAAGGACGGCAGGCAACTGGTGGGAGCGTCGGCCAAGGATGGCTATTACTATGTGTTCGACGCGAAGAACATCCACGCAGGGCCGGTCTGGAAAGCGCAGATAGCGGATGGAGGTTCGTGTCCCCAGTGCGGCGAGGGTGCGATCTCATCCAGCGCCTATGCTTATGACACGGTGTACGTCGCCGCCGGCTATATCTCGCTGGGGCAGACACAAAAGTTCCCTGGCACCGTTACCGCCCTCGACCCCACCACGGGCGAGATCAAGTGGCAGCACCCCACCTCGGGCTGGGTGATACCTGCTGTCGCGGTGGCTAATGGGCTTGTATTTGCAGCGGCCCAGGATACTATCGAAGTGCTTAATGCCTCCACTGGCGCACTCGTCTGGGAGTACTCTACTGAGGGCGTGATCTACTCTGCGCCCGTCGTAGCCGGGGGCATCCTCTACGTGGCTTCGACCGACGGCAACATCTACGCCTTCACCGCGGGTCCTTATCCCGATAACCCCACAGCTTACTCGGTGACCACGGTGGGAGCACACCCACCCCAGTTCACGCCCTTCCGGACGCCCATCCCCGCCCAACCGCTCAACGGTGATAAGCAATGTTTCGACGACACCGGCAAGTGCGTGCGTGGCGCGTTCCTCGCTTTCTGGAATACCAACGGCGGATTGGATCGTTTCGGCCCCGCAGTCACCGACGAGCTAAACGAGGCCGGGCGCACGGTTCAATATTTCCGCAACGCCTACTTCCAAATGTATACGCAGCCCGACGGCACGCCCGGTGTGCGTCTCGGCCCGCTCGACTATCGACTTTTTTATTACACGCCCAAAGACGAACACTTCGAGAGCGCTGAGCCTATCTCAGGCACCACCTACGTGCCGGAAACAAGCCACAACCTGCCCGAACCCTTCCTCACCTACTGGCGTACACACGGCGAGGTCGCTTCGCTCGGTTACCCCGTCAGCGAGCCTCTAACCGAGTTTGACATAGTAGATAAGCAAACGAAGCGCGTCCAGTATTTCGAGCGCGCCCGCCTTGAGATCAGCAGCGGCCCCGACGGCACCCAGCACGTAGAGATCGGCGCGCTCGGCCTCCTGCACTACCTCCAACGCTACGGTAAGCTGCCTTAGGGTAAGATGACAAGCGTGTCGTTCTGAGCGTACTTAGGCTTCCT
>DATINP010000156.1:0-3013 GCA_035474135.1 Chloroflexia bacterium | reverse complement strand
CCCTGAGGAGTAGCTCCTCAATGTTATTGGACTGCATTTCTTCGGGCCACAAGTAATAGAACTGGAAGTATCGCGGATACATGTCAGCCAAATGGTAGCCGATGAGCGGGATCACCTCAATACGTGAGCGAGTAAAGTCGGGGCGCAGCGGCAAAAGGACGACCTTGAGCATCCTGGCGTGTTTGAGCCAGTCAGTGCACGTGAGCAGCCACCAGTATTTGGTGATGCTCTCGACAGGTCGTGTAGTGTTCTCATATTCAATGGCTATGATGCAATCCGAAGCAATATAGAGGTCGTCCGGGATGATGTGATAGTTGGTCTCGTCCACCGTTAGTTCCTTTTCGGACATATGCTTACTACTGGCAAAATGCTCTTGAAAAAAAGACCGAACTCTAGTTTGGCAGGTGGCAATATCCATTGGATAGATTCACTCCGTTTCCAGTTGTCTTCCTTATTGCTGGCGGTTTGCTAACGCTCATCTCGGGTGTTGCGGATAAGGCTAGCCTAGTATGTGTGGCGAGTGGTAGCGTGCCCAGTTGCTATTAGTTAGGACAGGAGTTGAGGGACAAGGTCATGTGCGCTGATTCGATTTCTGCAGGAGGTTTTGCTTCTCAGTTACTGTTGTTCTGCCCTATTGGATATTTGCATGTCTCGCACGTCCAGAATAGCGTCTGCGGCTACGGCAATCGTGGTGATTAGTGCCCATGACCCGAGTGCACCGACTATGAGCGCTAGGCCAACGATTACATTGGACATGGACGTGCTTTGTACGTAAGTTTCAAACCTGGGATCGAGTCCGCTGTCAACCGATGGCGCCTTCATGATCGCCATTATGCCCATTATTGACCCTGCGACCAAAGCCAGCCACCCCGCCACACGTGCTATGCCGATTACTGCGCGCTCCATTTTGATTACTCCTTATCTTGCATTTGTTGACGATGGCATTATACTCTTATTGCCGTAATGCCATGCAGTGCTGGCAGAGACTAGTTGTAACACCCGAAGAGGGTGGAGTAAGAGAAACTCCAGATAACTCCGTGTTCAGAGCAGGAACCTTCGCGGCGGGGACAGGGATTCCGTCCGCTTGCAAACAAAGAGGCAAGGAGCGAGATTCTTCGCTCAGAATGACAAAATCAACTTGGCTCGTCTAGTCCTACTTTCTACTTTTCAGACAGCTTCATAGCAATTCGGTTAGCGGTATTCCGCGTCGGCGGGAGACTGCACATCGCGCATATCGAGTATGGCTTCGGCAGCTATGGCAATCGTGGAGATCAACGCCCATGCTAAGAGTGAGCCGAATATAGTCAAGAGGCCGAAGATAACCTGCGATGGGCCTGACGTATCAATAACGTCGGTCTCGAAAGTGGGATTTGCCCCTCCGTTCAGTGGGTGTGATGCAATGATAAGGAATATACCTAATAGCGAGCCGACTATCAATATCAACCACCCCAGTACACGTAAGATCCCGATTATCGCTCGATCCACTTTGAATCCTCCTTTTGTTATCCTCGCTGGCGGTTGCATTATACTCTGATTGTCAGCATCTTCACCCCTAAAGCAGGGGTTCGCTCTGTTATGTGCGGCAGGTCACGCGCTGTACCTCGCGATCCACTATAATAGTCGTATAACCTATGCCCAGAAAACCCAAACAGCCTGTACAACCCCCGCAACCTGCCGCCCGCAAACCTCGTAAGCAACCCGCGCCTCATCCAGCGCAGCCTAGCGCCGACCCGATGGTTGCCGAGTTCCGCGCCCTCTACCCCTTTCCGCTCGACCCGTTCCAAGAGGAGGCTATCGCACATCTCGCCGCCGACGAGAGCGTGATGGTGGCCGCGCCTACGGGTACGGGCAAGACGGTGGTGGCCGAGTTCGGCGTATTCCGCATGGTGAAGAAGGGCCTGCGCGTGATGTACACCACGCCCATCAAGGCCCTGTCCAACCAGAAGTTCCGTGACCTCCGCGAGCAGTACGGCGCGGACAAAGTGGGCCTGCTCACGGGCGACATCATCGAGAACCGCGAGGGCCAGATCATGGTCATGACAACCGAGGTCCTGCGGAACATGCTCCTGCAAACGCCGTCCGAGTTGTGGGACGTGGGGTGCATCATCTTCGACGAGATACACTATTTGGCCGACCAGGAGCGCGGCACGACCTGGGAAGAGTCGATCATCATGTGCCCGACCTACATCCAGCTTGTGTGCCTGTCGGCCACGGTGAGCAATGCCCCCGAAGTCGCCGAGTGGATCAGCAGAACGCACAGCCCCGTCCACCTGATAACCCATCTCCAGCGGGCGGTGCCTCTCTCCCTGTACTACTTCCTCGATGGCACGTTGAACCTGGTGATCAACTCACGCGGGCAGCAGATCGTGGACTTCAACGTGGGCGGCGAGATACGCAAGAAGCAGGTGCGAGCCAACCATCGCGGCCCCATACTAGAAGAGCCTTCGACGGGCAGGGAACGCACCGAGCCGACCCCTCGCGAGATCGTAGAGACGCTGGAGCGCGACGACCTCCTGCCCGCCATCTTCTTCCAATTCTCCCGCCGCGACTGCGAGGCCGCCGCTGATGTGTGTGCGATGATGCGCCTGTCGGCGGTGCACAACCCCCAGACGCTGGAGCGCATCAACAACATCCTGACGACCTACATGGAGCGCCTTTCACCCGAGGACCGCAGGCTTGAACAGGTCCAGCAGTTGGTCTACCTGGCTCGGCGCGGTATCGGCTTTCACCACGCGGGCCTTCTACCCATCCTGAAGCAATTGGTGGAGGAGCTATTCGGCCAGACGCTGATGCGCGTGGTGTTTGCCACCGACACGCTCGCCCTGGGCGTGAACATGCCCGCTCGTACGGTCGTGATCGGGCGCATGAGCAAGTGGGACGGGGTGAGCCGCCGGCCCCTGATCCCTAACGAGTTCCAGCAGATGGCTGGCCGAGCAGGCAGGCGCGGCATTGACGAGCAGGGCCACGTAGTGATGCCTTATTCGCCCTTCGTCACCTTCCACGAAGCCCTCAA
>DATINP010000155.1:0-13384 GCA_035474135.1 Chloroflexia bacterium | reverse complement strand
GTAAGAATTCCAGTCGCCTGGTAGCTCTATGATCGGGCACACATCTTCGGGGAAAACCTCAAATTGAAGTCCGCACTCGGGGCCGAGCCTGGCCAATATCTCGCGAGAAGGCGACCATTCGGGGAGCGAGTGGAAGTCGATAGCGTCCCACTCGTTCTTCTTGCTGAGGATGAAAGTGAGCACCGAAGACCAGACGGCTTCCATGTTCGCGGGTTCAGCAATGATATCCAGGTAATCGGCTACGTCCTTGCCCCCAACCAACTGTACGATCCTCAGTTGAGCGCCTTCGCCTTCGGGACGTAATCCCCCGCGTTTGTATTCTTTGGCGGGTGGAAGGGCCTCGTGGGCCACAAAAATGGGGGCGACGCCCACCAGCGTACCCCCTTCGTTGCGCAGGATCAAAAGAAAGAGCTGACAGTTGGCGGTGGCGCCGAAATGCTGCCACCACGTTTGTTGCCATTGGCGAGTGAGAAACACGACATTAGATTGTGCGTTGGAGAGGAGAGTATCCCACTCCTCCGGCCTTATGAGTTGATCAAATGCGTCTTCAAAGCTCGCGGCGACCTCAACGGTGAGGTTTGATTGCACTACTACCATTAGCCCTCTTGTGATTGCCTTCTCTTTTATATAGGATGCGCGCCCGTACGTCGCCGGACGCCCTGATTGTGGATTATGTATACCTCTTATTATACACTAATCCATCCGTTTCCCGATCAGCCTCGAGTAGGATTTCTACTGGCAGGAGCGCGTGCAAGGCCAGGGATTACCACCTTCTCCTATTTGAGAGATCGTTGGTGGATATTTGAATAAATACAGGTATGATACAATTGACAAAGACGGCACTCAGTTGCCGTTTACTCTGGCCTGGAAACGTACGAACAGCTACATTTCGAATCTACTTGCGCGTCCACTGAATCGGGGTAAGCCGATGGATCTGGACGGGATCGGCGTAATACTCGCGGAGCAGATGTGAACCAGCGCATATTTGGGCAGTGGGGCAGGCAGCTTAGTCCGACCACGCGTGGCAGCCTCTTTTACCTCGGTGTTTCGGGCGCGAGCGCTACCTTCTTTCCCTTTATCAACGTGTTCTATGCCGACCGTGGCCTTTCGGGCCGCGAGATCGGTCTGCTGACCGCGATCGGGCCGGTGGTCGCGCTTATTGCCGCGCCGCTGCTGGTCGCACTGGCCGATCGGCATGGCTGGCAGGTGCAGATGATGGTCGTTGGCCTGGCCGGAGTCGCGTTGACGACGCTGATCTTGCCCCTGGCACAGCCGTTTGCGGTTTTGCTGGCTGTGGTGGGATCGAATGGCCTGATCGGTAGCACCGTCGGCTCAATCTCTGATGGCACGATTGCCCAGATGGCGGTTCGGCACCAGATCAATTACGGCAAGATGCGCCTGTGGGGTTCGGTCGCCTGGGTGGTGATGTCCTTGCTCGGTGGCTTCCTGTGGCCGCTGTTTGGCCTGTGGCTGATGTTTCCGCTGGCGAGCCTGCTTTTCGTGGTGACAATGTTTGCAGCGCGATTGCTGGGTGACGATGGGTCGAGCGCCAAAGTGGAGCGCCAGCCTTTGCGCCTGATTACCGGCGCGGGTCGCTTCTGGGCCGTGCTAATATGTGCAGTGTTTATGAGCCTGGGCGCGGTAATGGCCCGCACCTTCTCGGCGATCTATATCGACCGCTTGAGCGGACAGACGCTGGTCGGTCTATACGCTGCTGTCGCCGCCGCAATTGAGATCCCAGCGATGCTGTGGGCCGCTCATGTCGTGCGGCGCGTGGGCGGGCCGTTCACGCTGGCGCTGTCCTGTTTGCTCATGGGAGGCGCGTTTCTGGGGTTGGCGATAATTCCACGCCCCGAGTTGCTGTTACTTGCGGCACTGGTCGAAGGGACGGGCTTTGGCCTTTTTGTCACGGCCACCGTGCGTCTGGTCGCCGATTGGGCACCCCGCGGGAAGGTTGCAACGTATCAGGGTTTGCTCAACGCCGGTAGTTCCGGCCTTGCGCCGCTGGCGGCCGGGCTACTGGGTGGTGCGATATTCGACGCGGCCGGCCCGCAAACTGTCTTCATCGCCAGCATGGCGGCGGCAGTGGCTGCCGTGGTGGTGCTGTTGTTGGCCCAAGTGCTCGGTCTGTTTTCCGGCCATACCGAGCAAGCCGAAGCAGCGCCTTCCATTGATTGAGCATCTGCATGCCAGCTAAGTTCTAGCCCTGCCGCCTGTGCTTACGTCTGCCTCGCGCTCCGGTAATCCCTGAACCCCAGCTAACACTTTCTGTTCTCTCGTAGGGCCAGTACGACTACCTTCCTGCAAGAGCGCCACGCGCTTGATTTTGCTCAGCTTCTCTGTGGTATGTGTCGTAGCGGCTATCTGCCCCCCAGATTATCGCCGCGGCGCCTACAGCTATGAATATCAATACGAATGTAGCTATCGTCATCCACGTTTCCATCTTTGTAACCCTTCCGGCAGGCTTTCCCTGCCCCGCGACTTTACCCGTACCTGTTTACATGCGCCTGCCTGTCTCGACAAGCCTGTTGCCTATCCATGTCAGTGCGCGACCGCTCAGACCAGGATTCTTCTTATTGCAGCCTTTTGCCAGCCGTACCATGCGGGCGTTTTCCGCCTCCTGCATTCGCTCGTTCTGTCTTTCGTGCGCTTCCCATTCGTTAAAGTCGAACATCCTTTTGACTCCTTTCTACCTTTCCCGTTCTTCCCTCTTGACAGTTTCGTTATAACCGTCTATAATTACTTTGATAGTTAGATTATATCACAGAAATTCTAACCTGTCAAGGGGTTTTTGATAGTTATATATAGAATTGATCAAAGAGGCTGCAAATGGATGATCAGATAACAAAAGAGAAGAGCTTATACACAGATGTTGGGGGATGGATCTGCCTGAGCTTCGTGAACACGGGGTCCAACTATCGCGAACACGCGCCTGAAAAGGATCATTTAGATAGCTACAGTGACTTTACGCTGTGGGCGCGGCAGGCTAACCTTATAGATGCGGCGCAGGAGCATGCGCTCAACGAGCACGCGGCTATTCACGAGAAGGAGGTGGCGGCTGTGCTGGCCAGGGTTAGAAGCGTGCGCGATGCCATGCACTGGGTGTTCTCGGCCACCAGCGCCGGCATTCCTGTCCGCAAGGCAGATCTGGATACGCTCAATGTCGCGATCGCGAAGGCAATGGGACACGGGCGTCTTGAGCTCACGGAGAAGGGTTTTGAATGGGGTTGGCCGGCGTTCCCCGACGAGCTAGAAAGCCCGCTCTGGCCAGTGGCGAAGTCCGCGGCTGACTTACTTACTTCGGAGAAATTAGAGAGGGTGAGCGAATGCGCCAGCGACAGGTGCAGCTGGATCTTCATAGACACCAGCAAGAATCACAGCCGCCGGTGGTGCGATATGAGCGGCTGCGGCAACAGCGCGAAGGCCCGAAGGCACTACGAGAAGAAGCGTGTGAGCGTGAACAAGTAATTACGCGCAGAAAATGCAACAAGAGCCATCCCGAATTTTGGGGTGGCTCTTGTTTTCTGAACTAGGTTATCTCTCTACCCGACGTGAACCGGGCATCCGGCGCGACGCAAATTTGAATTGAACGGGAACTAATGTACCCCAAAGTACCATGGTGCGGATGCCATATTCTCTATTCGTTTTCCGGCCAGAAGCTGGTATGTTGGTATAGACCGCTCGGTGCTCGTCGCCCCATGCGGTGACGTACGCTCTGTGGCGCGCTGCCTGGTCAACTCCATACGTTTGCACCGAAGGAGTACTACTCTATGTCTCTTCCTGGCACCTTCGTAGGCCGCTGGCGTCTTTTCAGCGTGACCGCGATGTTGCTTCTTCTATCGCTACTCGTCATCATGACCTCTGGCAGCACCTCTGCGAGACTGCATGCTCCGTTGGATATGCCTGGTAGTGGCACGCAAGCGAGCCTTGCGGATTGTACGGCGCAATGGGAAGAAGTGCCAAGCCCAAATAAGGGACAGCACAACACGTACCTGGCGCTGGGATTTACCGGCCCCTACGAGGGCTGGGCGGTGGGCAGCTACGATCCGGTGACCAATGGCCCGACGCGTACCTTGATCAGCCGCTGGGACGGATTCACGTGGCAGGACGTGCCTGGCCAGGACCCCAGCAGTACTTGGAACCAGTTGGTTGGATTGTCAGTGATATCTAGCACCGACGTGTGGGCAGCAGGCACAATCGGCCCCAATTATGCCAGCTACAAAAGCGAACTGGTCGTTCATTGGGATGGACACTCGTGGACCCAGCAAAGCACACCGAACAGCGAATCGGCCCATAATCAACTGACCGATATCGTGGCTATTGCCCCTGATAACGTCTGGGCCGTCGGAGATTACTACATATCGGGCAATCGCCCCTACGCAATCCACTGGGATGGGAGCAGATGGAGTCACGTAGATATGCCTATTCTTACCGGGCAGTTCCACTTCTTGCAGCGAGTAGCAGCCGTTGGCCCTAACGACATTTGGAGTGTAGGATATACGACTGCCGCCTTCGCCGAGGCGACACAGTACTCTACATTGATCGAGCACTGGGACGGCAGCATGTGGGATCTCGTACCCAGCCCCAACCCTGGCAAGCACGATAGTGTCCTCATGGGGGTAAGTGCGCCTCCGAAGCAGCGTAGCGCATGGGCAGTCGGGTGGTCCAGAGACTTGAGTGGAGGTCCAACGAAGACACTGACGATGCGTTGGGACGGAACGGCCTGGAATGTGGTGCCGTCAGCCAACGTGGGCGACGGAGATAACAGGCTGGCAAATGTTGTGGCGCTTGCCGACGACGACGTGTGGGCCATTGGCTCATCTGTATCATCTATCGGCGCGCCACAGAAGCCCTTGATCTTGCACTGGAATGGGCAAGAGTGGGGTGTCGTAACACCTTCAATCGGAGGCGCTGACAAGGTCGGCATCAGTGATGAGTTGACCGGAGTTGCAGAGGTGGGCGGCGTACTGTGGCTTGCGGGACAGCGTGAAGATGCTACTGGAACGCACACGCTGCTGGAAGCCGATGGCCGCAACTGTCTGCCTCCGGCGCCCACCGCTACGCCTACGGCACCCCCTTCAAGCACACCTACCAGCACACCCACAAGCACGTCAACCCCGATTGCCACCCAAACGCCGACGAGAACCGCAACAAGTACAGCATCCACAACACCCGTTGCTGTGCCAACCTATACTCCCGTGAATACTCCAGCTAGTAGTAATACCAGTACCGCGTCGAGCTCGGTAACCGGTGGATCGGCGATTTCAGGCCGGGGTGGTGAGGGAGACGATCGCGGCGTTATTGCTCTTGTCGGCTTTACAATTGGTATGCTGGCCAGCGCCCTCGTACTGCTAGCAGTGTTCCTCGCGCTATTGCTCACCGGTAGGATTACGACAACGGGCCGGAATCGGCAGGACCAGGAGAGAACTAAAGAACCGTCGAACTGGATGGGCTGATCGAATTGCAGATCGAAAGGTCTATCGAATAGCTACACGTTATCACAGTGGACGTGAGTTATCCCGAATTCTGCGCGGGAGGAGTGGAGGAGTCCCGAACCCATAGATGCTCCGAGCAGCGCTTGCTTTCTCTGAGTATTCTGCATGGCATAGCTTCTATGGACTGCATATGCAGAGACCCCCTTGAGGTGAGTTGGCTTTGACACCTGACTCTATCCCAGGAGGTCTCTTCTTTTCAAACCCAAAGAAATGAGCGACCACATTTTCGCGATGACTCATTTTGCTGGTTTCGGGATCAGATCTTAGTGGTTCTTGAATCTTTTGAGGAAGGGAGGGAGGTCGAGATCGTCAGGGTTATTGTTCGGGGTTGACCCATTGGGAGGTACGGAGTCGGGGCGTGGGTTCGTAGTGCGCACGTTGATGGGTGGTAGGGATATCTGATCAGGAGGGCGGGGGGCCGTGTAGGATTGGTTGTCGGTACCGTATCCGCGACCCTGCGTATTGGGGTTACTGGCATTGTTGGTGGTGCCGTTGCCATTTCCCTGCTGTCCGTAACTTTGTGGATTTTGCTGGATTGGGGGCTGTGTTTGTCCCGGCGTGAAGTTGCTTGAGTCACGGCGGTTTTGGCCATGATCGCGCATCTCCACGCCGCGGCGTGTGGAGTCGAAGCCGGTGGCAATGAGAGTGATCTTCACATCGCCTCCCATTTCGGGATCAATCACTGTACCGAAGATTATATTGGCTTCCGGATCGGCATGCTGTTGAATGATCGTTGCGGCCTCATTTACTTCGACCATACCCAGGTCGGGGCCGCCGGTGATATTGAAGAGTACGCCCTTCGCGCCTTCGATGCTGATCTCAAGGAGCGGCGACTCGATAGCCTGGCGGGCTGCATCAACACATCGTGTATCACCTGTGCCGCGCCCAATTGCCATGAGTGCGGAACCCGCGTCCTGCATGATACTTTTGATATCGGCAAAGTCAAGATTGATAAGTCCTGGTTCAATGATGAGGTCGCTTATGCCCTGGATACCCTGCCGGAGCACGTCGTCCGCGATCCGGAAGGCTTCCTGCATGGTGGTTTTCTTGTCAGATATCTGCAGTAGGCGGTCGTTGGGGATAGTGATGAGCGTATCCACCTGCTCTTTGAGGTTACTGACTCCCTGTTCGGCCGAGCCCCGGCGGCGAGCACCTTCAAATAGGAAGGGCTTGGTGACCACGCCGATAGTGAGCGCTCCTATTTCACGGGCAATGGCTGCTACGATAGCCGATGCGCCTGTGCCGGTACCACCGCCCATACCTGCGGTGATGAAGACCATGTCCGCGCCCTTCAGAACCTCGAACAGTTCGTCGTTGCTTTCTTCTGCGGCGCGCTTGCCGGTTTCAGGGTTACCCCCTGAGCCGAGCCCCTTGGTCAGCTTATCGCCGATGCGGATGCGGGTGGGCGCTTCCGACTTGAGGAGGGCTTGCGCATCGGTGTTGACAGCTATGAAATCCACACCTTTGACGCCCGCCTGTATCATTCGATTAACCGCGTTAGAGCCGCCGCCTCCTACGCCGATAACCTTTATCTGGGCGAAGTTCTCCGACTGAAGTTCTTTTTCCTTGTCCCGTTCGCGCCCGTGGGTGAACATAGACACGGGCCGGTTTGGGTTGCCCCCGTTAGGTGGGTACATCTCGATTCTCCTCCTTAACCCCGATGTTCAGTGAAGTGTGGTGTAGTATAACGAATGCTAAAATTGTGGACCGTATCGGTGCTGAGGCCCGACAGTTGAGCTAGGTTGTCTTGCGGAGTTACCAATATCCCTGTCGCCGGAGCGGTCGGGACAATGACTGATGATACACTATCAGCCCGCTCATTTCAACCTTTAAAGCTAACTTTCGTACCAAATTGAAATGAAATTGAAATATGGAGTGGGCCTCAGGAGCGCTCTTATCAGCTTTGCGACTTTAACCCTATGGAAGGAACTTCTTTAGCCATTTAGCCAATAAGCCACTGCCATCATGCCCGTTTGCGCCTGGTCTGAAATCCTTTAACCTATCGCGTAGGCCGGGTTGCGAATCGGGGCTTTGCTTGAGGCCGTACAAGACAAGACCCACGCTGGCGGCATAGGCGGGGCTGTTGAATGCCTCGGCCAATCCGCCTGCCTTTTTGGGTCGCCCGATGCGCACAGGCATCTTAAGCTTGTGTTGGGCATAAGACTCGATATTGTCCATAGCGGCTACACCGCCTGCCAGCACGACGCCTCCCGGTAGTAGACCTTCATACCCGCTGCGCCGGATCTCGTCGCCGATCATGCCGAAGAGCTGATCCAGACGTGATTCCATTACTTCGTTTAGCTCATCCCTGCTGATTACTTTTAGCTCGTCATTGAACCCGCGTGTCTCGAGCATTTCACCGTCCAGACCACGCATACCGGAGTCGTTCCCACCATGTTCATGTTTTCCGTTGCCATTCCCGTTGCCGTTGCCGTTCATGTATGTTGCTGCCTCGATCCCGTAAGCTTCGCTTGTAAAGAGCGAGTTGCCCGTCAGGTGCGGCTTGCCGTTCGCCAGTTGGGGTGTTGGTTTGGGTTTGTTCGTGGGAAGAGCGGCTTTGCCGTACTGTAGCTTGAGGGACTCAGCAGCTTCGTAGGGGATATTGAATACCACAGAGAGGTCGTTCGAGAGTTGCCACCCACCGACGGGAATCACTTTGCTGTGCCAGACTGTGCCATCTACATAAATGGCAAGGTCGGTGGTGCCGTGTCCCATATCTACGTAGACAACCCCGAGGTTCTTCTCTTGCTCGGTAAGAGTGGATTCGGCCCCAGCCAGGGGCGACAACACGGCGTCGTCTACCTCTACATCTGCACCTTGCACGCACCTGATCAGGTTCTCGCGGACGTTGCTTGCGACCGTCACCATGTGGGTTTCGACATCAAGCCTCCAGCCCGAAAGACCGACAGGGTTGCGGATACCTTCCTGCGCGTCTATCGTATAGGTTCGGGGTATGACGTGCAGGATATCGCGACCTGCCGGTAGAGCTACTGCTTTGGCTGCCTCGATTGCACGGTCTACGTCATCTTGTCCGATCACACGATCGGGGTGGGCTACGGATACGAGTCCTCGACTGTTGAACGAGGAGATGTGATTGCCCGATAGAGAAACATAGGCCGACAGGATGCGACAGCCGGACTGTCTTTCCGCGGCTTCCAACGAGTGCGCGATTGCGCCCGTGGCCTTGACGATGTCGGTGATGAGGCCTTTGCTGATCCCCTCGGAGGCTACAGCCCCAACTCCCAGCACGTTGATCATACCGGGGCCAGGTTCGGCTTCAGCTACGATAGTACATATTTTATAGGTGCCGACATCGATGCCGACGATAATTCTGTCGTTGGTGCGCATAGCTTTGGCTTGCCAGATACAGAGCAGGTGAGAGATTCGCGGCGTAGGGGATTCTCTCCCTGTATCTGTCCCCGGAACCTCCTGGGTCAAGATAGGGAAATTATTCTACCCCGCATTTGTCTCGTCCCAGATGTTTTTCCACTGTTAATGTGGATAAGTCTGGGGGCGATAGTCTAACTTCGTTGGCCTATTATATACCTCTTTGCCCATTTTTGGGGATAAGGATATGTTTTATCTTCATGTCAGGCCCATAACAAAAAATATCGCAGCGAACACGCGTTCTAGCCCGTGCCGATGATTTCTTCGGCGCAGTTATCACAGTAAGGCGTAGTGCCATTCGTGACACGTTGCCCGCAGTTCGCGCAGATGCTATAGCCTTCTGCTTTGCACTGTTCGCAGAGGGCGGGGCCTTCGCCTGCCACCTCACGCCCGCAACGAATGCACTTCGTGGTGTTGTCGTTTGCCATGGGTTTTCTCCTTATTTTGAATTCCAGATCGCCTATCGTCCTTTGACGTACGACTTACGATCTAGGATGTACGATCTACGACTCTTACCACCAGGGCTGTGGTGTCGTCCTGATGGGCGCGGTAATTGTAGGGGGCGCTCGGATCGTTGGGGTCGGGCAGCGCACGATCAGAAGAGCGCGCGTTGCTCCGGTCTACCAGCGTGGCTGCGGGGTCGATAGACTGCATTGAGGCTGCTATTTCGTCGGTTGTGAGGTTGGCATAGACGCCGTCACTGCACAGTAGCAGGAGATCGTCCGGGCGCAACTGGATCGTGCAGAACGCTGGGGACTGCGGCTCCGGCTCGTCGCCTATTTGCCCGAAGACCAGGTTGCGTTGGACGAAGTAGGGACGGGCTGTGGGGTCCAGCTTGCCGATGTCGAAGCCTGTGAACGTGTCCAGTTCCTCCTCTATTTCCTCGGCCTGTTCTGAGGTCAGTTTGCCTTCTTTCAGGTCAAGGTTGACGAGGTCCTGATCGTCGGTAAGCAGGATAAGCTCGTTGTCCGAGTAGAGATAACAGCGGGTGTCGCCGTTCTGGCTTACGACGGCTCTGCGTCCACCCTCGCAGAAGATCAGGGCGGTCATCACGGCCGCGGCCATTACGTCTTCAGCGGTTTTGCCCTCGGGTATCTGCTCAGGCGGTATCTGGCCGCTGGCGTTTACTTCTCGATAGACGTTCGCGCCCGCCTCGGCTACTACAGCCGAGAGGAGCTCGCGCGCGGCGCTTATCGAAAGGGTGGGCGGGAGATCCTGGAGGCGTGCATCGAGGGTGGCGCGCAGACCGGCTGCGGCGTGTTCTCCGCCGATCTCCTTGCCGTTGACTACGCGCCTGCTGCCGCCCATACCGTCGATGACGGCGTGGGCCATGCCGTTACGCGCCGACCAGTACGCGTCCTCGTTGCGTTCCGGGTGGGTTCCGCTGGGGGTTGATTTGACCCAGGTCTTGATCTCAGTCGCGGGGTTGGCTTGGGCGGGTTGATTCATAGGTAGGGATCAGGTGTTCAAGAGGGGGCTAATATCGATAAGTGTTACGCGGTATTCTCGTCGCGACAACAAAGTGGTCGCTCGCCGAACCGATCGCGTATCACATGCGGTCACCGGTCACCGCGTCAGGCTCTGGGCAGTAGCTCCAGCACGAGGTAGCTACCGGCGGCCGTGGGGGCGTGTGCCTGGTAGAACGGAAGCGCATCTGGGTCGCCCATGAAGATCTGGTCGCCGGGGTCGATGTTGAATGACGAGTCGGGGTTGGCATTGCGGACGGAGCCCAGAATCTGTAGAGCAGTGAACGTCGGACTGTCTTTAGGCTTCACCAAAGTGTCCAGTTCAGCGCCCGGGCAGGAACGTATGGTGACTGTACCGTCGTCCTTGAGGGCCACATAGCACTGCTTGCGGTGGATGAGGTATTGCTTCTGGCCGTGGATATCCATCGGCTGCACCCACTGGCGCACATCAATATCGGCCTGGCTGCCCGAGTCGACGTCCGTTCTGCCTATCAGGTACTCGCCGGCGCGAGTAATGGTAAAGCCCTCGGCGGGGTCAACCTTGCCGTTGAGAACTAGACAGAATTGCGCGCTGCCCTGCGGGGGGGTCGTTCCACTCGCTTGCGGAGGCACAATGCCGGAGGTGGGGGTTATGATTGGGGGAGTAGCAGTAGGTGCCGGATCCGCGGTTGTTGTGGCGTTAGGATCTGCCGCCGGCGGCGCGGCGGGGGCTTTAGCGTCAGCCGAGTCTATGAAGAAGCCGCAGTTTTCGCAGAACTTGCCAACTTCCTGATCGGGTGTTCCACAGTTTGGGCAGGTAATGGTCATCAGGGCGTCTCCGTTCTGTTGATAATCTGCGGCACGAACGTCCACTGTTTCGTGTTGGGATCATACTTCATGATGCCTTTGTATAGCCATGCGAATTGCCCCGTCTGGGGGTTCTGGCCGAGACTTTCTACGCTGATGGTCACGAGCGATGTGTCGCCGTTCGTGTCGAAGCTCCAGTCGCCCAGAATGTGGCTGCCAGGTATGAGGTCGGTGCTCGTCTGGGCGACTGCCTGGCGTATTGCCTCTCGGTCCTTTTTGTTGGCGCGCTCGATCGCACTGAGAGCAACCTTAGCGGCTTCGTAGCCGAATGAGGCGAAGTCTTCGTTATTGTCGGCTGGGTACTGTGCCTTGTATTTCGCGTACCACTGAGCGCCGTCGCCCGTGAGTTGAGCAGCGGGCAGGCCCACCAGGGTGGAGTAGATGTTGTTCTTGTCGGATACGGAGTTGGTTATGCTGCTGATAAAGGTGTCATCCGCTATACCGTCTGCGCCCATAAACGCGCCGTCATACCCGGCCCGGCGCAGGTCGGCCAGGACTTTGGCCGGCTGGTTGGCGGTGATGCCGCCGAAGTAGACCAGGTCAGCCCCCGACTGGATAATGCGGTCGGCGAGGCGTGAGTAGTCCGAGGCATGGGTATCAATGCTTTCGGGGCCGCCAGCCACGGTCAGGCCGAGGTTTTTCGACTCTGCTGCGAATATCGCGGCGATGCCCTTGCCGTATAACTCGGTGTCGTCCAGAACGAAGACCGATTTCGCGCCGATTTCTTTGGCGTAGGCAGCGGCGGCCCTGCCCTGCAGATCGTCAGCAGGCACTACTCGAAAGTAGTTGCGCACTCCCAGCGGGTAATACACATAGGGTTCACCTGCGGTGCCTGTGCCCGGCTTGGTAAGGCCGGGATAGGTGTTCCCTGGCGAGATCATCGCCATGCTCACGCGATTGAGCACGGGTATGCTGATCTTGGCGGCCCCTGAGTTGTACGTGCCGATGTAGACCATTGCGTCCGGGTCGTCCACGGCGCGGCGGGCATTGGCAAGCTCGACATCGGGATCCCATTTGTAGGAGCCGTTATCTTGCAACTTGGCGTCGCTGAGCGGCACGAACTCGATGTGGAAATCTCCGGCCTGGGCGTTCGCCTCGTCAATCGCCATTTGCGCGCCGTGCACAATGCTGTCGAAGTCGGGACTGGGCACGCTGGCGTAGATGCTGATCACGCCCGGGTCGTTCGACCGCGTCTGGCCGAAGACAGGATTGAGGAACAGAAATGCGCCCACGGCGAGCACTGCGGCAAGGGCCACAGGGATAACTATTTCGAGTGTGTTGAGCGTAAATGAGCGTGGGCGCATAGTTTTATTCGGGCTTCGGTGCGGGTTTGCCTGGGTGATGTCTTGTAACTTTTATCCAGTGTTATTACGTAGTTTGTTATGTAATGGTTACGAGTGACCTGCTGAGCGCGGCGCTTCTGAAGAGTGAGGAGCAGTTTTGGCGAAGGCATATATACCACTATCCATATCCAAAATTGTGTATCATGGACGGACTGAGTATACTATAACCCAGTTGCTAGTACAAACTTTATCTCTATAGCGCTAATACGCTACGGTAAGGAACATGGCCAAGAGTACGACCACAAAAGCTAAACACGAATGCCCCACGTGCCACCAGATGGTGGTGCCCGATGACGGCTATTGCCCCAATTGCGGCTCGCCCATGAAGGTGGCGGCCGGCGGCGCGCATGACCACAAGGCTTCGGTCGCCTCGGCACCTGCGCCCTCAGCGGGCGTCGTCAAGTGCTCGGTATGCGGAGCCGATATTCCGGCGGGCGAAGACTATTGCCCCACATGCGGCGCACCCCGAAGCGCGTCAACCGGGCAGGCCACGCCCGACGGCAAGGTGCAAGCCGCGGCCGATGCTGACTTAATTTGCCCTAACTGCGGCGCACCGCTCAAGCCGGGAGCCAAGTTCTGTCGCGAGTGCGGGCAGAGGTTCACTGGCCTTCCCACCGAAAAGACCGCGCCCGACGCCGGCAGTGGGCTGGGTGTTGGGCAGGTGCTGGCCGCACGCTACAAGCTGGTGTCGGTGCTGGGTGGCGGCGGTATGGGTATGGTGTATAAGGGATTCGACATTAACCTCAAGACGCGCCAGGAACCCGAAGGCAGGCCGGTGGCGGTCAAGGCTATCCTTAACACGAACGACCCAGAATTGCTGGCACAGGCTGTAGACGAGCGCGAAATG
>DATINP010000154.1:0-2560 GCA_035474135.1 Chloroflexia bacterium | reverse complement strand
AGCGCGCTCACCGAGGTCATTACGGGCGATATGTACAACCCGTAGTAGGTCCACACCGCCAGCACCCAGCCGCCCGCCAAAGTTCCCAGCAACCACCACGAATAACGGGGTACGCCAACGGGCCGCAGTCTCGGGCGGAGCAGTAAGAGCACAGCGTATCCCACAACCACCATGCTCACGAACAGCGCCACAGTCGGGAAAGACAGCAGGGTGAGCGTCGCCAGTAGTAGCACGCCAAACCACACCCACACGCGCGCCCTACCCGAACCCACCCCCAGCACCGCCGCAAAGAGCAAGACAGCCAACCACTGGGCGAAGATCGTAGGCAGGATACCGTAAGCGAACGCCCTGAACACCAGCGGCATAACGGCATATAGGGCGGCAGCGAACGAAGCCGCGCCCACGCGCGCACCCGCACGTCGCGCCAGCCAAAAGACGACCAGCACTACGCTCGCATCCAGCAAGCAGAGCAACCACTTCACCGAGGTTGCCAGGTCGAAGGGTAATACGGAGAGCGGCGCGAAGGCAAAGTAGAACAGGGGCGACTTGGGGATGAGCAGTTCCATGCCCCACTCCCTCGGCACGGCGCTCAGGCCACCGGGGAAGTAGAGCGATTGCCAATCGCCGGTGAGCAAGGTGTTCAGCCACTTCATGTGGTAGGGCATATCCACGATCACCGACTGGGGCAGGGCCATGCCGCCGAACCTCAACAGGAACGCCATCGCCACCAGTCCGGCCAGCACTCTGCATGCCGTTGTCGTCATAGCAGGGACGCGCACGCGCAGTACCCATTCGACGACCAGAGCGATAAGCAGCACAGCGAAGAGTGTCGCGGCGATATGACCCGCGTCTGCCGTGATGAGCACCCTGTTATTGCCATATATCACGGCTCCGGAGTCGACATATTTGTCGTCCCATTTATAAGGAACAAGCGCCCACAGGATCGCCCCGGCCAGCGCCACCAGCGCCAAGAGACCATAGAGCCGCGCACGCCCCGTGCCTGTCCATACCAACAGCATGCGTCCTACCAGCACGTACAGCAACACCAGCGCCACACAAAGCCATAGCAGGGGCGCAATAGGCGGCCAGATAACGCCCCCATCCAAATCTTGGAAAACCGACACGCCGTCTACTTTTACGCCCTTCGGCTCGGTCGGCGCGTCCTCGGTGCGGTAGTCGGGTGAGCGCAGTTCGATCACTGTGTCCCGCGATTGCAGAGCGGCAGGATGTGTTGCATCTACTCGTAGTGCGTCGAGGATGTGCCACCCCGGCGTCAGCGTCGAGGAATAGACCTGCACACCGTTGATGAACACCTGCAAGGGAGCGGTACGTTCCGTGTCTACTAACATATACGCGGCGAGCGGGCGACCACCGCCAATCCCAGGAAAGAGCACGTAGCCGTAAACGTCCGACCATCTATAGGTTGTGCCGTTATCATCGAGGCGGGTATGGAAGTTGACCGTGTACGCCTCATCGGAAGGGCTACCTACGTCCACCAGATAGGTTCCCGGTGTTTGATAGGTGAGGAAGACCGCCCCAAGAAACAACAAAAGCACAGGCAGCAGAGGCCACCACTTCAGTAGTCGCAGGAGAGTGCGCGCTTCATCGCCCATCACACCGGACAGAGTGGGGCGCGACACGTTGGGCGTACTACTTAAGGCCATAGTTTATCCTGTACTGCCAGAAGGTAAGCGCCGTGACCACGAAGAAGCCTGTCACGAGCAAAGCCAGCGCCCGGCCCCATTTGCCGCTATCCCACACGCGAGCCAGCAAGTACCCCACGCCCAACACAATCACGGGCAAGGCAAAGAGCGAGTAGCGCACGTAGAGATTGAGCCGCCACCCCACCAGCAGAAACACCACCGACGACACCGCCCAGGCCAACCCCGCGAGATAGAGCCGCCTGCGCGCGCCGTCTCCGGGCGACGACGAAATGCTGCGGCGGATGCCCAACGGCAGCATGGCAACGAAGCCCAGCACAGCCCCTACCAGAGGCCAAGCCTTGAAATAGGCCCAGAACTCGGCCCAGATGCCCAGCAGGCCACTCCAGAACCAGTCGCCCCAGTTGTCCACGTAGCGCACGAACAGGCCCAGACTCTTGTCGCTAACTGCCCCTCCTACCAGCACGTGCACGGTGTTGCCGCCCGCGCCATTGTTTGCGTCCTCTTTAGTTATGTCAACTAATGTGCCTATCATGGTCGGCACTACGTTTACATAATAGACCGCGTAGGCCGCGATGAGAGCCGCCACGTAGGCGACCGCCGTCCACCCGGCGCGCCTCCACCCCATGTCGGGAGTGCGCCGCCCGAATATCCACCATGCCAGGCATAGCACACCTATGGCAAACGACAAAATAGCGACCACGGCCGGGTGGCTCAGCACTCCCACGAACAACAGAGCCAACAGCCACCAGAAAGCCGCTTTGCGCGGGCCGAGGTTACGCGCGGTAACGACGCGGCGCCCGCCGGAGCGCGGACGTTGGAGCTCTCCGGACATCTGGTCCTGCCAGGGCTCGTTCAGGGGCACATCCACCTCGGCCAGACGCTCTTTCGCGGCCTCG
>DATINP010000153.1:0-9839 GCA_035474135.1 Chloroflexia bacterium | reverse complement strand
ACGCCATCGCGAATGGCAAACTCTGCAGTACACATATCATAGCCCAACGAACTCATTAGAGTTTTGCAGTCGCGCTGTATTCGCTCGTGCAATTCTACGCCGAAGAAGGAGTCGGGGTCATCCACGACGTACCGCATGTGGAACGGGTTGCCCGGCTCGTAGCGTATCACCTTTATGTTCGACTGGCCCAGGCAAATACAGCGGCAATATTTGTCGAACTGTATGCCCTCCTGGAGGATCATGCCCAACTCGCCCGTCTGGTCGAAGGCCCATACTAGCTCTTCCATGTTGTTAACCTTGTACACGTTCTTCCAGCCTCCGCCCCAGAAGGGCTTCATGAAGGCCGGGAAGCCCACGTAGTCAGCTATGCTCACCCAATCCAGGGGATATTGGAGATTGCGTAGCGACTCGGATACCACGCCCTCAACATACGACTTCTGGGGCAGCACGATGGTCTTTGGCACGGCCACGCCCTGCTTGTGCGCGAGGCTCGCCTCAAAAAACTTGTCGTCGGCGGCCCACCAGAACGGGTTATTGATCACGATCGTGCCGTCCAGCACAGCCTTTTTCAGGAAGGCACGGTAGTAGGGAATCTCGTGCGAGATGCGGTCAACGATTACGGCGTAGGGCACAGTCTCATCCATGCGAGTCCCGCCCAGGCTGCAAAGCTCAGCGCGCACCCCTGCATTCTTCGAGTTAACCCTGTCGATAAAAGCATGGGGGAAAGTGTTTTCCCTCCCAACCAGCAAGCCCACAAGCTTCTCATCTGCCATTGACGTTCCCTCCTGTTGTTAGTCGTAGGTCATCAGTCATGCATAGTCCCTGTTCGCCGCAAGCCTAGAGGTACTTCAGGACCATTTGCTTCCACCACGGCCAGTCGTGCCACGCCCCGCCCCAGATGTCCAGGTTGTTCGGGACGTTCTTTGCCCACAATTCGGTAGACAATTGCTCGGTTGAGGCTCTGCAGATATCTTCGGAACCCACGGCCAGGATAATGTCCTGTTGCCTCATTCGCGACAGGTACCAATCGTCGTGCAGGTTCGGCAGATAGTCTATGGGCGAATTGAAGTAGAGCGCATCGTCAATGCCGCTGTTCGTCAGGAATTGTAGCGAGTAAGCGCCGCTCATAGCCAGGATACGACGCACAAGGTCGGGGTGCCTGAAGGCAAAATTGACTGCGTGATAAGCGCCAAAGGACGCTCCCGTCAGGTTCAGGTCGGACGACACTCGCGAATTGCGATCCTGGAAGAACGGAAGTACCTCCTGGATCAGGTACTGCTCGTACTGGTTGTGCCTTTGTGCACGGTCGCCTGTGGAAATCTGGCGGTTGTACCAGGACTCAGAGTCCACCGAGTCCACGCACACGAGTTGCAAGCTGCCATCGTCAAATTTGTCGCCGAGCGTTGTAATGAGCGAGAAGTCCTCGTTCTGATAAAAGCGACCCATCGATGTGGGAAAGGCCAACACGGGCCGCCCCGACGTGCCAAACAGCAGTAGCTCCATATCCTTGCCAAGATTTGGGCTATACCATTTGTGATATTCGCGCTGCATATGTCACTACCCCTTTTAGGAATAAAGTGTCGGGATTAGGCACACACCCGCTCGTTCGTGGGAGTCCTATTGAGCAGGAGTAGTGCGGAGAATTGTAGCATTTTTACTGCTACGGCGCAACCTGGATATGGCAGCACGAGTTCAGTCGAGGGATAGGGAAATCGCAGCCTCCGAAGATGACAGTCGTTTCAAACTAACTGCGGCCTCTAGTGGTCAATCGTCAGTATTCAGAATCTTCATCCAGACAAAATCCCGTACGCCCTGCATTTGCAGGATTGCCCTTGCAAACCCTGGGAGCGCGAGCATGCCTTTACTCGTTTCAAGCGCCTCCGGCGGTCCGCACTTGTACAAGTTCCGATGCCAGTAGATCGCACAGCCTCCGGCGGCCCTAATGTTGCGGAGCCAATCCACATCGTTGCCATAGGTCAATGCAATCACGAAACCCTGCTCAAACGACCACACCATGAGCACCGTCTCATAAGGCTTCTGGCTTCGACGGCCGGCGTGATGGATGACCCCAAACGGGCCAAACGGCAAAAGCGTGAACACGCGGAGTACCCGATTTGTGACGTACTTGTTGAATGTGCGGATTCCCTTTGGTAGCATGACCTTGTCCTTTAGGCGAAAGATGATCTCAACCGGCTTCTGTTGTCAGTTAGGCCACTTCCCTCCGTACTGTGGCCGCGGCCAGCGCCGCCATGAGGGCCGCGAACCCGAACAGAAATAACAACGGCCACCACGTCGAAGCGAGGCTCATGCCCCGGATCATTATGTTCGTCATGGCATCTACCGCATAAGTGAGCGGCATTATCCGCGCTATGGCTTGCAACCAACCGGGCATATCCTGCACCGGCCAGAACAAACCCGACAACACGACCTGTGGAAGTATCACAATCGGGATAAACTGGATAGCCTGCAGCTCGTTTTTGGCATAAGCCGACAGGAAGATGCCCATATTGACGGCCCCAATCACGAGGGCCAGAATCACCACGAAAATGGCCAGCAGACTGCCCGTGTATTTCACCTGCAGAGCATAAATCGTGAATAGAAGCAAAACGATTGCCTGCAACACTGAAAAGAAGCCAAACCCAAACATATAGCCCAGTACAAGTTCCAACCGTGTCACCGGCGACGCCGCCAGTCTCTCCATCGTCCCCTGTGTGCGTTCGCGCAGGAATGAAACGCTGGTCAGCAAGAATATGAGGAAAAAGCCTATATAGGCGATGAAGATGGGCGCAAAGAAGTCGAGCATTTTCAAGTCCGCGCTTCCATATAGCCGTGTGGCCTTGATCTCGATCGGGAGAGTCGAAGGGGCTGCGGCGCTCAGCGCGGGCGGAAGCGCTGCCTTCAGCAGCAAGGGCGCGCTGCCAATAACGGCCTGCCCCACAACGCCCAATGCGCTGCCGGATGCGCCAGGGTTTGACCCTTCAACCAGGATCTCGATGGTGCCTTTATGATCGGTCGCGAAATTCTGCGTAAAATCCGGACCGAAGATTAGCGCGGCTTTCTCGGTGCCGTCGCGCACCGCCTTGGTGGCATCATCTCGGCTCATAGTCGTGAGCACAAGACTGCTGTTGGTGCTCAGGCTGCCCACCACTGCGGCTGAAAGGCTTGCCTGGCCCGCAGGTGGGTTGTCCTCGTTCACAACCGCGAGCTTGACTGATTGGTCTTCCTGCGAGCGAAAGACATAGCCGAAAATGGTCATTATGAGAATCGGCGCGATGAATATCAGCCCCAGAGTACGGTGGTCACGGCGGAACTGTGCAATGATGCGCTGGGTGATAGCGAAGATACGTGACAGGTTCAACTTAGTGCCTCCTCAGGTATGTTTTCCTCGCGGGACAGTGCCAGGAACGCAGCTTCAAGGTTCTCGCTTCCGCCCAGTTTGCGTATCTCAGCAGGAGTGCCCACTGCCAGCAGTTTGCCGTTTCGTATCAGACCGAGCCTGTCGCAACGGTCAGCCTCGTCCATTACGTGGCTCGAAATGACGATCGTGACGCCGCGCTCATTGAGCGTACGGAAGTAACCCCAGAAACTCTGGCGCAGTTCCGGATCCACACCTACGGTAGGCTCGTCCAACAGCAATAGCTCGGGGTCATGCACGAGCGCACACCCCAGCGACAGCCTCTGCTTCATGCCGCCACTCAGGTTGGCCGTCAGCGAAGCCTTGCGTCCGTCCAGGTTCACTAGCTTAAGTACTTCCTCGCAGCGCGCGTCGCGCACGGTCTTATCGTCCAACCCAAATATGCGGGCGAAAAATTGGATGTTCTCCCAGACCGACAGGTCATTGTACAGAGCCTGCAGTTGGGTCATGTACCCCAACCTGAACCGTACGCGGTCGGCCTGGGCGGGCACAGGGTGACCCAACACGGTGAGGCTTCCCGACGTGGGGCGCACCAGCCCAGCTACCATCCTGATGAACGTGGTCTTCCCGGATCCGTTCGGGCCGAGCAGTCCGAACGACTCACCTTTTCTGATGCTGATGTCCAAACCATCCAATGCCCGCACGTCTCCGAACGTCTTCACCAGTGAGTTAGCCTGTACTACAGTTCCACCCGGCGAGATCGCCTCTTCTCCAATCACCACTCCCATGTGAGCCTCCTATTGTTCGACCGCCCGACCTGCTATTGTTAGATACCACCACTATCTTGATTGACCGATCAATCAAAGCAAGAACGAACTCGAGAGGTTCGGTCGTAAAGGCCGGGCCTCAGTTACTCCTGTACGTTTCCGGCTAATCAGGCGCCGAGTCGGATTTGATCTCCATACCCTCAAGAAACACCGACACGGCCGTTTCGACCATAGTTTCGGGGCTGAGAGTCGCCGAGTCTGCCTGAACGAATACCTCGCGTGTCAGAACAAACGCCAGCAGAGGGCCAACCAGGCAGCGTACAGCCGCGCCGGGGTCCATGCGCCGCAGTTTACCGAGATCCATCTGGTGCTCCAGGTAACGTGAGAGGAAGCGGAATGCGCGCCATGGGCCGATCTGGTTGAACATAGCCGCCACTGCGGGCCTGCGAATCGACTCGCCCAGCATCATCTTGAACATGGGCACCGAAGTCCGATTATCAAGGGTCGTGACCAGGTTGCGGGCGAACTCGGTGAGCACCTCACGCGGCTCGCGGTCCATCATGTCGTCGCTGCGCAAAAGGAACTGAAGTACGTTGGCGCGCTCCTCGACCACCTGCCGGAAGAGGTCGGCCTTGTCCTTGAAGTAGTGATAGATTAGCCCGGGCGACTTTATCTTCGCGGCGCGCGCTATGTCGATGTTGGTCGCCTTTTCGTACCCGTCGCGGGAGAAGACTTGTAGTGCTCCCTCGATAATCTGTTGCCTACGGGCTTCGTAGTCGTGCTCGTCTCTTGGAGGCATTTGTGTCCTCACCTATGATTGATTGACTAATCAATCAAGATTGTACATCCAGTTTCGTCCGTTGTCAATAGGGAGTTAGTAATCAGCCCCCGCCCGTCATGAGCAGGCCGAGTTTATCGCGGGTGGCTTCGGCACGTGGCATCACGGCCACCAGTTTGCCTTTGTATATAACGCCAATCGTATCCGAGAGACTAAGCACTTCATCCAGTTCTGCGGACACAAGCAGCACCGCCACACCTTCGTCGCGCTGGGCCACGATCTGCTTGTGGATGAACTCTATCGAGCCGACGTCGAGGCCGCGGGTAGGCTGGGCTGCCACCAGCAAGCGAATATCGCGTGATAGCTCACGCGCCAGGATCACCTTTTGTTGGTTACCACCCGACAGGTTGCGAGCCAACACTTCCACCCGCGCCGGACGCACGTCGAACCGCGCCACTATCCTGCGCGCAAACTCCAGGATAGAGCGGTCGTTCCTGAGGATCCCTTTGGCGAACGGGGCTTCGTTGTAGGTGTTCAGCACGGTGTTATCCGACACCGGGTAGGTCAGCACCAGCCCATATTTATGCCGATCTTCGGGAACATGCGCCAGACCGTTGTCATTGAGCTTACTGGTAAGCGCGTGCGTCACCTCTTTGCCATCTAGTTTGACCACCCCGCCGGTTGGCCTACGAAGCCCGGTGAGGGCTTCCACAAGCTCTGTCTGACCGTTGCCTTCGATGCCCGCGATCCCGAAGATCTCGCCTTCTCTCACGGCCAGGTTCAGCCCGTCCACAGCCCGGTGTTTGCGATTATCCAGCACCTGCAAGTTCTCAACTTGCAACACCACCTTGCCCGGCGTAGCTGCTCGCTTCTCTACCTGTAACAGGACAGTCCTTCCGACCATCAGTGAGGCAAGCTCAGCCTCGGTGGCGGTCTTCGGGTCAGCAGTACCCGCCACCTTGCCGTGTCGCAGCACTGTAATGCGGTCTGCCACCGCCAGCACTTCCTTCAGTTTGTGTGTGATGAATACGATCGCTTTGCCGCTATCGGCCAACTTTCGCATGATTACGAACAGGTCCTGTGCTTCCTGCGGCGTCAGCACAGCGGTTGGTTCATCCAGGATCAGTATGTCCGCATTCCGATAAAAGGCCTTGAGGATTTCCACGCGCTGCTGCGAGCCCACAGCCAGGTCCTGTATCTTGGCCGAAGGCTCTACTTCCAGCCCATACTCGTCCGACAATTGCTTGATGCGCCGGGTCGCAGCCGAACGATCAAGCACGACACCGGCTACAGTAGTCTCCCCGCCCAGCATAATATTCTCTGTAACAGTTAGCGGCGGAATCAGCATGAAGTGCTGGTGGACCATACCAATGCCTGCTGCGATCGCGTCGCTCGGCCCACTAAAGCTAACTGCCTTGCCGCGCACGTAGATCTGCCCCTCGGTGGGCTTGTACAACCCGTACAGGAGGTTCATCAATGTGGATTTGCCGGCGCCGTTCTCGCCCAATAGTGCATGCACTTCGCCCGGCTTAAGATCTAGGTCGATGTGGTCATTGGCGAGTATCCCAGGGAAGCGCTTGGTCATTCCCCGTGCTTGCATAGCATAAGCAGGATCAGGTGCAGGCACGCTGGCCGCTCGATATCCACCTGGTTCTTCAGTTGTATGAGGTACGTTTTCCATTGATATTTCGCTATTTACCATTGCTATGTGGCGTATCGTCCCAACCGGTCACCGGCCACCGGTCACTGATCACTACTTTTCGTACGGAACTCCTATGGCAGCAGGCGGAATTGCACGACCCACTGCGCCTGCCAGTACTACGATAGTCACCACATAGGGCAGCATACCGATTATCTGCGCCGGGAAATCCACGCCGCACTGTTGGATGTTGATCTGTAAAGCCTGGGTGAAGCCGAACAGAAGTGCCGCGCCCCATGCGCCGAGGGGAGTCCACTTGCCGAAAATGAGGGCCGCTAGCGCGATGAACCCGCGCCCGATGGTCATTCCGGGGCTAAACGTCGACACCTCGACGATGAGATACGCGCCGCCCAAACCCGCGATCGCCCCACCAACTATCACATTTATATAGCGTACCAGGTACACGTTGACGCCAACGGTGTCTGCCGCGCGCGGGTGTTCGCCCACCGCTCTTGTGCGCAGTCCCCAGCGCGTGTAGAACAGCATGAAATGGGTCACGGCCACAAGGATTAGTGCAATCCACACAACAGGTTGTTGCTGGAAGAGCCTGCCGAAAACAGGTATGTCTTCGAGGAATGGAATACCGAGAATAGGCACACCTCCGCCCGTGGGAGCATGCTGCGAAAAATACTGGTCATACAAAAAACCGGTGATCCCAAACGCCAGTATGTTCACGACTGTACCGCTTATGATCTGGTCGACCTTAAAGGAGATAGAAAGTAGCGCATGGAGGGCGGACATCAAGCCCGCACTCACGAAGGCCACCAGCAACCCGATCCAGATGTTTCCGCTCCAGATGCCGCCCACGTATCCCGCGAACGCACCCGTTATCATCAACCCTTCAATGGCGATGTTTACCACGCCTGAGCGCTCGCAGAACAGCCCACCAATAGCGCCCAGCGTGAGAGGCGTGGCGACACGCAAAGTGGTTGCGAGCAGGGTCGCGATCAGCAATTCAATAGGGACGCCACACAGGGTCATAGACGCGTCCCTCTGTCTGGATCGGAGTTCGATCCACCTTTCGCATCGTCGTCGCTGCCCAAGCCGGCAGCTCCCGGCGCTTCACCGACAGGTTCACCTCCTGCGGATTCCTCGGCTAATAGAGCAGCCGCCCCCAAGGTCAGAGTGGTGCGGTCCGATTTGACCCGCAGGCGATACACCCAGCGTATGATTACGTCCGCCGCAACGAATAGCAGCACAAGCCCCTGCACCACCGAGATGATCGAGCCTGAGATCTGCGTGTTGAATTGCATCTGGGTAGCACCCGACTTGAGGCCGCCAAACAAGAGTGCAGCCACCACAACCCCGAAGGGATTAGTTCTGCCGAGCAGCGCAATGGCTATGCTATCAAACCCGTAGCCCGACCCAAAGCCGAGTTCGTGCCGGTGGGTCACCCCGAGCACCTCGACAGCACCCGCCGCGCCCGCCAGCAATCCACTTAATGCCATCGCCAGCACGGTGTTCTTGGCCACGCTCATGCCGGCATAACGTGCTGCGTTGGGGTTGGCGCCAACAGTCTTGATCTCGAAGCCCCACGTGGTGCGTGCGAAAAAGAACCATACCAGCACCGCCGCAAGCAAGGCCAGGGGCACGCCGTAGTGGATTTCCCAGGGTGTACCCGCGAACAACGTGGGCAACTCGGCTCCGGGTGCGATGAGAGGCGTGCGCGCAGATACGTTACCGGGGCTGTGGTCCTTGAGGGGGCCGCCAAGGAGGTATTGCACCAGGGACAGGGCGATATAGTTGAGCATGATGGTGATGATCACCTCATGCGCGCCCGTATATGCCTTGAGGATGCCTGGTATTGCACCCCACACCAGGCCACCGAACAGGCCCGCCGCGAGAGCCAAGAGTAAGTGGAACGGGAAGGGAACATCGGGCAGCACGTAGCCGACGAAGGCTGCACACACCGCGCCCACGGCCAACTGCCCCTCGGCGCCGATATTGAACAGACCACACTTAAATGCCAACGCAACGGCCAGGCCTGCGAAGATGTAGGGCGTGGAGGTTATGAGGGTGTCAGCGATATTCTGAGGCGAGCCAAGCGCGCCCTGCCACAGGCCCACGAAGGCACCCTGCGGCCCCACCACCTTCAGGAGGTCGCCCGTAGTCACCCATATTACAAGCCCGCCGATTACAAACGCTGTGAACACTGCCAACAGCGGTACCAGCAGCGCGTTGCCTATTGCACGCAAAAAGCCGCCAGCGAAGGCGGCTGGTTTTGATTGAGTTGGTGGCCCTGACGCGCCCGGCAGGGTAGGCTCAGTTATTGCCGCACTCAATTATTACCCTCTGCGAGAGTCTTAGATCTTAGATCCTAGGTCGTAAGTCATTTGCAGTCTGTGACCTACGATCTAAGATCTAAGATCTAAGACTCGTTCCAAGATCTAAGACTCGTTCTTACGGACAGCCTGTGGGAGCGGGGCTACCCTTGGCGGGCGAGACACAGGTCTTGACTGACCCGTCCTGTATGCCCTTGGTCGCTGCGTCTACCTTCGCTTGTACGTCAGCAGATACGGCGGCTGCCTGGTCGTGGTATGGTGCCACGCCCACGGTACCAACGTTGTTTCCACCCTTGAACGTATCCGCGTGTACATCCTTGATGATGTTGAACACGCCAGGGGTGAGCAGCTTCATTGCACTTGACAGGAGGGCACCCTTGTACTCGTCGCCGATGGTAAAGTACTGGTCGGCGTCCACGCCTATCGCCAGCACCTTGCGCTCGGTTGCAGCGTAGATTGCACCGTTGCCGGTTTGTCCACCCGCTCCGAATACTACATCAGCGCCTTTGTCTATCATCGAGAGGGCGGTTGTCTTGCCCCATTCGGGGTCAACAAACGTCTTTGTGATGTCAACATCGCTGTGGTAGGTCACTTGCACGGTGATATTTGGGTTTACACTCTTAGCACCGTTCTTGTAGCCTTCGCAGTATCTCCACACCGGGGGCACGTCATCAGTGCCGCACACAGCGCCAATGTTGGCCGTCTTAGATACAGACGCTGCCAGCACGCCCACCAGGTAGCCTGCCTCGTCCTCGTTGAACACAAGGCCGGCCAGGTTGGGTAGGGTTGGCAAGGTGGGATCCTGGAACTGGTCAACTCCGATGAACTTGACCGTGGGGTTGGCTTTGGCCGCGGCTATGGTGGCTTCGCCCATGTTGAAGCCAACGGTAACGATTACGTTATAGCCGTCAGCAACGAACTGCTGGATATTCTTGTCATAGTCCTTCGTGTCTGTAGT
>DATINP010000152.1:0-4376 GCA_035474135.1 Chloroflexia bacterium | reverse complement strand
ATTGTGAACCCGCGTCATCATACATGGCGTAATAGGGCCATGTAAGCTAGTGCCATTATTTCTGACCGATCTAAACTTTTAGGGTAGCGCCGTTATTTCTGGCCGAAGTGCATCTGTAGGGCAGTGCCGTTATATCTGGCGCGGGGGGAGCATGTAGGATAGTGCCGTTATTTCTGGCCGAAGTGCATCTGTAGGGCAGTGCCGTTATTTTTGACCGATATGGTCTCCAAGCGTGAGTGCCGTTATATCTGGCGCAAATCAGGCTGTAGTGCCGTTATATCTGGCGCAAGTGCCGTTATATCTGGCGCACGACAGCTACAACTTACCCACGATCATCTTGCTTATCGTCCTAAGCGTGTCGAATACTCCCACGCCTTTGGGTGCAATCGCCTCGTAGGCGGGCACGTGCATGGGGTTCAAATAGCGCTCCAGCACTGGAAGGGGCAGAGCGTCGGGCATGTCGCGCTTGTTGTACTGCATAACCATCGGAAACTCGAGAAACTTCTTGCCCTGTTGCGTCAGGTTCTTCGCAAGTTCCTGCAAAGAGCGGACGTTCTCACCCAGCTTCGAGCGCTGCGAATCCGCCGTGAATACCACTCCATCGGCCCCGTTCAGTACGGCCACGCGGGTGCGCTCGTATAGCACCTGCCCTGGCACTGTGTAGAGGTGGAAACGCACCTGGTAGCCATGCACCTTGCCCAGGTCGAGGGGCAAAAAGTCGAAGAAGAGCGTGCGCTCCGTCTCCGTGTCGATAGACAGCAGGTCGCCCCGAGCCTGTCCCGGCACGGTCGAGTAGATATACTTCAGGTTGGTTGTTTTCCCCGAGAGACCCGGCCCGTAGTATACGAGCTTGCAATGTATCTCTCTTGTCGCAACGTTTATCAGTGCCATATTCCCCTCTTTGGACGACTGCGATAATCCGACAATCGTATGCCCCTAGTTATTCCTTGAACAGCAGATCAATTGTGTCCTCGACCGAGGTGCGGAATGACGGGTTCAACCCCGCCACCTGACGGCTTCGGCGCTGTGCTTGCAGCAGCACAGCCTCCAGTTCGGGTGTGATCTGGCGTGTAAGATCGCGTACAAGGCCAACGTGTGTGCTCTTGCCGAAGATCACCGTTATCAGCCAGGCCTCCCCGATCAACTCGGTCAGCGTGTTCTCGGTTGAGCCTTGCTGGAATAGCGTCTGAAAGTTTCTCTCGTTTCTCATGCGAGCAAGCTCGCGCGTGGTAGCGAATGTCCCTGCCAACAGCGCACCCATTACATCGAGGTCCCTGGGCAGTTGGTCACCTCGTGCAGATATGACTTCGCCTGCTCGATCAAGCAAGATAGTAGCGCTCGCGCCCGCTTCCATGATCATGCGATCAAGCTGCCGCCTGATCCGCCGCCCGTCGTCTTCGCTGACGATCAGGCTGCCATTAGGTCGCGGTTCCGCGTTTTCGATCACTTCGAAGTTTATTGGTTCCAAGGTTGTAGTTCCAGATTTCAATGTCGGGTTTCTACTCGCTGTCTTCTTAAGTCGTAGATCTTAGATCTTAGATCGTAAGTCGTATACCGTCACGTATCACAGATCATCACGCTTTGTCCTTCTACTCGCAGCTTGCCTGCCACAAGCAGCTTTATCGCCTCCACAAGTATCCTGTGTTCCTCTTTATGTATGCGTTCGGCCAGTGTTTCTTCCGTGTCGTCTTGCAAGACAGGCACAGCCGCTTGCGCGATTATCGGCCCCGCGTCCAGGTCGTCGGTGACGAAGTGGATAGTGCAGCCTGTTATCTTTACTTTGTACTTGAGTGCTTCCGCGATTGCGTGCAAGCCTCCTGCGAAGGCGGGCAGCAGCGAGGGGTGTACATTTATTATCCTGCCCTCGAATGCTGCGACGAACTCGCCTGTCAACACCCTGTCCCAACCAGCCAACACTACGAGTTCTACATTAGCCTCTTTCAGTTGGGCGGCAATGGCTCTTTGCTGTGCCTGCCGCGTTCCATATTCCTGTTGCGTATAAAGCCCGGCGGGCACCCCCGCTTGTCCGGCTCTTTCTATCGCCTGCGCACCCCTGTGGTTGCAGGCCACGTATGCTACCGTCGCGTCCAATTCGCCGCAAGCAATTGCGTCCAAAATGGCTTGCAGGTTAGTGCCTTTGCCTGATACCAGTACGCCGAGGCGCAAGAAGTTCTCCTATTGCTAATCCCTGAATAGCACGCGTTCATCGTGCTGCTGTTCTATTACTCTGCCCACTTGCATGAAGGCCGGTGTGCCCTCAATGATATTGCCGGCTTCACCGGGCGACACTATAACGACCATGCCGAGGCCCATGTTGAATACTCTGCGCATCTCAGCGTCCGGAATGTTGCCTCTGGACTGTATAAGTTGAAAGAGGGGCGGTATCTTCCACGAGGTCGTGTCCAGTTCGACTGCACAGCCCGAAGGCAAAATGCGCGGGATGTTGTCTATCAGGCCGCCGCCCGTGATGTGGGCCATGCCTTTGATCGGGCGGCTGTGCTTTTCCAGCAGAGGACCGATCTCCGGCAGGTATGAGCGATGAGGTTCGGTAAGGCTTGCGCCCAGTGTGCGCCCTAGCTCAGGTGCATATTGCATAAGACGCGTCGTGGTTTTTTCAGGTGATCCGTCCAGCCCGAATACCTTGCGGGCCAGCGAATAGCCGTTGGTGTGGAGGCCGCTCGATGGAAGCGCCAGTGCTATATCGCCCGGTACGATCCTGTCGCCCAGCACTAGCATGTCGCGCCTCGCCATGCCCACGATAGTGCCTACCACGTCGAACTCGCCCTCGTTGTACACTCCAGGGAGTTCTGCTGTCTCGCCCCCGATGAGGGCACAGCCCGCCGCGCGGCACGCTTCGGCCATTCCGGTTACGATTTCTATGACTTGTTCAGGTACGATCTTCCCGGCGGCAAAGTAGTCCAGAAAGAATATAGGTTTGGCACCACAGGCCAGTACGTCGTTTGTGCAATGATTCACAATGTCGTGACCCAGCAAGCTGTGCGTTCCCAGCAAAGAAGCGAGCTTTAGCTTCGTGCCGACACTATCTGTGCTGGCGACCAAAACTTGCCCATCCGGGCGTTCATCGAGCGCGTAAAGACCACCGAAGAGTCCGACATCGGCTAGCACTCGTGGCCCGAAGGTCGAGCGCACTGCCTCCTTCATACCCTCAACGGCGCGGCTCCCCGCGTCTATGTCTACCCCGGCCTGCCGGTATGCACTTTCTTGCCTGGCCTCTAACATGCCTCTCCTTATCGTGGTCATTATACAGGAGCGCGAACAATGGTGCATAGGTCCTGCACCTGTACTTTTGTACTGACTGCTAGTAGTTAGGAAGTCAGAAAGGAGTAGGACGCGGGCTGTCCTCTTGAAGCAGATCGCCGTTTGTGATACGATCAACGGGACTGCAATTAAGACACTCATGCTCAATGATGAGATTGGGAGGAGACAGGATATTTATGAATATAGTAGTTTGTATGAAAGCCGTGCCCGATACCACCGCTGACAAACAGCTTCAGGCCGATGGCACGCTTGACAGGGCATCTTTGCCTGTGGTGATCAACCCCTGGGACGAGTACGCTATCGAAGAAGCCCTGCGCATCAGGGAGAGCGGCGCGGCTACGGGCGAGATCGTCCTGCTTTGCATGGGGCCTGACGCCAGCACAGAAACTATTCGCAAGGGATTGGCGATGGGCGCCGACCGCGCGGTGCTGGTTACAGACCCCGCCTTGCACGGCTCCGACTACCTGGCTACTGCTCGTGTGCTTGCCAAGGCGTTGGGGACGATCCCGTTTGACCTGGCGATGTTCGGTTCGCAAAGCACTGATGCAGGCGGTGGGGTGGTGTACAGCATTGTGGCCGAGCTACTGGGCCTGCCTGCAGTTACCTGGGTCAACGAGATCGAGGTGGTTGGGAACAAGGTGCGAGGCAAGCGCGGCAGTGATACCGGCTACGACGTGGTCGAAGCGGCCCTACCGGCCATCGCATCTGTTACGCAGACCGCTAACGAGCCGCGTTATCCCTCTTTGCCCGGCATTATGAAGGCTAAGAAGAAGGAGTTGGCAACCCTTGCCCTGGCTGATCTCGGCATTACCGCAGATGAAGTGGGCCTCGCCGGGGCGCTCACAAAGGTGGAGAGCGTCGAGCGGCCTCAGTCGGCTCGCGCACGCCAGATTATCAAGGCGGAAGACCCCGCCGCAACCGCGTCAGCAATCGCAGATTTCCTTGAAAGCAAGAAGCTGATCTAAATGGAGGGTATAGTGGCAACGAACAACGATGTTTGGGCGGTCGTCGAGACCGATAATAACGGCAGGCCCAAGAAGCTGGGGTTGGAACTGGCATCGCTGGCTGCACAAACAGCCGCGCAGTACGGCGGCCAG
>DATINP010000151.1:0-10795 GCA_035474135.1 Chloroflexia bacterium | reverse complement strand
GCGAGCCGAGCAGGGCGAGAAGTACGTCATTGGGTACTGCATTCTGAACGTGGTACTCGAACTCTGAGCGCTCGAAATACTGCACGGTGCGAAGCTGGCCATCAACGTCGGAGACCTCGCCTATCGCGTCGGTGATCGGATAGCCTTGCTGGGCCAGGCCACCATGCTCATTCCAGTATTGTAGGAAGCGGCCACAGACGGTGCGGCCAGTCTCTTGGAAGGTTGTGCAGTTTGTGTCAGCAGACGCGACGCGCTGAGGCAAGGCGACGCCTGTCGGGGCCAGCACGGGTAAGAGCAAACCCATGAGAGCGAGAGTGGGAAGAAAACGCTTGCTGCGCAAGGATAGAACCCCTTTCATATTCGAGGGCACGAAAAAACACACCGCTTGTAAAGCGGTTGCGACTCGTGAGTATTATAACTTGTGGCTCTCAGAATACACAATGGGATGCTGTCCTACAGTGATAACCCCTGCAACTCCTACAAGAACACCTACTCGCAAAGGATTTGTTTGCCTTCGTGCCGTTTCAACGGACATTCAATTCATTGTCCATTCTGCGATTATGGCACATATGAGCAAAATAGAGACATCAGTGCTCGACGAGACCATTGCTCCACTGGGTGAGAGTAACGGTAGAGCCCTCTGCCCCCGGTATAACGGCGAACGGCCACTCTCGGGCTGCTTGCTCTACATCTATAAGGAAGTCCAACGTGTCGTCATCATGCGTGGGGTCGTGATGAAAGGGGGAGAGCCGGCGTACCCCTGCCAACTCGGCAAATTCGAAGGCCTGACGCATCGTGCTGTGTCCCCAGCCAACCCGCTCCTCGTACTGGCTACCTGTGTACTGGGCATCGTGGATCAGGAGGTCTACGTCGCGGGCCAGTGAGTAGCCGGAGACCCACTGGCCAGGCAGCGTAAAACCGCTCAGACCCAGCGCAGGCTCGTGATCGGGCAGGTAGGCCAGCGTGCCTGACGCTGAGGCGATACGGTATCCGAGGGTGGGGTCGGGGTGGCAAACCACCGCCGCTGATACCTCGAACTCTCCTATTTCGTGGGTAGCTAGCCCGTCAGGTAACTCGTGGAAATAGAGAGTGCAAGGCATCTCCCGGATATGCACAGGGAAGAGTGGCGGCGAAAGATAGCGTCCCAGGCGTGAGCGCAAGCTGTGATTGCTCCCGGCCGGGCCCCATATATGCACCTCAACCCCGGCTCGACGGAGAGGAGCGAAGAAGCCCAGCCCCTGGATGTGGTCCATATGCAGATGGGTTAGCAGCAGGTCAACGCGCCTGATCGTTTCCGGGAGGCTGGCACCCAGCCGCCGTATCCCCGTGCCCGCATCGAGTACAAGCAGGGTGCCACCCTCTCCACGTACTTCTACACAGGAGGTGTTTCCACCATACCGAACGGTATCGGGACCGGGAGTAGCTACCGAGCCGCGACTCCCCCATATCGTGACCTTCATTCCTCTTCGATCTCCCAGAAGACGGACATCGCACCGGCATGCCGCCCGCCAAAGCCGATAAGGGGGAAGGCGGTCGCTTCGATATAGCGGTGCACACCGTCCAGGCCCCTGATACGAAGCCTGCAATGCACAGGTCGCTGTTCGGCGACTGCTACGGCCAGAGGCAGTCTCTCGACCGGGATCGGCAGGCCTTTCTCGTCCTTCGGCTCCAGGGCGCTCAGCCTATCGTAGAGCGGCAAGTCCTCGGAGTCCTCGAACGGGTGGCCAAGCACTGCACCTGCTTGCTCGTTGTAATAGACGAGATTGCCCGTCGGGTCGGCGACGAACACCGGCACGGCGAGATAACTCGCCAGGTGGCGCGCCAGGATCAGTTCGATCTCTTTCTGTGGCATTTACGCCTGCCCTTCACGTGTCAGGCGCACCGGGAGCGTCACCTGGAAGCAAGTGCTGCCTGGCCTTGAAATGACCTTGATGTAACCGTGGTGCTTGTCAACTATTATGTTGTACACGATATGGAGGCCAAGTCCCGTGCCCACGCCTGGAGCTTTTGTAGTGAAGAACGGCTCGAAGATGCGCCCCTGCACATCGGGCGGGATGCCTGGCCCGCTATCTGTGATCTCGATTACAACGTTGGTGCCCTGAGCGTAGGTCTTGATAGTCAGGTCGCCTTGCCCTCCCATGGCCGAGATCGCATTGTCTATGAGGTTTGTCCAGACCTGGTTAAGCTCGCTACCGTAGCCCTCTATCTCTGGGAGTTCGGGATCATATTCGCGGTGCACCGTCACGCCGGCCTTGAGATTGTGGCGCAACATGACAAGTGTGTTTGCCAGCCCTTCGTGGATATCTACCTGCTGCACGGGGGCCTGGTCGAGGAACGAATAAGTTTTGACCGCTTTCACGATTTCTGAGATGCGCTGAGCACCTGTTTGCACCTCGTTCAGGAGGCCGTAAGCTGCCGTGCCGGCTGACAACCAGGGCACGATAACTGGTATCTGATCTTCCGTGAAAGGTGTGAGCGCGAGTTCAAGCTCTGCCAGCTCCCACCCAAACGAAACGAGCACCGGGGCGCTCTCCCAGGCGTCCTGGACGCCCTGCTGTTCAAGGCGATCCTGCAACTCGCCTTCCCTATCGCCGCGGCCAATGGGGTCCAGGATGAGAATACGGGAGGCCCTGGCCTCCATTTCGTCGCGCAGTTCGGCCAATTTCGAGGCCTGGTCATCATCGAATATCAGCCGGTCCAGGTCTATAGATATGCGCTGCCATTGACCAAGCACCTCCCGGAGTTGGTCGGCGCTTCGTCGCACGGCGGCAGCGGGATTGTTCAATTCGTGGGCCAACCCGGCGGCCAGCGTGCCGAGAGAAGCGAGTTTGTCGTTTTGCACGAGCAAAGTCTCGGTGCTGCGCAGGCGCTCTATGAAGGTGCGCAGTATAGTGAGCACGGCCGATGGGTTGCCCGCCAGGAGGTTATAGAAGGCTTCGCGGCTGATAGTGAGTACACGGCTGGTACGTGTAGCGCGCACTGATGCGACTCGCGGCACCTGCTCCAGCAGAGCCATCTCACCGATCATGTCACCCGAGTGCCGGGTGGCCATGACCACTTCCCCCTTGCCTGCTCGCTTGGTGACCTCAAACTCGCCATCGACTATTACGTAGAGGGCATCGCCCGGGCTGCCTTCCTCAACTAATAGCGCGCCCGCATTGATAGTGGCCGGCTCGGCTATTTCGCAGACCTTTCTCAGGTGCTCGTCGGCAAGCTGTCCGAAGATCGGGATGCGGCGCAGGAACTCCGTCGTGACAGCCAGTTTCATCCCCGCACCCTCTTCTTCGTTCGGGTAGATCAGCGCTTCGTCTACGTAGCACCACATCCAGTCCTCCCCGGGCTCAAACGACTGGATGATGGGGTGGGTAGTGGATTGGAAGTGCTTGGTTGCGTGCCTGTTGTTCGATTCGTCGCAGCAGCCCACGTGCCCACAGACCATGCAGAGCCGCAAGTGCACCCAAGAATCGCCGCTCGCCAGGCACTCTTCACACCCCTGTGTCCCCGGGGTGACCTCTTTTATCTGATTCAGGTGTGTGCAGCCGGAGTTCATGTGGTTTCTATGGGTTTTTGTTTGGTGGAGTTTGCTGTAGCTGCTCTCTAAAGCGACGAGATGTACTGGTGGATGAACTGGACGGCCATTGAGCCTTCGCCAACGGCTGTGGCCATGCGTTTGACCGAGTGGTGGCGCACGTCGCCTGCTACGAAGACGCCGGGAACACTTGCCTCCAACCAGTATGGCTGCCGCCTCAGGGGCCAGCCTCTGGGCACCTGGCCGTCTTTCATAAGGTCGGTGCCTGTGATGATAAAGCCCATGGCGTCGCGTTCGAGCGCACCGGCCACCCACTCGGTGTGCGGCTGAGCGCCGATGAAGACGAACAGAGCAGTAGAGGGCAGCCGTTCGTGTTCGCCGGTGACGGCATTAGCGACCGTGATAGCCTCCAAACGGCCCTCGCCGTGCACCTCGGAGACGCTGGAATCAAGCAGCACCTTGATATTGGGCGTCTGGGCGATCTGCTCAACCAGGTACTGAGACATCCCCTTGGACAGGGAGTCGCCGCGTACAAGCATGGTGACGTTGCGCGCATAGTTCGAGAAGTACATGGCAGCCTGGCCCGCCGAGTTGGCCGCGCCCACGATGTAGACATCTTCGCCCTTGTAGAGCATGGCCTCAGCTTGAGACGACCCGTAGTAGACGCCCGCTCCGGTCAATTCATCCGCGCCAGGCACATCCAGCTTGCGGTAGCTAACACCAGTGGCGATCATGAGAGCATGGCAGCTTAGCTCGGTACCGTCTACCAGGCGCACTATGCGGTAGGGGTCCTCTACCTTCAACTCGCATACCTCCTGGGGGGTGAGGATCTCAGCGCCGAAGCGGCTAGCCTGGGTGACCGCGCGCCGGGCGAGGTCCCAACCGCTCAGGCCGGAGGGGAAGCCGAGATAGTTCTCAATGCGCGAGCTTGTACCTGCCTGGCCTCCAGGCGCTTCGCGCTCGATCATGAGGGTGTGCAGCCCTTCGGAAGCACCGTAGACGGCAGCCGCCAGGCCCGCAGGCCCGCCTCCGATAATTATGACGTCGTAGAAGGGCATGCTGGCTTTGAGCTTGCGCCCTGCCTTCTCAGCGACCTGTGAATTGGTAGGCTGGCATATGCGCGAACCGTCAGGGAAAACCACCACGGGGAGCCGGTTAGCGTCTTCCCCCAACGATTCGAGGAGGTGTGGTGCATCAGGATCCAGTTCAACGTCGACCCAGTGGTACGGTATCTGGTTGCGGGTGAGGTAGTCTTTCAACTGGTGGGCAAGCGAGGACCAACGATGGCCGATCAAGCGCGGACCCTCGAAGGGAAGTGGAAGTTGTTGAGCTTGCCAGTCGTCCAGCAGGTCGTCGAGCACGGGGTAGAGGTTCTGGTCGGGTGGGTCCCACGGCTTCATCAGGTAGTAGTCGAGCCTGACCTCGTTGATAGCCTTGATAGCGGCCTCGGTGTCGGCATAGGCTGTGAGGAGAGTACGTTTGGCGCCGGGAAAGAGGGGAATTGCTTGCTCCATTAGCTCCACACCTGACATGCTCGGCATACGCTGGTCGACCAGGAGAAGGGCAACGGGTTGATCGCGCACCTTTAGCTGGTGTAGCGCTTCGAGGGCCTCCGCGCCCGACCCGGCCCGCAAAATCTGGTACTCCTTGCTATACTTGCGGCGCAGGTCGCGCTCGATTGCGCCAAGCACAACAGGCTCGTCGTCAACGGTCAGAATTACGGGCTTGGCCATGACTATGTCCCTCCTGTCTGTTTGTTGCCGTATAGCGTAGCGCGTGATCACCGGGTTGCCAGGTGGCGGGCCGGCAGGTCTCTTAAGCTATCTTCCGCGCCATGCTCTCGCGGAACGCCTCCTTATAGGTATCATCTTCGAATGAGGCAGTCAACTCATCGATCGTCTGTTCTGCGTTTGCTTGCATAGCGCTAGACTCGACCATATTGCCGCATGTGCGCAGCAATTGCGCGGCACCGAGTTGTGCCTGCCACATTATGTGTCGTATCCCCATCTCTCGGGCGAGCGTTTCAGCGAGCTTATATTGCTCAAGCGCTCGCTCTGTATTGTCTTGCGCTGAGCTCACGCGTGCATCGACGAGTGCTATAAGCGGGTAGAACCACTTGAAATCGCCTTCCTCGGCGTATCTATGCGCCTCATCCAGGAAGCCGATGCCTTCTTCGGTCTTGCCAAGGGCCTGGGCGGCGAGAGCAGCGCCCGCCAGCAGCCGGGGCTTTTGAACATACATGAGCATGGATGGTATGTTTAGCCCGTTCTGGAAGCGCTCATAAGCTACTTCAGGATAGCCAAGCTCAAGGGCGCAGAAGCCGAGGTCGGCCCAGGCTGTACCTCCACCGGGCATGCCCATAGGTGTGCTTAGTAGATTGGCCGCCTCAGTATGGTACTCCACCGCCCGGTCTTTCAACTCGTCAGAAATGTCCAGACATATCATCCCCAGGCCGCCCAATGGTATTACCAGCATGAAGGGCAGGAAGTCGGCGAGCGGGCGGGCGTGCTGGAGGCCCTTCCTGTGCCATTCCATAGCCGCATCGTAGTTGCCTTGCAATTCGGCTATGTGGCCGAGCGTATATGATGCGAGGATAGGAGAGATCGAAGCGCCGATACGTGCGCCGAGAGCGTATCCTTCCTCGGCGCATTTGTAGGCCTCCGCCAGATCCCCGTTGTGCAGGTGGTACATAGGGATCGGGTAGACCATCAAATCGGCGCGGTGTTCCAGATTCTGCACCTCGTCCGTCACGATAAGACCTTCTTTTGCTGTTTCGTAAGCCTCATCGAAGTGAGTGAGGTGGGTCAGCATATTGGCGCGGTGAGCCAGGCCAAATGCCGTGGTCTCTTTGTCGTCGATCTCGCGACCCAACCGGGCGGCCTCGGCGAGGTGTTTGGCGGCTCCGGAGAAATCGGCTGTGAACGAGCATATGCCGCAGCGCACTGTTGTGGCCTCTATCAGGCCGGCCACCTGCTCATGCTTGCGCGCCAGATCCTCGGCACGTCCCAGGCATTTCTCCGCTTCCTCCATTTGTCCGAGCGCCATCGAATATGTATAAGACATCTTGTTCAGCGCCGAGATTTGCATGCCGGCATCCTGGTGCTCCTCTGCGAAAGCCTCCATAGCCTTAAAGGCATCGACGGCCTCATTTGGGCGCATCGCGAATTCCAATGTCTTGCCCAATCCTTCGTATGCCCTGCGCATGTGGGTGTGGTCGTCGAGGGAGGTAGCTATATCGATCACCTGCCGGTAGTATCCTATGGCCTCCTCTCTTGCCCCGGAGCGAGCCGCTCGGTCGGCGGATTCTATAATGTATGGCAGGGCCAGAGCTAACTCCCTGCCCTCGACATAGTGATGGGCGATCTCGTTCACGCGTTCAGGCTCGACGCGTTCGAGGCACTCGGCCACGCGGCGGTGCAAGCTGCGCCGCCTGCTGAGCAATAGCGATGCATAGGCCGTTTCCTGGGTCAGTACATGCTTGAACATGTATGCGCGCCTCGGCAGGCGGCTCTTCTCGCGCACAAGCTCACGCTGCTGCAGGTTGGCGAGCGAGGGGTCGAGCGCCCCTGGTGTCTCATAAACCTGGCCCAACACATCGTACTGGAACTCGCGACCCACGACAGCAGCCGCCTGCGCCACGTACTTCGATTCGTCGTCGAGCCTGTCGAGGCGGGCTGTGATCACCCCCTGGAGGGTGTCAGGCACAGCGATGTTCTCGATCTCGCGGGTGGCGCGCCAGTGGTTATCTTCTCGGACAACGAGTTCGGCGTCGAGTAGAGAGCGGATGACCTCCTCAACGAAGAAGGGATTGCCCTCGGCCTTACGCAGAATGAGGGCGCGCACCTTCTCGGGCAGGTCTTCAATCTCTAGCAGGTTGGCTACCAGCTCTCTCGATTCGGTCTCATCGAGCGGCTGCAACAGCACCTGGGTGTACCGGCCGGCATGGTCGCGGGAGGCTATCTCGTGGAATCGCCATGACGGCTCCTGTTTGTTGGGGCGGAAAACGGCGAGCAACATCAAGGGTGCGCTTTCAGTGAGCGGGAAGAGAGCTTCGATTAATTCGAGAGATGTGGGGTCTACCCAGTGGAGGTCTTCGAAGTGCAGTACTATGGGGCTCCTGGAGGCGAGGGCTCCAACAAACTGAGCGACAGCATAGAATATGCTACCGCGAAGCTTGGGGGGTTCAAGGTAGCGCACGCGCTCGCGGGGATCGCCTTCCAGCTTGATCCCGAGCAGGCTGGCCATGAACGGGGCCAGGCTCTCCGCTTGTCCTGGCAGCACCTCGTCCATACTGGCCCTTACCTTCTCGTAGCGTTCGGCATCGGAATCGTTCGAGTGCAGCCCGAGCATGGAACTGAACAAGTCGATGAAGGGAGCGTATGGGGTCGAAGTTTCATAGGAGAGAGAGCGGCCTTCGTACCAGGCAACAGTGCCTGGCGTCAGGTTATTTCTCAACTCGGCCACCAGGCGCGATTTGCCGAGCCCTGCTTCGCCCATGATGGAAACGAGGTGGCCCAGGCCCGCGGTCACGTCATCCATTGCCGCCTGCAAAGCAGCCAGTTCGCGTGTCCTGCCAACCATAGGGGAGGACAGGCCCTCTATGCCTCGCGTAGGCAAAGCGCCTTCTAGCACGCCGAGCACTTCGTAGGCCGATACAGGCTCCGACTTGCCGCGCACTTCGATGCTACCGAGCGCCTTGAATTCGAAGAGGTTGGACACCGATTTGTAGGTGTTGCCCGTGATGCGGACAGTGTCGGGATCGGCAGTCTGCTCCATGCGAGAAGCCAGGTTGACTGCATCGCCCATGGCGGTATACTCGACCCGTAGGTCGGAGCCAACTTCACCCACCACGACCAGCCCGGTGTTAATGCCGACCCGCACGTTGAGATCGAAGCCATACTGGCGCTTAACCTGCTCGCGATACTCGTTCATTCCCTCGAGTATATCAAGGGCTGCCAGCACAGCGCGCTGCGGGTCGTCCTCGTGGGCGATGGGCGCGCCGAAGAACGCGAGAATAGCATCGCCCATTAGCCTGGCGAGGGTGCCTTCGTATTTGTAGATCGGCTCGATGAGGAACTTGAACGCGCCGTTCATGATCTCGGCCCACTCTTCGGGGTCGAGCAGCTCGGCAAGGGAGGTGGAGCCTTTGATATCGCAGAAGAGGACGGTAACTATGCGCCGCTCGCCCGCCATGCTTCGATTGGTTCGCGCCATTTCCAGCTTATTGAGTAATTCTCGTGGGATGTATTGTTGTAAGCGATCGAGCGCAGGGTCGGCAGGAACTTCAGTCGGGCTCGGTTTTGAGAGCGGAGTGTGAAGTGTCGCCTGGGCCTGCTGTCCATCCGATGATGATTCGGCGACGAGCGGCGTTGAGGTGGGTGCCGAAGCTTGCGCTACTGGCTGGCCGCAATTGAAGCAAAACCGGGCGCTGGGGGTGAGCTGCGTGCCGCAATGAAGGCAGTTGATGGAGAGCGACGTCCCGCAGTTGAAGCAGAACTTCGCGCCTTCCGGATTAGACGTTTGGCAACTGGGGCAGTTCATGAGAATGACCTCCCATGCGTCAGACACAAACGTATGACGCCGTAACTAACCATCTCCCTATAGAGGAACGGCTGATGCAGTATGACAGTATATCACATGCTTCATTATGCGGCCCATCCCTGTTCACTATCACGACCGAAAGATGCTCAACTTGTGTCTACTAATCGGTCACACTGGATCCCATTATATACTCCATTGCACGTTCCAGGTCCTGGGCCAATCTCCTGCCCATCGCCCATTGATCGTCCCAGTTAACAGGGCTGACTTGGGAGCGTGTTATTTCCAAGAAGTGCTCATAGCGGACTCTTTCAGGGCCCAACATGGGCGTGCTTGCCTCATCGCGCAAGGCTTCCGCCATTCCGCCCAACACAGGTGCTCTGTCAAAGTTGCCGGTCTGGCCTACCAACCCCACCAGGTTTTCGATGCCATCAGCTATGCCCCGGATGTCGCCAACATCGTTAAAGAGGGCCAGGCCTTCCATGAGAAGTGGGCTTGCTTCTTCGTACCTGCCATCATCGATCGCCACTGCGCCCAGGTTGACAAGGGAGGTAGCGATGGCGTCTTTGTCCTTCAATTTCCGATCTATAGTTAGAGATTCCTCAAGATAAGCGCGGGCAGTGGTGTAGTCGCCCTGGGCGTGAGCCACGAGGCCAAGATTGTTGAGGGCGATTGAAATTGATGAAGGGTTCGTCAACTCGCGCTTGATCGCGAGGCTTTCCTCAAGAAAGGATCGGGCACTGACGAAATCGCCCTGGCTCCACGCTACCAATCCGAGCCCGTTTAGCGGGCGGGCAGCGCCACGCCTATCGCCCAGCTCCCGGTAGATCGCGAGGCTTTCGTTGTAATAGTCAAGTGCTGCTTCGTGGCCCCCTTGCGTGTCGGCCAGATTCCCGGCGGTGTGGAGGGCCTTTGCCCGCTCGATTGTGTGCGCAAGAGTCCTGGGCTGCGAAAGGAGTTCGGATAGCATGTGCCTGGTTTCGCTCAGGTAGCCGCGGATCTCCCAGAACAGCCACAACGCTCCGGCTAAACGCAAACCTAGCTCAGGTGCATGCTCAGGCGCCCAACGCAGGGCGGCGCGTATGTTATCGTACTCGTCTTCCAACCGCCCCAACCAGAATTCCTGTTCATCTCCGTTCAACTCCGGCTCGGCTTTCTCTGCCAGGTCGAGGAAGAAGCGAGCGTGGCGTTCGCCGATCTCCTGGGCCTCTCCGCTCTCAACAAGCCGCTCGCGGGCGTACTCGTGAATGGTTTCAAGCATCACAAAGCGAGGCTCCCCGCCTTCTATCTGTTCCTCCCGGTTGAGTAGGCTCTTGTCAACCAGCGATGCCACCTCGTCCAGCACATCTACGCTCAAGGTGGCCAGGGATTTGAGACCGGCGCTCGAATGTGCGTTTGGCTCAATTTCCGGGCCGCAGATGGCTTCGATAGCTTCCAGGGTCCGCCCGCCCTCGAATACCGCCAGTCTTCGGAAAATCCTTTGCTCCCCCTCATCGAGCAGTTCGTGACTCCACTCAATCGTACTCCGCAGGGTTTGCTGGCGAGCGGGCAGGTCCCTGGCCCCTCCTGTGAGCACGAGCAACCGGCTTTCCAGACGCTTGAGCATAGCTTGCGGCGGCAGTATATTAGCGCGTGCCGCCGCAAGCTCGATCGCGAGCGGAAGCCCATCAAGCCGGGCGCAGATGCCCGCTATGGTAGGCGCATTTGCTTCGGTCAGCGCGAAGCTGC